>CAIZES010000041.1 GCA_903932045.1 uncultured Silvanigrella sp. | reverse complement strand
AGTAGGCGTTTCCCAAGATTAAGCAGCTTCCTTCCTAAGTTCTCCTTCTTTTTCAATGGTTTTCGTCCTAGATATTTTATCCCGAGGCTTCAGACAGGCATATTCTGAACTTTTTCTACCATTCAGGTGATTTAGGAGAGATTGTCTCTTCATTGGCGATAACACCGCTCGCTTAAAAGTGGAATCCTCCGCTTCCGCAATCATTTTTTTAACCCAAGTGCAGAGTGGTGAGTATTTTTTTCTTCTTTCGCTCTTACCTAGAGGACGAGCGCTCGTATCAATTCTCTGTAATTCCAGAGAACAAATTAGAAACATTCCCAAAACAATTAGGCCAAAGGCGCATTCAGATGTGTGCGTTGGAAAAGCATCAAACGAAAAATTTTGCTTTGATTTCCTAAAATGACACTCAATAGCCCATCGAAATCTCGACAGCGCCCATATTTTGCTTGGGCAGATAGTGGTTTTATTTGTTACATAGATAGCAAATGGTTTATCTTTGAGAGAATCGTTGTTGTTCCAAACTGACGCAAATTTGAGACGCAAATTAGATCCGAACAAGCGCACGACGCCGCTTGCAATCTGTTTAGGCGCACCGCCGGAGTAGGTAGTGTTACGCTTCAGGCTACAAGCGACATCGCTTATTGATGGATATAAAATTTTTCTCTTTTCGCCAACTTTTCCCAGCACTTTTTTGTCAAGATATGTAATTTTTCTATTCGTCTTAACTTCAATCTCAAATACAAAACCGCTGTCATCCAGCCATTTGAAAAAAGCTTTGTCAGCGAACCATGAGTCTGCGGTGAGTGGAATTTTTCCCAGCCCAGAGGATTTTAAGATCAGGAGTTGCTCCTTAAGGACCTCAATGCGTGCTTTATATTTCTCGTGCTTTGTTCCTTTTAGAAGTGCAGCGCCAACCGGAAAACACTGCCCAGTAAAAGTGTCGAACACAACCAAGACGAGATAATTTCTTCCCTTCATCGTAGCGTTGATGCAGTGATCAAACCAATAGCAATTGTCTGGACTAGCGCCAAATTTACGAACCAAAGTATCGTCCGTAATGAGCACAAATCGTTGCTCTGGCGAATCGGATTCCGCAAGCATCAAAGCAACTCTGTTGCGACATCGCCGGAGTAGCGCTTCACGAGGAATTCTTGCGGCTCCTCTAGAAAGAGTCGATACCGACTGCACAAAAATGAGAGATCTCACAGCTTCGCTGAACGAATCTAAGCCAAAAAACAAAATACACATCAGATGCAATAAGTTTCTGTATGTGAAGTCTGCATCGCATAAATCTTTTGCGCCATTTGCAATTATTCTAATACAGTTAGGCACGGAAGCGACAAGCATTTTTCACCAAAAACAAATAAATAACATGTAGATAAACAACGTGCGCGCACACTTGTGTGTTAAAATATCACATTATTCATATTTTTCAAGCTGTGATGAAAATAATTTACATGTTTTTACTATGTTTAAAGAACAACTCCGTACTTTACTCCATCATTCGTGGGAAACACCTGATATAGTTCTTAAATGAGAACGGAAGTGGGTAAAGCTGTTTCGCCCGAGAAAGCCATTTCTGGTGTGGAGTATCCAGCGCCTGTTCGACCTAGGAAATCCACTGCAATGAGGCCGCCACGTCCGCCTGTGCGCCGGTACATGTCGCGAAGTACGGCTTCAATGGCTTGTTGTGGGTGTTGACCTGCGCGACACAAATCGCTCACGCTTTTTGCCGCAACAATGCGTGCAAGCCCTTCTCCCCATCCGGTGCAGCTTACGGCAGCACCTTCGTTGTCGGCATAAAAACCGCAGCCAACCAAAGGAACGTCGCCTACGCGTCCAGCCATTTTTCCCGGTGTTCCGCCTGTACTTGTGCCTGCAAAAAGATTGTATTTTCCGGAATTGTTGAGCACCCCAATGGTGACTCCAACGGTTCCTCGTTTTTCTGGTGTTGCGCCTGCGAGGCTATTATTTTCGGGCTTGGCAAAAAATATTTTTGCATCGGGCTTGCCTGCCGCAACCCAGGCTTCAAACGCAAGAATTTCGCGTGGGTGAATGAGTGACCGAGAATCGACTTTGCGGAATCCTTGCTTGAGTGCAAAAATTTCGGCACCTTTTCCTGCCAATAAAACATGTTCGGTTTTGCGCAGAACTGCCAAGGCAATACGGCCAGGATTTTCGAAACTGCTTAAACAACAAACCGACCCTGTGCGTAATGTTGCGCCTTCCATAATGGCTGCATCGAGTTCAACTTCGCCATTTTCGTTGAGGAAGCTACCGTGACCGGCGTCGAACGTGGGATCGTTTTCCATAACAGCTAAAGTTTCGGCAACGGCATTCAAGGGATGGCATCCTTGCCCCAGAACTTCCAAGCTTTTTGCTCGGGCTGCCATAACTCCTTTGCGATGGGGTTCAATTAGGCTTTTTGGGATATCCCAGGCACCGCCGTGAACTTGAACGATAAATTTTTGCGTGGACATGGTTTTCTCCTTTTTGAGTGTAAAATAATATCGCAAGGAATTTCCCGTTTAGCAAAGACAAAGCTGCAATAAGAACGCCGCTAAGGGAATGCATTTTGTGAGTGGCGACTCCAATTGTGAATCCGAATAAAATTCCGCCGAGTTCAATTGCTGCTAGAGTGCCTACGAACTTACTTTGACGCAGTGTTAATAATTTTGCACGAGCGTATGCAAGCCATGCATTTCCGGCTGGCAAAATAGCAACAATTAAAAGTGGGATGGGAATGAATTGCATCAGAGAGTGAGAAAGACCCGCTCCGTTTTTAAACCAAAACGTGCTGAGTGGAGTTAGCGCTATTGCATATGCAACAACTGTGGAAATACCGATTGTCCACCAAACCAATTTCCGAAACTGTTTTTCAGATGAAGGGTGTTTTGTGAATGCTGTGATAAGAAGTTCCTGAAGTGCAATGGCGGGTGAACTGAGTGCAAACGAAAAATTGCTGAGGAGAGGGTATGTTGCAAGCGATTCTATGGGAAAGGGCAGATATCCAATAAACATTGCAACAATTGGCATGACGCTGACGCTGATAAACGACATCACAATGAGCGGAAAATAATACGATGCCATTTCCTTTAGAGTTAAAATTGTATTTGTATCGGCGGTATTTTTGATGATGTGAACAAAGGGTTTTGAAATGATGAATGTGTACATCATTTCTGTTACCACGCTCAACCCAATGGCACCCGTTCCCAGTGCGGCGGGGGGAAGCATGGGCACTTTGGAAAAGAAGAGGGCAATAAGTACAACGGATGTTAATCGAACTCCTGTGCCGTACGCAAGGTATTTGGTTTTGCCCTGAAAAGTTAATATCCCGTGGAAAAAGCGACGAATTCCTATGGCTGCTGGCCATAAAATAAGACATGACGCCGCAATTTTTGTGCGTTCGTGAATAAGAGGGTTGATGTTGAAAATGTATGAAATGAAGTTGAAAACAGAAGGAATTTGAACGCCCAGCATCACAAGCGTGAGCGCTGCGCACAAAATGATATTGAGCTTTAGCAGGTTGCCGTAGTTTTGTTTTCCTCTTACGAGGGCATTTGATGCGCTGAGCATCATCATGATGGGGGCTTCAACAATAAGACCAATGGAAAATGCGATTCCATGAGCTGCCAGGTTGAACTCCTGTCCAGAGAATTTAGTGATAAACGAAGCAACAATGGGGCCTTCGAGAGACATCAAAAGCCATTGTAGCGTAAGCGGAAACCATGCTTTTAGAAGTTTGGAGTATTGAAATTCGTCTGCTTGCAAATTCTTGTTCATGTTATTTCTTAATTTCTTATTTTCTTTTTTTGTTTATTCTCATACTTTGTGATGCTGTGCGTCATTGGTTGCGGAACGATTTCCGTTTTCCTTTTCCAGTTTCTTGGCTTATTCCAAATTTGTTTTTCACACAATCTTTTCTAGTGTCGGAAAAATTTTCCGCAGTCAGAAACCGGTGAAAGTGATTGAGTGCAGGAATGGATCGCTTCCACAATAAAGGAGTTCGCTGATTGTTTCAGCGGGCAACCTGTTAAAGGAGGTTTGATATGGCAGTTTTACCTACGTTGGGTGCTCTTGCGCTCTTAACCGAAGTGCTTGATCCTGCAGGACGGGTGTTTCCATTTCGTACGGCCGATGTAGCGATATGTGATGAAGCTTACGGAGGCGGCGGCGCATTTGGGGCCTATCGCGCAGCCAACCGCAAACATGCGGGTTGTGACCTTGATAGGCCACGAGGAACTCCCATTCGTGCAGTTGAAGATGGACTTATTCTCGACTTTTATAATTTTTACGAGCAGACCTGGGCAATTGAAGTCAAGGGTACTTCGGTGATTCGCTATTCTGAAGTGGATGTTAAAAGTCTTGGTAAGCTTGGTTTAAAACCGGGAGATCGGGTCCAGAAAGGTGCAACGTTGGGTTTTGTTGGTGGGCCGCTGAACTCTGGCAACGAAATGCTGCATTTTGAAATGTACAGTGGTGAAGCAAAGGGTCCTCTTACCGTTCGTACTCATTTACCTTATCAACGACGTTCTGACCTGAAAGATCCAACTGCGTTTTTGAAAGCGTTGCGCGCGAATATTGGCAAATCAACTCTGAAGATGATTTTTGCTTCTGAGAACACTGCTGCCCTGGAGAACACTTTTGCGTCTGAAAACATAGCGGCGTCTGAGAACACTGCTGTTGGCAATTCTCAAGAGGGAACTCTTGCCTCAGTTTCTATGCGGCTAGAAGCCGAGCGGGAGCTGCTTTCATTTCTTGTTTACGCCGACTTTTCCAATGTGTCGTCGCGTGAAATATTAAAACGTTTTAGGCATGCAGGCTTTGCCTTTCACAAAACAGTTTTTGCGAATCCCGAAACTGGGGTCCGAACGCTTTATGTGGCACAAGCTAAAAACGGTGCTATTTCCCGTGTTGAACTTCAGGTTTTTGGCAGTGCTTCATCTGAAACCGTTCAGGCCATTCGCGTTCAGGCGGATGCGCAAAAACATGAGGAATGGTTGAATGCAGTCCTTGATGATGCAGGTTCTTCGTTTGCAACAAATCAAGCAGCGGGGCGTTCGTTTTTGCGACCAGCCGACGGGTATGATGTATCGGTTCGCTATGCTGAGCCAATGTTTTTGGGCAAGGGCGTTGTAAATACTGTTGAGCTGGCTGTTGAGCTTGGTGAGTAGATTGCGCCTTCCATTTTATACAGCGTTGGGAAATTGCTGGGCAAGGAGCTCACTCCAGGCATTGCTTCTCGGAATGACCTCGTAGGCTCTCTCTTTGCATTCTTTTTGAATCGCAGCGCGCGTTTTGGTCTGTTCGGGAAAAGTGGCATCTTCAACTCAAAAACGCGTGATTCCAAGGTACATCTGAAACAATTCTGAATCCTCTTTGTTTGTGGATGCGTTTGAACCATCGCGAATCTGCTCCTTTAAATGGTTCAAAGGCAGACCAAAAATTTCCATTAAGCGCAGGCGCATAAGATTGAAATTGTCGTTTGGCCAGACATCATCTAAATTAAAGATTGAGATATTTTTGGCATCGATTCTTTCGATCATCAGGCTCAATTTTTGTTGGTATGAAGTGACATCGTTTTTTTTCATACCTACGACATCGCTAAAAACCCTCCCATCACAACATAATATGATTTTTGAACCAATTGGGTAGATTTTATTGATGCCTTTGCACATATTGTTGAGAAATCTAAGTGCAATTTCTTCGCCAAGGTCGGGCAAAGGACTCAATACTTTTTTTGATTTGACGACTTTCCAGGAAACGCCAGCAGCACGAACGTAATGGGTTCTTGCTTCTTAATTGCGGAGATTATTTTTTTGATATGCGGGGAATGGTATAATGAGCAATTGGGCAAACAATCGCTGTGTGTGGCGATTTTTTGCGAATCGCAAATTCCCTTGATGAAGAGAAAGTAGCGTGCAGCTCACAAAAGCGGGTAAAGAGCTTTTTCAGCAAGGGCGCGTTTTTTTGTCCGATTGGGAAAGGCTGCGAGCTCGGGTTCACCGCAGAGAGACCATTGTTAGTGGAAAGTATGTTTTAGGTTGTCATCCGGCGGTTGCTATGTCCTCTCTAAACCTTTTTTTACCCCGCTTGCTTCAAAACTATCCCGAGCTCAAGATTCAGTTGGTTCACGATTTGTCGCGCAAGATTACTGAGAAAGTGATTAGCTTCGAAGTGGACTTTGGCATAGTGGTAAATCCCGTAAGGCACCCTGATATTGTTTTAAGCGAACTGTCTGATGATGATGTCTCGTTTTGAACTGCAAGCGCTCCATCTTCAACGCAAACGCTCGACTCTGCTGACGGGGTTGTGTGTGACTTAGAGCTCAAAAGCTAAAAATGTTAAATATTGGTCTGCCTGGAGTTGCCGATAAAATTTGCTTGGTTTACCGGCCCGACGCCCAAAAGTCTTGGGCAAGCAGGCAAATTATCAAAACCATAAAGGCAGCACTTATATAACCTATGCGGCTGCCTGGGCCGCCTGATGTGCAATATTGTCAGATTTGTTGTGTTGTTGTATTAGCTGCACTCGTAAACAAGTTGCCATTCATAAGTATTCACAGTGTTTGATGAGCTTTCTGTTTTTTTGGAAGAGCTAGACAACATTTTTCCTGAGAGCACATTAAAGGTTTGATTCTTTTGCGGCGACTCGTTGGACTCTCCTTGCGTGTGAGTTCCAACTGCAACGCGGCCTTGTTTTGCAAGAACAGCTTTCTTACTGCCGCATTCGCCTTGTGCCATGGACGCAGCTTTGGATCGAGCTTCTGCGCTGTCTTGTGGATTTATGGAAATAACAATGCGTTTTCCTGGTTCCGATTCAACCAAAGTTGCAGTTGCGCAACCCGCCAAAATACAACTTGCCGACAACATCACAAGTGCGACTTTCATACTTTTTCCTTTCCTGCTTTGAACTCTGAGAACAATTGAAGCATTGGAGCTTTAGGTTGTCAAACGTTGTTGTAAATTTCAGTGTTGCGACGACTCTGGACGCGTGGGACGTCATTTTCAGTTACTTACTGAAATTTTAACGACATCACCAATGTCATCGGATGAAGTCACTTCCACTTTTAGCCCTTCGATAGTGACAGATTCGTTTGCAGCTCGCACCGAGTTTATCAAATAAGGGTCCTCGGTTGTCTGTGTTGGATAAACCTGAATTGGGCCGTATCCACTTTTTATGGACGTATCAACAACGTATGCAAGCGCACCCGATTTTTTAAGGTTTTTATCGATTCCCTTTGGCCTGCGTGATTCAATCACCAGCGCCTTGTATTGTCCAAGGGGTGCGACAAATGCCTTAACTCCCCCACTATCGCTAATGGGGGTAAGCTTTTGCGACGTCGTACCATCGCGAAAAGGATTCACGCACAACTATCCGACCAAGGTTTTGAAGGATCTGTCTTTTGATAGGCATAGAGATCCACAAGGCCCAAGCTATGCCCACCTTCATGATTAAGCCAGATTGAATTCCAAGTATTTAGGTCGTGGCCGGAGGTTATGGCATTGAGAAATTCGTGTCCATTAGCTGTAATTCCTGAGCCCGGGTACACTACAAAGGTGGGTCCGGCGGGAAAAGCGGTAGCATCGGGATTTGTAAGCACAACAACGGATTCTGAAGATGAAAAGTTTACGTCGGCTGCGGCGAGTTGCATAGCCTCGCTAATGTAAGCCTTATGCGTTGCATAGGTGCTAAAATTATACGACGTACTGGGCTGGCTCATCCGATACCAATGTTTAACAGGTGATAATTGATAATTGAGTCGGCCATAGGAAATCTCGCTGTACGTTGCTGTGGCACCTGATATTTTTGCAAAGGCATCATCGGGAGTGATTGTGGCGGGTGTATCCGAAAAGTCGGTCATGATGACCTTGATTTTAACATTTCCCGTGGAAGGCACTCGATTGGGATTGCGCGGAAATCCGAGCGCTACTTGCTCGTCTGTTCCAGTGGGGAGTTTGCAAACCGTGAGCGAGGCGCGACTGTCCGTTTTACCTGTGGCACACGATGCATCATTTGGAGTTGTGCTAGAGCCACAAGTGGAATTTGCTTACTTTTTTCCACATGATGCACCGAGTGTAATTATTAGAATGGTTAAGAAAATACGCATGTTAAACAGACTTTCCGAATAAGTATGTTCAAAAAGATGAAATGCATCTGATATTGTGCCGATTATCATATTGAAGTGCCAAGGACCTCTTCTTGGTGCTTCAAAATGATGGGCATTCCAATTTAAGGATAAACAGAAAACGCATTGGAGTGCGTCGGAAATTTTTGCCTATCTCGAGTTTTCGACAACACCAAAACTCTTTTATTAGAGAGCTTGAAGTCTTATCTTTATTCGCGTTAAAATAAACAAAACATGTGAACTTTTGTTTGGGTCGGATTAGCAATATTGAGCATGGGAAATATTGAGCATAGGTAATAGAATATGACAATGAAACTTGTTTCCGATGAATCTACTATTCTTGTTCTAATGTCCCGAACGCAGGGAACGGTGCGCAATTTGTATCGTCCCCTCGAAAAGGCTGGATTTAGAGTGAGTTTCGTGTCTTCCACTCAAGAAGCGCTGCTGTTTTTATCGAAAACCACGCCCAGGGTGTTTATTCAGGATTGGAGCTCCATTGAATTGAGCCAATCTATTATGTTTCATCAGACTATATTGAAAACTGAGGATTTCGGTGGCATTTGTCGTATCATTGTCGTCAAAGAAATCACCCCACAGATAGCAGCAATTGCCACCGACTACTTTATCAGGCGGGTTCTCACTATTGCTTCTGCGCAAGTTAATATTTTGGAAGAAGTGAAAATAGCAATGGCAGGTGAAGCAACAACAACACCTCTTCAAAAACGAGTGGCAAGAATGCGCCACAATCCTAAGGAGTATGATCAGCTTGAAATTGATAAGGCTGTGGAAGAAGCTTACGTGAATTTTTCCCACGATCCCTCAGTTAAGCTTGAGTATGGAAATCTTTGCACACGACGAAATGAATATTCTGAAGCAGAGCAAATTGCCACTGGCTTATTGAAGGTTGATGCTGCCAATGTTCGGGCCATGAATTTATTGTCACGTTGCTACATGAAAATCGGGGATTTTGCTCAAGGTGTTAAAATTCTTGAATCGGCAAATATTTTGAGTCCGCACAATTCCGATCGTCTTGCCGGTTTGGGCAAAGCTTATTTGGCAAACGGCGATCGCGACAGCGCGAAAGCTGTGCTTGTGGAAGCTCTGAAAATTGATCCGACAAACGATGAGGCTGCCGAAGGCCTTGGCGACGTCGCTTTGGAAGAAGGCGATGCAAAGCAGATTGTGGATATGTTCGAAAATAGTCTTTCGGAAGAAGAGTTGGTGGGCTTCTTTAACAATGCAGCGATAGCAAAAGTTCGTAAGAACAACTTTGATGACGCTATGTCTCTTTATGAGATGGCAATGAATGCCACTGTCACATCTCAGCTCAAGTGCCTAGTTCAATTTAATATGGGTTTGGCTTTGCGCAAAATGAATGATGATGCTGCCGCTTTGAGGGCTTTTAAACGGTGTGTCAAACTGAACCCTATGTACCAGAAAGCGGTTCATTATATTAAAGAAGTAGAATTGGAAATGGTGAAAAAGTTCGATAAAAAGCTGGGCAGAAGAAACATTGCTAGGTGAAATTTTTGTGAACTCTCGAGAATGCTGTGAACTCTCGAGAATGCCGTGAACTCTCGAGAATGCTGTGAAAGAGTCCATTTTGGCACTGAGTCAAAATAGAGGAGGCCTGGGGCATGATTTCGTGGATGAGCAAGATCCCAATTCACGGAGGTTCTCTCTCAACAATTATTGGCGATCGACTTTCTTCTCGACGAATGGAATCAATGACGTCCGAATTTTTCCAAGTTCCGTTAGCTGACAATAGCATATTAACAGGTGAAATAGATTTTTTGCGCAATATGGACATCAAGGCCAATATTCTCTTGGTGCATGGCCTTGGTAGCTCTTGTCACGATCCCTCCATTGTGCGGCAGTCGCGTTACCTAGCAAAAAATGGTTTCAAGGTATTTCGGTTAAACCATCGGAATACTGGGTCCGGAAGGGGCAAAGCCGTTGGCTTTTATCATGGTTTTCGCGGTGCCGATTTGAGAGATGCACTTGCACACCTGCAACAAATGGAGCCGTGTCAGAAATGGATTCTGATTAGCCATTCGCTCTCGGGCAATATGGTTATGAAAATTGCTGGCATGAAACCGTATTCAGATGATCTGAAAAGTCTGGGTTGTGTTGGGGTTGCTGCAATCAGTCCTGTGGTTGATCTGGCAACATCGAGTCGTACCATGCACAAACCCATGTTTGGTATTTTCGATAAAGTCTTCATGAAAAAGATAGAACGCTACATAAAAAAGCTTGAGAACATTGATGATGCACTGAGGAAAGCTGCAAGTAGAGCCAAAGGAGTGGCCGAGTTTGATGAATTTTTTCTTGTTCCAGCACTTGGACTTTCAAAAGTGGATGAGTATTACAATCTGGCTTCAAGCATGGATGTTTTGAATCAAATTGCACTTCCAACCGAAATATTTTGTGCCAAGGATGATCCGATAGCAACCGGAACCTACGACATTCTGTTGCGAGTGCGCAATCCCAATATTCATCTTCACGCAAGTCGGTTTGGTGGTCATCTTGGGTTTGTTCATTTTGATTTGCGCACTTGGAAACTCGATTTTTCAATCGATAGTGTTTTAAGTATTGCCTGTGATAAAATGCTATCGAATTCGTAGGCAGCGAGGCTGCGAGGCTGCGAGGCAGCGAGGAAACGAGGAAAGTGACAACAGAATTTTCACTCATAACCTGATGAAATCCTGTTCTCCCGACTGCAGTTGAGTTTGGCATAGCAAGCGTTACCTCCTTTACCGTTCAGGCAATTTTCCAGAGCATCTTCGTTACAAATGATATCTGATATCTTGCATGCAGAATACTTGGTGTAGCATGTGTAGTCGCCACCATTTTCGATGCATTTGGTGAAACTTTCGTTATCGCAGATGGAATCAACCACGGCAGCTATTTCACGTTTTGCGTCTTCAAGACTGGGATTGCTGATAAATGAAACCTGTCTGTGTTTGAAAAACCTTGAGTAATTCTTTCGATGTTTTTTAAGTTCGGAAATGTCGTTTTGAAATCTCCAGCAATTTGCCGGATGACTCATTCTTCCGCGTTTAAACAAGCCGCTACAAGAAGAGAGTTTGTCATACTCTCGCGCTAAGAGCAGGTCAAAGCGATAGTAGGCATTGGGATTGATGTCGGCCCGGGCAATAAACTCTAACCCGACTTCGTCGGCGTCAGATTCTATTTTATTGGCAATTTCTTCAGCATTATAGTGCTTTTTAATAAGGTTTCTTCGTATTTGTTGAAAATCCTCGAAGGATTTCAGTTGCTGAGTAAGGGCAAAACCAAGCTGGGAAAATTCGGCGCAACGCTCTTCACACTTTGCTTGTAAAATAGCTTCGTCAATTTCTTGTTGGATGCGAATGCTTGTTCCTTTGGTGATTTCTCCTGAGTAATCGCTGTCATCAATCTCAAATATTTTTTTCATTTCACCATCGATTTTGAATATTATTTCATGCGCAGAAGTCATTTGTGCATTGGCATTTTTGAACACTGCTTGCTCAGTGGTGCTCAGCCTTCCAGAAAATGTTGCTTCGGGCGCAGTGCCGGTGTGATTGAGTGTAATGTGAGCAAGTTCGTGAGCAAGAACTCCCGCAAGCATTGCGTCACTTTCAACTGTGGCAAAGATGCCCGCGTTCACGCTGATAAGGCCGGAGTCAACCGATGCCCAGGCATTGTCTTCCTTGCTGTTCAGGATAGTTACGCAAAAGGTGTTGCGCGATAGGTACCCCGTGAACACATTTGATGATTGATTATTGCGATCAATGACGAAGTCAATGAGTTTTTCAAGATAGGCCTTTGTTGTTTGTGATGCAGGGTTTTCGTTCTTTTTGGCTTCTTCATGACAGTGACTGAGTGCCTTGGTGCGCTGCGTAAAGGTGTCACCGAACACATGCTCTAAGTTGGAATCTGTGAATTCCTTTTGAGCGCAAGACAATAGGATGCCGATACTTGCGCCAAGT
>CAIZES010000040.1 GCA_903932045.1 uncultured Silvanigrella sp. | reverse complement strand
GCATTGAATTGCCAAGCAAAATCAACGTGCCGCGCAAAGTCTGTTTCAGCCCAGAACCAACGGGGCAAATTCGGAAGAACTTCTCGCACACCGTGCTTTTCGGCACTTTCCCAATCCTCCTTAGTGGGGAGTCGCCACTTCACATGACTGAGAAATCCTTTTTTCGCTGCGAACTTTTTGGGGGTTAAAAAACCAGGCTTCTCTTCGCACAACGAAATTTTCGAATCATTTGAGCAAATACCTTTTTCAGAAATCCTCCCAGCAGCTTCGCACCAGCTTTCATTATCCTCAAGCATATCGCTCCAAAAAAGACCCGAAATATTGTCCCGCCAAACCTGAAATATTTTCTTTGGCTCAAAGCGCTTATTGGAGTCCGACTTCTCAGGCACAGAGGTTACCAGCGACCATGTGACGCGCCCCTTTGAATCATTTTGACTCAGAAACATCGAGTGACAATCTGCAATTCTCGTGGAGATTTTTCCCTGAAGTCCGCACACAGGCGAGAGGCTCGCTTTCGTCTCATTTCTAATAGGCAACGAACTCGCAAACGCTAGCGGAAAAAAGGTGAACCAAGACAGCGAAACAACTTGAATGCCCATTCGACGAATCCGACGGCAACAACAGACAGACATGTAACCTCTCAGAAGAAAAAGAAGGTGACTTTCGTGGCGTTCCTACCCGGCTTTTTGAACGCGCATTGGATGAGCTCCCTCATGCACCGCAGAAATTCGCACAAAAACGGGCCGGAAAGCCTGCAAAACAATATAAAAGTAACAAACAATCATGAGTGAATGTCCGGAAACGGGAGCTTCCATGAGCCCAAGGAGCGGCATAACCGCAATTGCGTAAGCGTGTTCGACCTTCTTTTCGGCAAAAAGACTTAATATTGCTTTGTAAGAAACAAAAAAGAAGACCATGAGAATTGGCAATCCTAGCGATTCAACCATGAAAAGAAAAAAAGAATCGCCGGGATTAGGCTTCCCTCCAAACGCTAACGAAAAAAGGGATCGATGCTCTGCATATCGAACAAGCTTTGAAGCTCGCAGAGATGTGATCCTGTCCAATATCGGAATAGAAACCCCCAGAACTGGCAGAATTCTGCCGAAAATCAGATTGGGTATGAGAACCGAAACAACGCCAACAAAATAGCTTCCCAAAAACATGGCCCAAATAGAAAGTTTTTCGCACGAAAGTTTTCGCACAATGGGAGGCAAAACCAGAAGAATGGTGAGCACTATAGTGTAGGTCTTATTTTGAACTTCAGGAAGCATCAAAAGCATCGCAAAACTTGTCAAAATTAGGGCATTTCTCTTTTTCAAGGCAAAAAACACATACGCACTCGAAAATAAGAAATAAAAAGAATTATTCGGATTATCGAAACCGAGGCAATTCTTGATCCGAAAGTCAAAAAGTTTTTTACCTTCAATAACTGCGTTGGGAATCAGTTCAAACTTGGCCAATAAGGCAACAAGAATCACCGTCACAACTCCATATTTTGCCGCAGAGACAAGTGCTTTTTCTCCAGCTTTCTGCAAACACAGCACTGCTGTAGAAACAGCTACCACCAGCTCAACATAATGGAGGCGAGCATCCAGTGTTAAAAATGGGACAAGCAAAAGCATCATAATAAAGGGAGCTATCGGGATGCGATGAGCTTTGCTGTTACCATATTGAACAAACAAAAGAATGATGGACGAAACATACATGGTCGCCCTTATTCCATACAACAACTCAAGGCTCACGGGACTCTGCCGCATAAAGCGCACAGCCGAAAGGATATATGCAACATAGCTAGTACACAAGAGCGCTCTAATCATGCATATCTCCCCAATCACATCCTACAGATCTCAAAGAACTCGGGTTCAAGACGGAGCAAACCATGATTCATAGAATATGGAAGAGTCTCGCAAAAAGTTAAAGAATACGCAACTGTCCGCACCGAACAACATTTTCCACGTTTACCGGAGAGGCACTCATTCGAACGCCCTTCCAAAATTTTCTTATCATCGAGTCCTGAAAATTGCACGGAGCCCACCCGATGCTGTAATCTCTGTTTTCAAACTCTCAACACCCTTGGAGGCCCTCAAGTGCCCGCCAGCGCCATCCTTCGAAAATTTTGCGTCAGGTACATCTTTATTATATCAATATTCCTGCTTCCACGTTGCGAATTCGTGCGAGATAATACCCTGTTTTATCGAGTTCAGGACCTTATTCCAGGGCTGCGCGCGAGCTACATGCTGGACGTCGGCCCGCATAAACTTGGTCTGCAGGACACCAGAGGCGCGGGGGGATTTTGGTTCACTTCGCCGACAGACATGCTGATAACCGGACTGCGTTCGCTCTGTCCGACGCTCGGAAAAAAGTCGTACGAAGTTCTCCTTCTCGACGCACCACCCGATAGGGCTTGGCGATCGGCCCGCAAAGTTCTCTTTTACAAAACAGGTGTAAAAAGAAGTTCCTGGATCGACGTGAATATCGAAATCAAAAAAGACCAAATCATTGGAATCGTCGGATCAGTTGAAAAAGACGATCTCTCCACGTGGTCACGCGGCGAGGGAACCGGCAGGGACTATCAAACCTCAATTCTCGGCCAAGAAATTTCCATACATGGGCTTCATGTCGGACCACATCGCCCAATTGTTGATGCGCCAACAGAATACAGACAGGCGTATTTTTGGTTTGGCCGAGTGGGGGTTCGCTTCTCTCCGCCCAGGCCTGAGCCGCCTTCTAACGTCACCTTTTCAGACTCCGCTCAATGACACATCAATGCCAACGCTGCGCAAAATTGAGGCACTAAACTCGGAGTATCTTATGAACGACAATAATAATATTCAGGAATTCAGGGCTCCAACAAGTTCGTCGAGCGCCGAAACCATCGAACTTGTTTCACTGCTTCGGTTCGTTTGGAAAGGAAGATACCTTATCGCACTAGGAGTTCTCGCGGGATTCGCCATCGGACTCTTTCAGGCATTGTCCGAACAACGAGACCCAGAAACGCAATACCTTTTGTCGATCGATTCGCGCAGCCTCCACGTCCCTGTCACTGGTGAAGAAGTCGTCCGAAACTTCAATGCCGCGTTGAGTTCCGAAACTTTATCAAAAATTGCTCTCGAAAAACTCTTGAATCTTGAGCCACAATTCGCCCAAGTAAAACGCCCTACTCCACCTACGCTTTTGTCCCGACAAACCTCTTCGAACGTCGAAAACCGCCCCATCTCACTAAAAGCGGGAAGCGGAGCGAACGATTATCTCCTCGTGATTCGCCTGCCTGATGAACTCAACCGCTCTTACCCCAATAAATTTATCGAAGATTTTGCCAATCAGTTTGTTCAAATTTTCAACGACTCCGTAGCAAAAATGGAAATGGATGCGGCTACGGAGCTCTCGAGTAGAGTCGAAACAAAACGCAAAAGCTTTTATGCCTCCGAAGGCGGACGAGTGCGCGATCTTTTTCGCGAACGCCTGAACCTAGAAGTCGAATTCGCGAAATTAGAAATCAACCTCATACAGAGTCTCACTTCCGGCACGCGAAGGGATATTGATGCCATTCTCCCCAAGGAGCGAATAGCCAGTGATAATCAAACCAACAACGCCCCCCCCCTCGAAAGTGATTCGAACCGCATATTGCTGCTCTTTGCGGCAGCGACCGACAGCGGTGCCATTGCACACAAAGATCAAGAGAAAATTTTTGAGCAAATACGCTACCTGCGGGAACGCTTACTTCTAAACTCTCTTAAACTTGAGCCACTCATTGCTGTCTCAAAGGAGTTTTCCAACGTCCAGATCATGAGCGAAAAGCGCCTTTGGAACCCGCTTTGGGGAGCCGAGAAAATGATCCCTCGCTTTAAGCTACACTCTGCAGTCCCTGAATTTCCAAAATCTTCCTTTACAAATATTCTTTCGCGGCTCTCCCTAAAATTAGCAGTCTTTGGGACATTTTTGGGATTTGGAGCGGCAATCGTCATTCACCTGCTCCGCTCCTTCTTCACGAAACACCGGCACGAAATTTTTTTAAAATAGCGAATTCTTTTTCGCACAGATTGCAAAACAGCTTTCTCGAAATAGAGTTCGACGTTGATTTTTTACCAAAATCAACATCCCAGTCCCCTTCAAGGCTTCCCACTTTTGTGGTATGAGCAAACCATTAACAGTTTGCTCAATATGGAAACAATTATGAACATTTCACTACATGAGCCAGAATTTGACGCAACCGATGAACAACTTGTTCTTGAAACACTCCGATCAAGCTGGGTTTCCACCGGCGGCCCCTTTGTCGAGCGATTTGAGCGAGAGTTCGCAGAATACACTGGAATGAAATATGCTGTTTCGGTGTGCAACGGAACAATTGCGCTTCAGCTCATTTTGACAACTCTCGCTCGAACCCAGAATGTCTCGGAGCCCTTCGACGTTATTGTTCCGACTCTCTCATTTATTGCCACTCCAAACGCGGTGGTTCATGCGGGAGGACATCCTATTTTTGTCGACTGTGCACCAAAT
Source organism: uncultured Silvanigrella sp. (assembly GCA_903932045.1). Taxonomy (GTDB): domain Bacteria; phylum Bdellovibrionota_B; class Oligoflexia; order Silvanigrellales; family Silvanigrellaceae; genus CAIZES01. The sequence continues at coordinate 4,072 of CAIZES010000040.1, read as the reverse complement.
AGTCTCAATTTATGCCCAACGTCCGTCGAAACTCTTATTAAAGAGCACTACTCGTGGCATCACTCAGTAAAATTATGGAAGTCAAAAACGACAAATCGCCCACTCCTAGCTGTGATGCCTGCGCACATCATGGGCTGGAGCACACGGCTCGAAGAGCTCCAGGCCATTTGCTCTACACTTCATGTTGCGTTGGTCGAAGATGCGGCAGAAGCCCTCGGTTGTTTTTCAAAGACTGAAAAAAAACACCTTGGGTATCACGGAATCGCAGCGGCCTTCAGCTTTAATGGAAACAAAATTCTCACCACCGGTGGTGGCGGAATGATTGTCACCGACGACAAAGAGTTTGCGACCCGAGCCAAACATCTTAGCACCACAGCGAAAACCGATGGTTTGCGCTTCCATCACGATGAGGTCGGGTACAATTACCGCCTGGTCAATATTCTTGCAGCTCTTGGATGCTCACAGTTGCAAAAGCTTCCCGGCAGGCTGACTCGCAAAAATAAAATTGCCGAAATCTACAAGAATTGTCTTGCTGTTTCCAAGAAAATATCGGTTCACGAAGAGTCAAATTGCATCTCTAATAATTGGCTCGTCAATTTGGTTTTTCAGACCGAAACGCAGCGCGAAGCAGCTCTTTGCGCACTCATCAGCGACAAAATTCAGGCACGGCCATTATGGGAACTGAATCACAAACAAGCTGCCTGTAGGCAATCACCCCAGCCGATGAAAGCATTCCCCCATGCAACAGCAATGCACGAGTGCACCTTATCGGTTCCATCAAGCCCCCAGCTCGAAGATAAAACCATCGAAAAGATTTGTTCTATCGTCTTGGAGGCGGTGAGCTCTATATGACAGCATCCATCAACAAATATTCTCCCACATGGAAATCCTCGCTCATAACACCGCAAGCAACAATCCGAGATGCTTTGCGAGCTATCGACGATTCTGGATGCCTTATGGGTTGCGTCGTTGCAGATCACGAAAACAAGCTCATTGGAATAGTCACAGACAGCGATGTCCGACGACTTTTACTCGTCAATTATTCACTAGAGATGCCAATTGGCGATCGATTTAATCCCAACCCCGTTGTTGGGAGCATAAATCATTCACCCGATGAACTCTTTGCCATCTGTCATGAATCCGGCGTTCGAGAAATTCCCCTTTGTGATTCAATGGGTCGCATCTGTGATGTCTTTATCTTGAATGCAATTCCGAGCGTCGACTCAAAAATAACACTGCCGGCCCCAGCCCCCTTTTGTGCTCCAAAGATTGAAAACGCAATGTTTCTTCTTGCTGGCGGAAAAGGAACTCGGCTTAAATCGGTTGTTGCCGATCGCCCGAAGCCCCTTGCAGTAGTGGGCAGCAAGCCAATCATTCAGACAATCATAGAGAGGGCAAGCGCCCAGGGAATTCAAAATTTTATTATTTCCTTGAACCACATGGCAAATTTATTAGAAGAACATCTTGCGGCCCCTTGCTATTCACGCCTAAAAATCCGGCTCGTTCACGAACCGAAACCTCTTGGAACTGCTGGTTCCATCGGATTAGCACGCAAGTTTATCACCAAGCCATTGCTTGTCTCAAATGCCGACGTTCTCACAACAGTGGCATATCAAAAAATTCTGAGCTTTCACGACGTGAACAAAGCAGACATCACCTGTGTCGTACGGCCACATGAAGTCGCAGTCCCCTTTGGAGTGCTCGACATTCAAGATCAAAAAATTGTTGCGATTCGTGAAAAACCGAACTTCACCTACTTTGTCAATGCTGGAATTTATGTCCTCAATCCGTCGGTTTGTGAACTCATCCCCGAAGGTGGAAGCATGGACATGCCTAACCTCATGAGTACGGTCATGGAAGCCGGGGGCAAAGTTCTTCCCTTTTTAGCGCATGAGTATTGGGTAGACGTGGGGCAACCTGCGGACTTTCACAAAGCAAACGATGAATTCAGAGATCATTTTGGAGAGTAGAATGTCAAAACGAAATCTTGGAAAAGTCCTGGTCACTGGAACCGATGGATTTATCGGCAGTCACTTGACAGAATTGCTGGTTGAGCAAGGCTTTCAAACAAAGGCTCTTTGCATATACAATTCAGACGGTAGCTATGGTTGGCTCTCTGAGCTCGTCAAAAAGAATCCGAGCAACCTCACAACTGCCCTCGGAGATATTCGAGATCCTTTTCAGATGGAAGAGCTTTGCAAAGATGTCGATACTGTTTTTCACCTCGCAGCTCTTATCGCCATCCCCTACTCGTACATCGCACCACAAAGCTATGTCTCCACAAATATTTCTGGTACGCTGAATCTGTTGCAAGCCGCCAAAAAATGCGGAGTCTCGAGATTTGTCCACACATCCACAAGCGAAGTCTACGGGACTGCGCTGTTTGTTCCGATTACAGAAGCTCATCCAGTCCGCGGACAATCACCCTATTCGGCGACAAAAATCGGTGCCGACGCCCTTGTTGACTCTTTTTGGCGCTCATTTAGCCTCCCTGCCGTGACACTTCGGCCGTTCAATACATTTGGCCCACGGCAAAGCTATCGAGCAGTGATTCCAACCGTCATTGGCCAAGTCCTTTCCGGCGCGACGCAAATTCAGCTTGGAAGCGTTCATCCTACGCGTGATTTTAACTATGTGACAAACACTGCAGAAGCGTTCATTGCTCTCGGAGAGGCTGACAACTCTGTGCTTGGAGAAACATTCAACGCTGGATCTGGCCGCGAGATCACTGTGGGTGACATGGTAAAACTTGTCTGCAAAATCACGGGATCTCACGTTGACATCAGCGAAGATCCCAATCGAATGCGCCCCGAAAAGAGCGAAGTCGAGCGCCTTCTTGCCGACTCTTCTAAGCTCACAAAAGCGACTGGCTGGCTACCCAAGGTCAGTCTGGAAGAAGGATTGAGCAAAACGATCGAATGGCAGCGAAACCACCGCGATTTCTCTAACGCTCACAACTATCATCGCTGAAGGATCCGTTGCATGTTTCGTATTTGTGTCGTTACGGGAACGAGAGCGGAATACGGATTGCTCAAACCTCTGCTTCAACTTCTTAGGGATGATGCAGATTTTTGCCTTCAAATTATTGCTACGGGTGCCCATCTCTCACCAGAGTTTGGCTACACGATTCAGTCAATCACAAACGATGGCTTCTGCGTAACCGAAACCCTCGAAATGCTTCTCTCCAGCGATTCCGCAGTTGGAGTTACAAAGTCGTTGGGGTTAGCATGCATAGGATTTGCCGATGCCCTCAATCGACTGAATCCAAACCTTGTCATCCTACTGGGAGATCGCTACGAAATCTTGGCTGCTGCACAGTGCGCACTCATAGCTGGTATTCCTATTGCCCATCTCCACGGCGGAGAAATCACCGAAGGTGCTATCGACGATTCCATTCGACATGCCATCACAAAAATGTCTGCTTTGCATTTTGCTTCCACACCCAACAACTGCAAACGCATTGTGCAAATGGGCGAGAACCCTCATTGCGTTTTTCATGTGGGTGCCATTGGTCTCGACAATCTTTCACCAGAACTCCTTGCCACTCGAGAACAACTTGAACAAGATTTAAAACTTCCTCTCACTGGTCCAGTTGCCCTAGTCACTCTCCATCCTGAGACGTGCGCATCCCCTGAAATGGCCGAAGAGCATGCAAGAACTCTTGTTTCTGCCCTCGATCATTTTCAAGAACTCACAATCATTATCACGGGCGCAAATGCAGACGCCGGTGGCCGACGCATCAACAACATCCTAGAACAATATTCGACTGCTCGAAAACAAAAAAGTGCAACGACTTTCTGGACAGCGTCGCTCGGACAAAAACGCTATCTCTCGCTTCTTTCAATAGCAGACGTCGTTATTGGAAATTCATCCAGCGGAATTATTGAAGCACACTCGGCAGGTGCATGTTGCGTGAATATCGGCGATAGGCAAAAAGGTCGCGAGCAAACACCGAGTGTTGTCAATGTTCCTTGGAATCTCGAAAGTATCGTGGCTGCCATTCGAGACGCGTTATCCGGAGTCCAAAAACCTTTGCTGTCGCAGCCATCGCCCTACGGAAAGCCTGGTGTTG
>CAIZES010000039.1 GCA_903932045.1 uncultured Silvanigrella sp. | reverse complement strand
TCAGCTGAATTGTTTCGGTTCAACTGGCAGTTGATGATTATTTGCAAAAACAAAAGCTCTGAGCCTTCGTCTTTAGAAGAGGTGGAATTTTGTCCGCCTTTAGCGTTTGTATGTTTTATCATTCGATCTCTCGAACTCTCGAGAACTGTAGAACCCTTCAATAGGTCGAGTTGTGAGTTCATTTACCACGAGACAACTATCGGATTCCTTCTGCCAAACGAATTAAAGTTGCTGTGGCATATGCCATATTTTCAACGGAAGTCCATTCCTTTGTGGAATGAAAATTAGAACCTCCGGTGAAAATATTTGGGCACGGAATTCCCATATAGCTCAATCTTGCACCGTCTGTTCCTCCGCGAATGGGGGCAGCAACGGGATTGAGCCCAAGTGATGCAATTGCTTGTTTCAGAGCATCAACACACATGGGTTGTGCTTCGGCCATGGGGCGCATGTTTTTGTATTGTTCGTTAAAATTGAGTTCAAGTTTAAGGCGTGGTTCTTCGGCTTGTAGTGCGTTGCAAATTGCGCGAACAACATCTTTCTCTTTTTCGATATCGTGTTCGGAAAATGCTCTCAAAATCAAGTCCACACTTGCCGAATCTACGCTGCCCGAAATGCTGTGGGCGTGAATGAATGGCTCGTAATTCATTGTGGTTTCGGGCAGCATGTGTGTGGGCAAGCGTGCCACAATTTGTGAAGCAGTGCGCACGGCGTTGATCATGTTTCCGCGAGCATCGCCCGGATGATGGCTGTGCCCCTGAATTTTGATGGCGGCTCCCCACGCGTAAAAATTTTCGAAGTTGTATTCTCCGGGCAAATGACCGTCCACTGTGTATCCAAAATCGGCATTCAATTGTTCGGTGTTGATGTGATCAACTCCTGCACTAACTTCTTCGTCGGGTGTGAAGCAAATTGAAATTTCAGGATGCTGGATTTCGGGATTTTTTTTGAGAAATTCTACGAAAGACATAATGGCTGCAACGCCGGCTTTGTCGTCGGCACCAAGCAAAGTTGAGCCATCGGAGGTAATGAGCGTGTGTCCTTTGCAATTGCTGAGGCCATGATTTTCTGATGCCAAAAGCTTTTCCCCGTTTGGATAATCAATGCCTTGGCCGTTGAAATTGGGGTGCACCATGGGTTTTACGCCTTCACCTTTGACATCGGGCGCAACATCTATGTGAGCTAAAAATGCCACCTTGCGTGTGGAAGAGCAGTTTGCTGTGAGGCGCGCATAAACGTATCCGTGTGAATCCATTTCGGCATTTTCAACGCCCAGTTCTTTTAATTCCTTGGCCAAAATACGCGCCAAATCTTTTTCTTTTTCGGAGCTGGGGAATGTGTCGCTTTTGGGGTCGGATTGAGTGTCTACTTTTACATATCTCAGAAAACGATCCAGAAGGGTTGTTTGTTGAATAATGGAATGGACGAGTTCATTCATGGACGGTCTCCTGATTGGCTATTGAGATTGTTTTGCGCGCTAAAGCTTTTTGAAGTGGTTTGTTTAGAACACCAATTGCTGCAGCGAGGATGCCTGTGCAGGCAATAAAAATAAGAACGGTGTGAATGGCTGGAAACAATGCTCCGACTTGCTTTAAGGCTTCGGTATGATTCATTCCCGAAGTAGAAAGTTGTACTGAAAAAAGAGTGCTGAAAATTCCAATTCCCGATGCAAAGCCAAGTGTGCGTGAAAAACCCACGAAACTGGAAGTAATTCCCGTTTGATGACGTGGCACAGAGCTGAGAATAGAGGAATTATTCGCTGTTTGAAATAGGGCCAGCCCCAGTGCTGGTGGAATGAGTGCGAGCACAACCCAGTGAATTTGAGTTGAGGCTTCCAGTGTAAGAAGAATGGAAAAGCCAAGGGCTGCAATTATGCTACCTGCAATTGTGATTCGAGTTGTTCCAATGCGATCCGATAAAATTCCGCTCACAGGAGCAAGAGCCCCCAAAACAACTGGAGTGATTCCCATGATTATGCCGGCACGTGAGCTGGTTAAATTCAAAACGTTTTCTAGGTAAAAAGGAAGAAGAAAATTAAGGCCAGACGTAATTGCAAAAAAGAGAAATCCGGTTGCAAGTGGTAACATGAGTTGCGGACTGCGCAGAATGTACATATAGCTGCGATTGGTCCGTTGTTGATGTTTTATGTTTGGGATGAATTTTGCAGCCATAATAGAACCGGCAATGCCGATGGGTACATTGACATAAAAAAGGCTGCGCCAGTTAAAATGTTCAACCATAAATCCACCTATGGCAGGTCCGGCAATAATTCCCACAGAAACAATGGAGCCCGTAATTCCGAGAGCCTTTCCACGTTGGTTTGGGGGAAAACTTTCGGTAACAAGCGCCATGCCAAGGGAAGTCATCATGGCTGCGCCTATGGCTTGAAGAATACGAAAAGTAACAAGTGTTGCCAAATTGGGAGCAATACCGCATAGCGCCGAAGCAATTGTGAAGATAACAAATCCCGCGTTGTAGATGTTTTTCTTGCCGAGTTTATCACCCAAAAAACCAATGGGCAGCATGAGCGATGCTAACGTAATCATGTATGCGAGCACTGTCCAGCGAACTCCCTCAATTGAAGCGTGGAGTTCGCGTGTGAGTGTGGGAAGTGCAATATTGACAATACCGCCGTCGATGGTTCCAAGAAAAATACCCATGGCCACTGAGGCCAGAACGTACCATCTGTGCGAAAAATCTTCGGAGTGAGATGGAGAGGACGTTGCGGAGTGAGATGGAGAGTGTTGTGCATTGGGATCGGCATTCATATGGTTTCCTTCCAAACAAGATGTTCGGGGGGAACTCTACTTGCCAATGGCATGAAAGCGCAAGCGACTGCGGAGGTGACTCCTGGAGATGTGCAAAAGCTTGGCTGCCTTGCTGATGTTGCCATCGGCCATTTCTAATATTTGGGTGAGAACCCGAAGTTCGATGGCGTCCCAGGAGAGGGAATCGAATGGCACGTGCACCACAAAATGGGGTTGACTGCTTGTGCTTTGATGGTTGGAGGGTGGCGTGGATGTTGGCCATGCGCCTTCTATTGATTGACTTGAACTTGTTCTTCCGAATTCCCGTTGTATTTGAGCATTCAATAAATTGTTCGATTGAGAACCTGTATCCGAAGTGTTTCCTTGGGTTGAAAAATGAATGTCTTCGGGGAAAATAATTCCGCCATGGCGGCGCTCAATCATTGCCCTTTCCATTGTGTTTTCGAGTTCACGAATATTACCGGGCCATACGTGTTGCAAAAGTTTTTGAAAGGCGTCCTTTGTAAGGCCAGGTTGAGGGATTTTAAGTCGTTCTGCAATTTTTGTTGAAAGATGTCTGCATAGTGGAAGAATATCTTCCTTTCTGTCGCGGAGTGGGGGTAGATTAATTGGATACACTTGCAGCCGAAAAAGGAGGTCGCTGCGGAAAGCGCTTGCGGCAACCATGGCTTCCAGATCACGATTTGTTGCAGTAATAATTCGCACGTCCACTCGGTGAGACTTTGTTGAACCAACGGGTTCAACGGCACGTTCCTGAATAACGCGTAGCAATTTGGATTGCAGACTGATGTCGAGTTCGCCAATTTCGTCAAGGAAAAGCGTACCGCGATGCGCTTGAGTGAATCGTCCTGTTTTTGATGCCACTGCGCCCGTGAATGCGCCTTTTTCGTGTCCGAAAAGTTCACTTTCAATAAGAGTGGACGGAATGGCCGCACAGTTTACGGCCACAAATGGGCCATCCTTGCGTTGCGATGCGTTGTGCAGTGCGCGCGCGACAACTTCTTTGCCGGTGCCGCTTTCGCCGGTGATAAGAACAGTGGTGTCCATTCCTGCCACCCGGGCAATCATTTGAGCCACCTTTAAAAATTTGGGACTTCGGCCTACCAGTGATTGGATGGGAGAAACTGGGCGATTGGATTCTGCGGGAGGAATGGCCAGCGAAATAACACCTTGATGCTGAGACGTGTTTACTGCGCGTTCAACAATAGATTGGAGTTCGCGTAGGTCGTGCAATGGTTTTGAAAGAAAGTCGAAAGCGCCTTGGGTTGTGATGTCCATAACGTCTTGGGAATCACTTCTGCCACTGATGCAAACAAAGGGGATATGAGAGAGCCCGTTTTCTTGCATCCAGCGAAACAGTTGGGTGCCATCGCAGTTTGGCATAATCATATCGCACAAAACGATGTCGATGGGATCGATGGGTATTGTGGGATCGGTGGTTGTTTCTATGAGGAGGTGCTTTTTTGCGGCATCGCCGTCTTCGGCTGTTACAACGCTGTTGCCGCAGTCTTCAAGAAACTCGGCAAATGTGGCTCTGATGCGAACTTCGTCGTCAACTATAAGCACTTTGGCCATTTTAGAAATCCTTTCGCACTCAACGTGGTTGTCTCAAAAAGATGCATAGCAAAAGGGCATCTGCCTCACAAGTGTCTCCAAATTTTTGTGTGCGTCAAGACCTTGTTTAAGAGAGTGGCTCTGTTTCATGAAATTTGTTTGCGAGGAATTGGGTTTTATGAAAAAATAAATTGTTTCAAATGATATCGTCATAAGTGGTATTGATGAGAAAAATCTGCATGGAGAATTTTATGAAATGCAAAATGTTTGGGGCATTATTTGCTTTTGCACCTTCGATTTCTGCATTTGGTGCGCCACAATTGCCTCCAGGGCACCATATTTCGTTTTCGGATTTTATTCAAAATGTTGAAAATAATGCCGACTCTGTGCTAGAGCAGGCAAGTTTGAAAGCTTCTGAGGTAGAAGTTAATAGAGTTGGTACATTTCCAGATCCTTTTGTGCAGATGGGAAGAGAGCGTCAAGAGATAGTTTTTTTGAATCCAATGGATGGTGTCAAACCGCAAGCTCCAGCGTGGACTTTGGGTTTGTCGCAGGAGTTTCCTTGGCCTGGTGTCCTTCAAGGTCAAAAAAAGTCTCGTATGGCAGGCGTTCATTTGTTGCAGGCACAAATTGAACTTGCGAGGCTTTTGCGAAAACAGGATGCCGCTGAATATTATTTGGATCTCATTAAAAGCAAACAAACAATGGGCATTAAGAAAACAAGCCTTTCCGAGCTTGAGCGTGTGCTAGCAATTCAAAATGCAAGGCACAAGGAAGGGTTGGGATCTCACTCCGAGTTGATTTCCATGCAAACGGAAGTTGAACTTTTAAAGAGCGAGTTGGGTGCGCTTGAAAATGAACTTCTTACCAAACAAGCTCGTGCTATTTTGCTCACCGGACGTTCGCTTCAAACAAGTGCATCTTTCGACGATTCGTTTCCTGCAGAACTCTTGGTTGAGAAAAAGCCTCCCAACGAAAAGGCTTTGCCAGCTCTCGATTCCTTGAACCGCATAGAAGAGCTTCAACTTGGAAAAAAGTTGGCGGCGCTGGATGCAGATCGTTTGGGAACTCTTCCGTCGCTAACTACGAGTCTGACACTGATGCGCGACGATTCAAAAATGTTTATGTACAATGCAATGATTGGATTTAGAATTCCTGTTTTTTCGGGAAGCGTTCGTAGCACCTTGAGTGATGTGTTGGAGCGAAACCAGCAAATTTCAAGAGGCATACGCTCTTGGAATTTACAACGCAAGGAACTTGCTTTTTTGCAGTGGGAACGAAGATCCTCTCAGGCGCGCGCGAATTTGAAAGTGCTTGATGAACGACTTGTGCCCTTAAACACAGAGCATGTTAACGTTCTTTTAAGTGAATTTTCTCAAGGAAGATCGTCGTTTGTTGAACTCAATCAGGCTCGCCGAACGCTTCTTAAACTACAGGAATCGCGGGTGGGTATGCGGTACGCTCTGGCTTTGGAAGGTGTGAGGTACGAGAAAATTGTGAGCGGTGCTGGCGACGACACCATTGATGCGCCTATGCCTAGGCTTTCTTCGGCCGGTATGGATGAGGCTTCGGCTATGTTTGTGCAGGTAGGGATGGGGACAGCGAATATGAAATCGGCTCTAAAAAAAGACAAAAATAGCGATGTGTCAACAGATAAAAAAAGAGTGAATGCTTCTCCGGAACAAGAAGATTCTGGAGGGCAGTTGTCGGGCAGTGGTATGGGTATGTAATTTTTTTGAAGGGAGTTTTTGTGAAAAACATATTGTTGTTTGGGGTTTCTGGGGTTGTGTTGGCAATGAGCGCTTTGGCGCAGGGTCAATCGGTTTCTGTAATGCTTGCGCCTAATCCGCCTAAAATGGGTAAGCAAAATGTTGAAGTTCACGTTAAGGATGACAAAGGAAATGCAT
>CAIZES010000038.1 GCA_903932045.1 uncultured Silvanigrella sp. | reverse complement strand
GGCCCCCACGAACAATACGTAAAGTTTCTTCTTTCATTGGAATAAAACGACGCTCCAAAGATTTTTCCTCTTTTAAAAGTCGTCCTCTATCATCCACAACTTTCTTTAACAAAAAAGGCCGATACAAATGTCCGCCATTACCCATAGCAGAAAAGGCCATAGCTATTTGAATTGGAGTCATAAGGTTAAAGCCCTGACCAATTGCCATATTAATTGTGTCACCGCCTTGCCATGGAACATTCTTTGCCCGCAGCTTCCACTCAGTATTAGGCAAAATACCTTCCACTTCCATGTTCAAATCGAGCCCCGTTTTTTCGCCCAAACCAAAAAGTTTTCCCCATTTCGCGATACGATCCGCTCCTAAAAGGTTTCCTACCTGATAGAAATAAACGTCGCAACTTTGCTCAAGCGCCCTGCGCATATTAACCGTTCCATGACCACCCTTTTTCCAGCATCTCCACGGAATGCTACCCAAAGTGAAAACTCCGTTGCAATGATACGTGCGATCCGGAGTCACAACCCCTTCCTCAAGCGCCGCAACGGCCGTAATCATTTTGTAAGTTGAGCCTGGAGGATATGCGCCACCTGTCACTTTATCCAAGAGAGGTTTAAAGGGATTGGTTTGAAGACTCTGCCAATCATCGCCCGACAAACCATCTTGGTAAATGGACAAGCTAAAATTGGGATGAGAAACATAAGCCAGAATTTCACCATTTTTGGCATTTATTGCAACAAGTGCACCGTTCTTGTTACGAAAGGCCTCCGATGCTGCACGCTGAATGTCGGAATCTATGGTTAAAAAAACGTCCATCCCGCGCTTGCCTTCAAGTCTACGTTCCACTCCGAGATCTTCTCCGGCGTCGGAGTTCAAGCGTCCTTGCGCATCAACCTGCAAAAAATCTTTTCCTTCAAATCCGCGCAAATACTGTTCGTACTTTTTCTCAACGCCTAATTTTCCGATAATCGAACCAATGTGATAAGAGTAATTTTTCGACTGCGCGTTCAACTTATCAAGTTCTTTAGGTCCAACTTCACCCAAATAGCCCAAAAGATGAGCTTGTTCGCCACGACCATAATCGCGACGAGGCACAATATCAACGTCAATACCCGGAATAAAAAACTTATTGGATTCCACCATGGCCACTTCGTGAAGCGCTAAGTTACGTTTAATTCGGATGGGAACAAATTTAGGAACTGCAGTGGACTCCGATAATTTTCTATCAATATATTCTTTTGGAATATGAAAAATTGTAGAAATAATTTGTACCGTTTTCTCTCTATCCTTCTTTGGAAGGTACTGAGGAATAATCACAAGATCGAAAAAGGGACGATTCGATAAAAGAAGTGCCCCATCGCGATCATAAATCAAACCGCGCGGCGCAGGACGTGCAACCTCACGAAACTGATTTCTTTCCGAAGCAACAGAGAACTCTTTTCCCTTCACAATTTGCAGGAACCAAAAGCGTCCGACCATCAAAAAACAAAAAACCAAAAAGCCAATCAACAAAGGATAGACGCGCTTGGAGTCGACAACCGATTCACCACCGCCACGTTCGTATGCCATGGAACCCATCCTTCTTAAATTAACGAATATCCAGTTTCATCCCGACCACGGCGCGCTTCAAAAAACGAATCCAAAGCCGAAAATATTCTAAACATTGGAAGCGCAACAAAACACGTAAAAGCAGCACTTGGCAGCACTGAAAGAAAATACTTCAGCATCATTAATGATCCGCCCTGAGTAACAACTAAAACAGCAAACAAAATATATTTCAGTGCAAGTAACCCTGCAAACAAACCAAATTGACTCAAACGCCCCCACAAAACAAAACGCTTGGAAACAAAGGCAGCAATCACCAAAATCTGCACATAATACATAACAAAGAAACCACTGGGCGCTAAGCTCAAGGTTGTGACAACAAGAGCAGCCACAAGAGAACGCACAAAAGCGTCGCCCAATGGATGTTCAACAGCCATGTAAACAATAAAGATAGTCAGAAAATCGATATGAAAAACGGACCACGATGCAACACCCAAAACATAGCTTTGGAAAAATGCAAACGCGAGTACCAAAAAAATCATGACAAAATAATGAACGTGCCGAACCGTGAGGCGCATGTTATCCTCCAGCCCTACCGGTGCCCTCTACAACTTTGCGCAACCATTCATCGCCACCGATACGACGAATTGTATCCACTTCACGACTGGGTTGTAGCAACACAAGAACTTCCGACAAACGCGAGATATCAACAGTAGGTTCAACCTCAATATTTTGCAGCACTGCTTCTGAGTCGCCAACAATTTCCGATACGCGCCCCACAACAAGTCCTGCAGGAAACGGCCCCGTTAGGCCGCTTGCAACAATTTCATCACCCGTCTGAACTCGCGAACCACGATCAAAATGTTTAAACATAAGGGTTCCGTGAGCATCTCCGGAAAGAATGCCCCGCCTCCGATTTCGAGCCACAATCACATCAAGATTGGAGTTAGGGTCCGTCACCAAAAGAACATCAGAGGAAAAGGATGTTGTGCGCATCACGATTCCAACAACACCCTCTGCGGATACCACACCCATTCCTGGCAAAATACCATCAGACGTCCCGCAGGAAATGCGAATATTTCTGAACATAAAAGATGGGTCAAAAGCTGTTACTTCACACGAACGAAATTTTAAATCGCGTCGCTGAACCAAGCTGAGCAAGCTACGCAGTCGCGTGTTTTCGGAAGCGACCTCAGCCAAAGCTTGAAGTTGAAGCTTAAGGCGAGCATTTTCGTCGACAAGTTCAATGGAACGCAACTTTGCACCTCGCAAATCGGCATACCGATTCACCACAGAGCTCACTCCGGAAGCAGTTCCACCCACCACAAATTGCACGGGTCTGCTTGCAGCAAAAGCAAGGCGTTCAATAACCGACAAATCGCGACGTGCGCTAATTTCGCCCGAATAAAATACAAACGGAAACAAAACCGCAAAAGCAACCAAAATCCAAATTCCGTATCGGCGGAAATATTGCTTCATACTAAAAACAAGCCCTCCCCACTTTCGGGTACTGCCCAATGACTTTAAGAATAATGAAAGAAATCTTAGAAGAATCTGTCCAAAAAGAAAAGGGGCGCCCGGGAAAACCCAAAGCGCCCCTCATTTCTGAACACACTTTTTTAGAACAAAACCTGACGCAGAACATCGAAATTATCGAGAACGCGCCCAGAACCCAAAACCACCGCCTGCAACGGATTTTCAGCAATCATGACCGGCAAGCCTGTTTCTTCGCGAATAATCACATCAAGATTACGAATAAGAGCGCCACCACCGGCCAAAACAATTCCCTTATCAATAATATCAGAAGCGAGTTCAGGCGGTGTTTGTTCCAGCGCAAAAAGAACGCCGTCAACAATTGCGCGAATAGGATCACGCAGCGCCTCACGAACTTCATCGGATGTGACTTCAATGGTGCGAGGCACACCCTGAACAAGATCCCGCCCCTTTACCATCATGGAACGAAGCTCGCCATCGGGGTAGGCCGAACCAATTGCAATCTTGATTTGCTCAGCAGTACGTTCACCCACCAGCATATTGTAGCGGCGCTTCAGATAGTTCACGATGGCTTCGTCCATGACGTCACCACCAACACGAACACTCTTAGAAAACACACTGCCCAAAAGCGAAATCACGGCAATGCCTGTTGTTCCACCGCCAATGTCGACAATCATGTTGCCACCCGGCTCATGAATGGGAAGGTCGGCACCAATTGCGGCAGCCATGGCTTCTTCAATCAAGTAAACCTGTGAACAACCCGCAGCTTCAGCTGACTCGCGAACCGCACGACGTTCCACTTCAGTAATACCATGTGGAACAGCAATAACCGCACGAGGACGAGCAAGCGATCGTGTATTGTGAACACGTCCGATAAAATGAGTGATGAGTTTTTCGGCGATTTCAAAATCGGCAATCACACCATCTTTAATGGGACGGATAGCCTCAATGGAACCGGGAGTTTTACCCAACATTTCCTTAGCAGCCTTACCAACTGCCTTGGGAATTCGCACTCCTCGCGCATCACGTTGCACAGCCACTACCGAAGGCTCGTTGGCAACAACTCCTTTGCCACGCACATAAACGAGCGTGTTTGCCGTGCCGAGATCAATAGCCACATCCTGTGAAAGAAAACTAAAAAGCTTTTCGAGCATCTCCCCTCCTAAGGGACTCACACTGTCTAACCGACTCTTTTCTATAACTATAGCCGACTTCCTAAATTTCGCAATACGAAGCCGCATCAAGTTGAAATGTCAAATACGCATCATTTAGAAGCATTCAACAAAGTTTTCGGCACAACCAGTTGACGCAACCTCAAGGATAGATACAAATAAATAGAAGAAAAAAGATCACTCATGTGGAGAACACTATGCGCCTTTCCTCTCAAATCTGGGGTCTCAACGTTAAGTCCATTTTTGTCGGCGGCCTTGCGGGCCTTGCAGTGATTGCATTTGCAGTCACTGGCTTTGGTGGTCGTCTTGGCAAAAGTTTTGATTCCAATGTCGCCGCTCAAGTGGGCTCACAAGAAGTCTCCATCAGAACATTAAATGACATGGTTCAAGAATACGAGCGTCAACAACCCGACCGGGGCGATACCGAACGTCGCAAGGCCAACATTCAAACAGCACTCAATCAACTTGTTCAGGATAAAGTTTTACTGGAAGAATCCTCACGCACAGGCTGGAATGCCACCGACATTGAAGTGGCAAACTGGATTCGCAATGTTCCAGCGTTTCAAGACGAAAAAACAAAACAGTTTCGTTCTGAACTTTACCAACGCTTTCTAAAGTCGGGACGCATGACTGCTCTTGAGCTCTTTCAAGCAGGTCGCGAAAGCATAAGTCGTTCAAAAATGCAGGCGCTTTTAAGCACATCTCTTCGCACGCCCTCAAAGCTTCTTCAAGAAAAATATGTTATTGAACACACCGAATTCGAAGCAGAATATGTTGAAGCCAAGCCTGCTGCACAAACCGTAGAAGCTGCAATTGCCGACGCTGCACAAAAATACGCTGCATATGACGGAAATAAAAAGGCTCTTGAAGAGAGTTACGAAAAATCCAAGGACGAATTCCAACGCAAGGCTCAAATTCGCGTTTCCAGCATTTTGGTTGGCTGGAAAGAAGCACAACGCGCACAAGGCGAAGCTCAAAAACGTTCTAAACAACAATCTCTAGAGCTTGCAACGGCAACCCTAAAACGCATTACCGACGGTGAAAAATTTGGAAAGGTTGCGTCTGAAATTAACGATGATCCAATGGCAAAAATGAAACAAGGCGACCTGGGCTGGATAGACGATACCAAAATTGATCCAGAAACATTTAAGTCTGCCAGCGCATTGTCTAAGGAAAAAAAACTGTCTGGAGTGGTTGAAACCTTATTCGGATATCGTATTGTAGAATGGACAGACGCTCGCCCAGAATCAAAAAAGAGTTTTGCAGAAGCCAAAATTGAACTTGCACGCCGCAAAGTAGAAAACGAAATCCGTGGCAAAGCATCTTCAGATCTTGAAGGAGAATTTAACAAGGTTCTTGCATCAAAAGACAAAGCACAGCTTGATGCTTTGCTTGCCAAACATTCTCTGTCATGGACAAAACTCAAAAAACCCCTCACCTCACGCGATCGTTTTGTAGAAGGCCTGGGCGTTGCCGACTCTCTTATGCCCGCCCTGTTTGCAATGAAAAATTCGGGAGACGTTGCGCCAAACCTAATCAATATCACAGGCCGCAACTTTGTTTTTCGCATGGTGTCACGCAAAGCTCCTGAAGCTCCAACCGAGCAAAACCTTTCCGACCTTGCCAATACAGAACGCGCCCTTTTCGCTCGAAATTTCCAATCGGAAACGGAAAAAAAGCTTTACGAAGTGTACACACGGGAAAGACAAATTCGAGTCAATCCCGCGCTCAATAGTTTCGAGTAAAAATAGTATCGAATAAAAAGGTTTTTTGTGACAACGCCACGTCCCGACATTTTTGTCGTTCAAAAGCAAACTGCCATTGAGCGTTATACAAAGCGCAATCTCAACATTGATTTTTTTGAATATCTCGAGCGGGACGGACAAAACGTTGCCCGCCTCGCCGACGCACACAATATGCATCTAGAGGCACGCCACAGTCTCGTACGAGCCCTTGAAACCTTGGGTGTGTCGTACGAAATTCACAATCTGGACGACCTCCAAAACGGAACCTTCGGCTACTACAACGGTACGCCAAACAGTGGTTTGCAGCCCAACAAAAAATTGGTTGTTTCATTAGGTGGCGACGGCACTCTTTTGCATGCCAGTCACCATTGTGGCAATGATGTCAGGCTGCTTGGAATTAACTCGTGCCCCATTCATTCCGTTGGCCATTTGTGTGCTGTTTTGCCGCAAAAAATTGAAACATCCATTGCTGCAGCTCTTAGCAACACGCTCGATTTTCAAAACGTTCAACGCCTTCACGTTCAAACAACCGGAGGCCAACAAAATATTCCGCTCGCCCTAAACGATGTTCTTTTTTGCCACAAACACCCAGCGGCAACCAGCCGGTACCAAATCACGCTTACCGCAATGGATGGCTCTCTACACTGCTCTGAAAAACAACACTCAAGCGGAGTTTGGGTTTCAACTCCCGCAGGCGCAACCGCGGCAATTCGTTCCTACAAACTGAATGCATCCAAGCTTACTGCTCGCGAATTTCTTTACGCTGTACGCGAACTTTACACTCCTCCAGGAGAATCATATTCGCTTCTTCGCCAGACATTGGATGGCGAAAAACACGAACTCTCGTTTTTCTGTAGGATGAGACAAGGACTCGTGTGTATTGATGGCCCCGACTCCTCGGTGCCTGTTGGTTTTGGAGAAACCATCAAAATTTCAATGCCACACTACGCCCAACTGCAAATTGCGCTGCCTCCTCAAAACCGGGCAACCCAACAGGAGATTCCATGAAACATCACAGCTACGGCAACGAATTTTATCTGACAACCAAAGTTGGCGAAC
Source organism: uncultured Silvanigrella sp. (assembly GCA_903932045.1). Classification (GTDB taxonomy): domain Bacteria; phylum Bdellovibrionota_B; class Oligoflexia; order Silvanigrellales; family Silvanigrellaceae; genus CAIZES01. The sequence goes on along the minus strand of CAIZES010000038.1, from coordinate 1,391 downwards.
TCGTAACCTGGGCTCGCAAAAATTCTGTCTGGCCTTATCCCTTTGGCACGGCATGTTGTGGCATCGAATACATGTCTACAATGGGTCCAAAATACGATCTCGCGCGCTTTGGCTCCGAAGTTTTTCGTTTTTCGCCCCGTCAGGCTGATCTTTTATTGGTTGCCGGAACAATTACCGAAAAAATGGCACCCATTCTCAAACGCATCTATGATCAAATGCCCGAACCCAAGTGGGTTATGTCCATGGGTGCATGCGCATCATCTGGCGGATTTTATAGGGCCTACCATGTTGTTCAAGGTATTGATTCCATCGTCCCAGTGGACGTGTATATTCCGGGATGCCCTCCAACGCCTGAAGCCGTTATTGATGGACTTATGCAGCTTCAACGCAAAATAGAGTCAGAATATAAGCAAAAAGAAATGTAGTCTGTAAAAAAATTTATCGAGTCCGTTTGTTGGAGTGTGGTTCGTCTCTTGGCGGTGTATACTTCTTGCCCGCGCCAAAGTGCTCACGAAACCCTTGCAACGCGAACCGTTGTAACAAACGTTGAGCCTTTGCCCGGCTCGCTTTTTACAGTAATATCGCCGCACATAAGCTTTGCCAGCCCACGAGCAATCGCAAGTCCTAAGCCATTGCCACTGGCATTTGCTTGTACGGAATTCCCAAAAGTCACAAACGGATCAAAAATCGAAGCCAGTTTGTCTTGAGGAATTCCCGTACCCGTGTCCTCAACACGAAAGCACAAAACAATTTCGCCGTTTGCAACAGCTTGCCCCTGTGCCGAAAGTTTAACCGAACCCGACGACGTAAACTTGAAAGCATTTCCAAGCATATTGGAAAGTATTTGCATAATTCGAGCTTCATCGCCTAACAACTGCCCAACGCAGCTCGAATCCATACAAGAATGAAATTCAAGCACACCAGGCTTGGCTTGTGCCGAAAACATTGAAACAATTTTCTCCATCAAATCTGAAACAAGAAATGGCGCCGGGCGAAGCTCAATAGTCCCTGTTTCGATGCGGGCAACCTCTAAAGAATTTCCCACAATACGTGACATGTACTCGGCCGAAGCCTCCATAACGTTCAAGCATTCTTCCTGAGCAGCATTCAGACTACCGGACAACCGCATCAAATCCACTCCTCCAAGAATACCTGTGAGTGGAGTGCGTAAGTCGTGACTCAAGCCAAAAACAAAAAAAGATTTTGCCTGACTCGCTTTTTCCGCATGCTCGCGCGCCGCGTAAAGTGTACGTTGCCCCATAATAACAAACGCATATATTCCCAAAAACACAACAAGAAGAAGAACAGCAGCACCCAAAAACGAATAACTGTGAGGTGTTACAACGTTCGAATGGGCAAAAACGCTGCTCACGGGCCCAGAAATACTGATG
>CAIZES010000037.1 GCA_903932045.1 uncultured Silvanigrella sp. | reverse complement strand
GTGGAAGAGCAAGCTCCGTTATGTATGAGCGCAAGAGGAGTTTCTTTCAGTGAACGCACATATTTTTCAAGGTCGGTATGATGCACAAAGTGTGTGTGGCCAAAAGAGCTGAGGCGGTTGTGAATTGCGCGTGTTGTGGATTCGGGAAGGTCGGATGTGAGTGCAAGCGAAATAGCATTTGTATTCTCTGATGTGCGTTCTGCTGTTTTGAATACATTCATTTTCGAGCACTTGAGAAGTTCTTCAACAACGTTGGTTCCAATGAAACCGTTTGTGCCTGTGGCAACCAGTGTGGCCATAAGTCTCCCTTCGAAAATGTAAAAGTTCTACGAAATGCTGAACATATTAAACACAAACTAAGGGGGGCGTCTAGGCTTGTGATGTGCATTGGAATAATCTCAACAAGTGTTTCTGTAACATTTGTCAAGGATTTGTCTATGTTTTTTGCGGGTCAGGCTTGACCATTTCTTTGTAACCGACCATGTTCTGGGGGTGAGTTTTTGAACTCACGACCTCTTCTAACTTTCGAGTTGGAAATAAGGTCTCCTACGTTGTCGGACATGGTCTGTTCTTTTCGGTGCCGCCCTTTTAGGGTGGCATTTTTATTTTGTCCAATTGCCGTTAGCGAACATCGGGTTTCATGTTTTTGCCAGTTTGTCGTTCAATGATGCGTGCAAGGTCTGCAAGATTGATGGGCTTCGAAATGTAGTCGTCCATTCCTGCTGCTAGGCATCGTTCTTTGTCGCCCGACATCGCAGATGCCGTCATGGCTACAATGGGGATGTGCTTCCTACCCCGGGTTTCCAATGTGCGAATATTTTGTGTTGCCTTAAAACCATCCATTTTTGGCATACGGACATCCATTAAAACAAGATCGAAATTGTCTTTTTCAACGGCCATCACGGCGTCTTCGCCATTACACGCAATGGCTGTGCTGCATCCCAAAATTTCCAGCTGAGTGACGGCAACTTCTTGCAAAATGCGATTGTCCTCTGCCACCAAAATCCGAAGTCCGCCCTTGGGCAGGTTTGCGTTGTTAGGGGCAACTACGGTTGATTTCACGTTTCGGAGGAGTTTTTTTTGTTCGTTTTCGCTCAAATGATGGTTTAAGCAATCCACGAGTTGATTGGGTCCAACAGGTTTTGCGAGTTGGAATATAACGCCATTTTCTCTATTTTGGACTTCATGATCCGCTGAAAATGACTGTGCCACTTGAATAAGCTTAGGCTTCTTGTGAAGCGTTAATTCATTGATCTTTTTTACAAGCGTATAGGGAGCGAGGTCGAAAGAGTCTTCGTCAACATATATCATGTCGTATGCATCTCCATCTTTTTCCGCGTCTGCAATGGATTGTATGGTTTGGAGAGAATTCTGACATTCGGTTACTTTGGCACCAACTTGAGACACGCTTGCAGCAAGGGCTTCACGGCTGGCATGCCGTTCGCTGGCAATAAGGACCTTTCTGTTTTTGAGAATGGGCTGTATTTCTTGGATCCACGGGCAACTTGCTTTGTTGCAACTGATGTCGAGCGTGAACCAAAACAGAGAACCTTCATTTACCGTGCTTTCCACTCCCATTTTTCCCGACAGTTTTTCGATGAGTTGTCCTGTGATGAAAAGCCCGAGTCCGCTTCCTTCAATGAGACTCATTTGCTCGTTATCCACGCGGGAAAAACGCTGGAAAAGAGTGGGAATACAGCTTTCGGGAATACCCACCCCTGTGTCTTTTATTTCAAACCGAAGACTGGTACGGTCTGCTGTTACAAATTCGCAAATCACCTTTAGGGCAATGCTGCCTTTCTCTGTGTATTTAATGGCGTTGCTAAAAAGGTTTGTAAGAATTTGAGAAAGTTTTTGAGGATCACCAATAAGGTGTTCGGGGGTGGCGAGGTCGATTCGAACTGCGAAGTCGAGCTTTTTTTGGGCTGCAAGATACGACATATTTGTGCAAACCTGTTCCACGGTTTTGCGCAGGTCAAACGCTTTGAACTCAATTGTGAGCAAACCAACTTCGTTTTTTGCCAAACCTGAGACGTCGCTGACAATTTGAGTGAGTGACGACGCTGCCGAAAGAGCATTATGAATAAGTCGCTTTTGATGGAACGTGAGGTTTCCTTTTGAAAGAATTTCTAAAACGCCTGTAATTCCATTGATGGGGTTGCGAATTTCGTGGCAAATATCGGCAATCATGGAGCTCTTTAGCTTGTTCAATTTTTCGGCGTGGGCTTTGAGTTTTATGAGGGTCTTGCACGCCGACAGCAAAGAAGCTCCCAATATGAAAATCAGCGTGCCTGTCCAATAAAGCTGCGATCTCATTCTGGGGCGTTCGGCATTTGTAATTAAAGAGAGTGTTGCCGGCAAGCCTTCGAGATGTTCAGAAAATAACAGCACACGATTTCCTTGGGCATTGTATAATGAATCGTGATCGATATTGGGAATGCATGTTAAAGTGTTTCTCTTTTTTGGGTCCAAAAAAATAATTCTGGCTGCGTTACTGTCGCATGGTTTGTTACTGGCTATTGCCGGAACTAAAGAACTATCCGAGTTTTTTTGTGTGACGTCGTCTTCGTTTTGCAAGACCCAATGGGTATCAATAAGTGATGAATTTGTGATGCTTTGAATCCCCGATGTTACCATAATAAAGTTTTTCTTTTCCGGATGATCTTGGTCTTCGATAACCTCTATGCGAGAAAAAAGTACTAATTCTTTTTGGCTGTTTTTCGTGATGTCGCTTTTATTGCTAGTAGAAAAAAAACTACAGCCTTTGTTGTGCTCAATATTTTTAAGACATTTCTCTGGAATGTTTTCTGGCATGGATGTGAGAAATATACAAGACATTTCTTTTCCGTTGCAAAATTGCAATGTTTCCGTTTGCGCGCTGTTTGTAGCGTGATACTTGAGGGCGTTCTTAAAAACACTGGAACTTTGTATTGTCGTGAGCACTGAGCTGTTCATAATTTTTTTTTGTGACGCAAAAGCTTCTTGCGCGATTTCTTTTGTGAGATCAATGCGGCGCACTTTTGCCTGAAAAGCAACTAGGCAGAAGAGTACAGCAAACAAAATATAAAAAATAATTTGTACCAGTTTTTGCGTTGTTTTTGTGATCTCTCGCCCAAACAATTTAAGCTGGCTGTAACCTTCTGGAAGATGAATCCAAATAAGAGGAATTAATGATGCCATGCTTATAAGAAGAACTCCGCAAAACCGAGTTTTGTTGCCGACAACGTTTTCGCCCGGCCATATTTCCCACGCAAGAATGCTTATCAACGTTGTCGCGGTGGAAAATGTATAAGTTTTGCAAATATCGCGCAGGGGTGGTTGATTGAATTGGTTGCTCTCATTTGCTTTATCGTTTTCTATGCCCTTTCTTAGGAGCTGGATTGCAACGAATTGAACAGTGAGGTTGAGGGCTTCCAAGTAGAGTTCTTTTTGTTTGAAAACGGAGGTTCCCAAATAAATACCCGCCAAAAAGCAGCAACCCAAAAGAAGAGTTTGTGAGAATTGAGTTTTGCGTGATGCCGCCGGTTTGATTATCGCTGCTGCCAAAAAGAATAACGCAGCGGGTAAAGTGGCAATGGTAATATGTGAGGATTGGTCCAATGCTGAGGTTGTGACGGGGGAGCGAATAAGGGTTCCGGCAAACCCTGTTCCCAGAGCAATAAATGCTAGGCTCACAAAGAGGCGTTGGACTGTTGTTCTTTTGAAGATCCATGTGCTGAGTTGGCTCACGCCTATAGCAAAGAACACCACACAAAAGAGGAACAGAAGTGGGCCGGTGAGCTCTAAAAGGAGTTTTTGAAACCAGAGTTCCAAATATTTGATATCCATGGAAATACCTCTTTGGGGCAGGGCAATTTGTTTGGAGGTTGGGTGCTAAAGCGAATAATAGCGTTGGACAATCATAAGTGGGAATTGTAAGCCGAATAGCGTTTTGGTTGGGTGGCCGGCTTGAGTTTATCTGTTTGATTTTTCTTGGCATGTGATTAAGGTCGACCGTGAAAAAATAGGAATTCTTTGGGACTTTGGTAGGAGTTTGAAAATGGAAAAACTTGCAACGGTCGCTTTTGTGCACTTGGGCTGCGAAAAAAATAGAATCGATACGGAACACATGATGGGATTGTTGGGGCAAGCTGGATTTTCCCTGCTTCTCAATCACACAGATGCCGAGTTTGTTATTGTAAACACCTGCAGTTTTATTGCCGCTGCGCGCGAGCAGGGTGTGCGCGTGTTGTGTGAGCTGGAAGCTGAAGGTAAAAAAATTATTATCACCGGCTGTATGGCTCAGCATTTTCGTGACGAACTCTTGAAGGAAATTCCCGCTGCTATGGCCCTGGTGGGTACCGGAGACTATGCTTCCATTGTTGATGTCTTGAAACGAGCCATGGCCGGTGAAAGAGTTTCGCAAATTTCAGATACGCCAACATATGTTGCCGACGAAAATGTTCCTCGCGTTCGCACATCGCCTAGAGCGGTGGGATGGCTGCGCGTTGCGGAAGGATGCGATTGTGAGTGCGCATTTTGCATTATTCCTCACCTTCGTGGGAAGCAGCGCTCGAGGTCCATTGAGTCAATTGTGGCCGAAGCTCGAATGCTTGCTTCTGAAGGTGTTCAGGAAATTATTCTCATCGCACAAAATACAACAAATTATGGAATGGACTTGTACGATCAAACGGCGCTGCCACAACTTTTAAGGCAGCTTGTTGAGGTTGATGTTCCCTGGATTCGGGTGCACTACTGCTATCCAACAGGTTTGAGTTCAGAATTTTTGGATGCCATGGCATTGAGTCCCAAAATTCTTCCCTATTTTGATATCCCCTTGCAACATGCGCACCCTGAAATTTTAAAAGCTATGCGCCGACCTTTTCAGGAAAAATACACGCGTGGGGTTTTGAAAGCCATTCGTGAAAAATTCCCTGAGGCTGCCATTCGCACCACTTTTATTGTGGGTTTTCCGGGCGAAAAACCTCAACATTTTCAGGCTATGTTAGATTTGGTTGAAGAGGGTTTGATTGATCACGTTGGTGTGTTTACCTATTCCGCCGAAGAAGGTACTGCCGCATACGCATTGCCTGGAAAAGTTGGAAAAGCCACCGCCGAAAAAAGGCGCGATCAAATTATGATGGCGCAGCAAAAAGTTTCTAAACGACGCAATTCGGATTGGGTTGGCCGTGAAGTTGACGTGCTTATTGAAGGGATTTCGGAACACTCCAAAGAGGTGCTCGTGGGGCGTTCGGCTCGGTTTGCCCCCGAGGTTGACGGCGTTGTTTTTGTGAAGGGTGATGCGCCCATCGGAAAAATTGTGCGTGTCCGTATTACCGATAGTGATATTTACGATTTGCACGGAACCGTGGTTTGATAATGAACCGTGGTTTGATAATGAACCGTGGTTTGATGATAAAAATGGTGTGACAATGAAGCGTGATGGAATGTTGAAGCGTGATGGAATAATGAAGCGTGATGGAATGTTGAAGCGTGATGGAATGTTGAAGCGGAATTCTTTCCAATTGAGTATTCTGTTGTTGCTTGTTTTGGTGGCCTCGTTGTTGCTTCTGAAAAGCCTTCCTCCCACCGATTTCGACGAAGCCTTGTATCGGCGCATGGCCGAAGAAATGCGCATCAGTGGCGATTTTTGGCAACCCCGCTGGGATGGCGAACCTGTTTTCGACAAGCCTCCCACATTTTTATGGATCATTCTTTGTGCAAGTTCACTTTTGGATTCTGGCAAAGCAATTAGTGACTGGGCTGCCAGGCTTCCAAGCTTTATTTTCTCTGTGGCAACGCTTGCCACCTTGAGTTTGTGGTGGCGTCCGCTGTTGGCGGCATTTTGGAGCAAAAAATGGCTGGATGAAAAAACTGCTGCGGGGGCGTTTTTTGTAAATTCTCTGTTTCCGTCTCTGATACTAAGCTTGGCATATTTGCCAACGGCAGGAGCAGGCTTGGTGCTGATTGATCCTATGCTCACGTTTTTTCTAACTTTGCCCTTTCTTGTTTTTTTGCGTGCTTTTGCAGAGGGTGAAACAGGAATACCGCGGAAATTTACTTTTGCGGAAACCCTTTGGGTTGGGTTCTTTTTGGCCATGGCCACAGCAACAAAAGGATTAATTGGAATTGTATTGCCTGGCTTTGCTGTTGCGCTTCAGTATTGCATTGTTTTTGCAGTGAAGTCGGCATGGACTGTGCCTTCCATTCGAATTGCGTGGTCTACTCTTCGTGCGTTTGTTCGGGTTTTCTTCCTTCCGTTTTTTGTGGGACTGTTGGGGGCCATTCTTTTTTATGCCATTATTGTGTTTCAAGGTCATGAACAGTTTGTGCGCGAATTTTTTGTAACTCATCATTTTGGTCGTGGCGCTCACGCAATGGAAGGTCATTCCGGTGGCCCTTTTTATCATCCGTTGGTGTTGTTTTTGGGAGGTCTGCCTCTTTGGGCATTTGCTGCTGCGGCAGTTGCTCGCATGCATGTGGGCTGGCGCAATTTGCGTTCTGCTCCTTTGTTTGTGATGGCATGGATTTTGGCAATTGTTATTTTCTTTACTGCTATGGCTACAAAACTTCCAAACTATACTTGGCCGGCGTGGCCAGCGTTTGGTTTGGGTGTTGCGTTGTTGTGGGTGTTTGTTGCCGAGCAGGAGTCGCATGTTGCAAATGAGTTGGTGTCTGCACAAAATTCAGTTTCAAAAGAACGATTGCTGAAAGTGTTTTCCTGGCTCATTTCAGTGCCACTGATTGCTCTCGGAACGCTGTTGTTTTCGGTTGTTTTTGTGTTGCGAGCCCTTGAAGGGCACGTTGATTCTCGTGCCAGTGACGTTATTGCAACGTTGGGTGAGCTTCCTCTCTCGTTTTTAATAGGAAGTGAAATTGCCGGTGCAGCACTGGTTGTTACGGGCGTGTACTTGTTGTTGCAGGCTCATAAGATGCGTTTGTTAACGTTGTCGTCTGTGCGTGTTGTTTTGGTTTGTTCCACGCTGGTTTTTGCGGTGCTGGGTTTGTGGGTTGTTCCCGTTGTGACTCAGTTGTTGCTTGCACCTGTTTCTTTACTCACAAATCGAGCTTCGCAGCAAGATTTGGCAGCATATCGTCTTGTGACAATTGGTTTGCGAAGCCCTACAGTCAGCCACTTCTATAATGGTATAATGAATCCCAAGCAGGTGACCGGGAGGGAAGAGTCGGTTTTAGAACTTTCTGAAACTCATCTGGCTTTGGTGCCGCAATGGAAAAGAAATGCCTGTATTCGCAATGGATTTCAGATTGTGGCCCAAGAACGTTGGGTGGCGCTTTGTTTGCGGAAATAGAAACCGGAAATTCTGTAACTTGCAAGCGATGGCCTTGATCTTTCTAAATGAGATCTTTCTAACGTGACAGGTTACGTCATACTCTCTAAAATCCGTGTGAGTTCGTGAATCATGTACAGAGGAACCGAAAGAATTCCGTCAACAAAAGACAGCGGGTGTTGCGAAATTCGTACCCCAAAAGAAGAATTATTTTCACGCATAAACAGGCGTAACGAACGCAGAGCTCCTGTTGTTCCGCTCTTTACTTCAACCGGGATCACCTTACATTGATAACAAAATACAAAATCAACTTCGGCCTCCGATCCCAACGCTTCGCGAGCCCAAAAATGCAGTTGGGGAGTTGTGCCCGACTCTTGGTTTGCAAGAAGTTCTTGTCCCACAAATTGTTCGGCCAGCGCCCCTTCATGGGCAAATAAAAAATCGGAGACGGGAAGATCAAAGGCAGCCAGTCCGAGCGCGTTGAGCATAAGACCGATGCCCCTGCGCCAAATCCAGATATGTTTGATTGATGGGTATGAAAAAGTAAAGTTGTTGCGGCACTTTTCTGTCATAGTTTTTCTGTCATAATGTTATCGCGAAGCCTGATGAGCTGGCAATACGAAATGGCAGTGCGCTATGGCAGGTTAGTTTATTGTGTCACCTCTCAATTCGCTGTGTGATCTGAATGATGCGCCAACCTGCTTTATGAGGAGTAAATGATGATACATGTTTCTGGGCGGACGAGGCTTTGGGGATTCATTGTTTTTTCTGTGATTGCGATGTTGAGCTGTAAACTTCAAGTCACAAAGACGGATAATTCGCAAGCACTGAGTGCGAACGATGCCACGGCTGCTTCGCAAAATTGGTTTCGCAGTGGAATGCTTCCTTTGGCATCTGAGCAATCGGTTGCTCTGACACAAGGCCATACGCAGTCACTTATTCAGGCCTACAGCGGTGCGGTCGCTGCGTTTAAAGAGGTTTATGGAGCCGATACCCACCCTTACTGGATGGCATCCGTTCGCTCAAATCGCTTTATTAGCCGCGACACTTGGGATAAGGAGAAGGCCGACACTAACTATAACCCCATCACCGAAACCGACAAATATAACTTTGCCCATGAGAAGGGCGTGTGTCGCGAAAATAATCGTGATGAAAATAATGTATGGGTTGCTTATGAGCGCGCTGGAATGTACGCGCGAAGTGTGCTGGATGCATCCATGGCGCAAAAACCCATTCCTTGGTTCTCTGGTTACAAAACCCTCCCTCATGTGGCAAATTATCTTCAGGCTAGTGGGCAAAGCAGCAAAAATTCGAGTCGGAATTTTGATATTGATGTGGTGCTTGGGCTTCATGCGGCCAATGGTGAAGGCGCCACTCAGGATACCTCAACCTGCGGGCGCCTGGCGCAGTTTAAAGTTTGTGATGGTGCGGGTTATTCTTTCTTCTTTGATCCGTCTTTTCGCCCTCATCCTTGTCAGTCGGTGGATGCTTCGCGCGCGTGGTATCCTTCAGCAACCGATTGGCAGGCCATATTCAGCGACGAAATGCGTCAGACTGGTGCCACAGTTGTGCCCATTGCCACAAGTAATCTCGTTGGCTTATTGATATCTAAGGAATTTGGCACCTCCTGTGGGGACCCTTCGGTGTCTGCAAAAGTGAAGACGGCTGTTGCCGATCGAGCTCACGACTGGCCTTTGCTCAAACGCGCCATGCCTGAATATATCAGCGCTTATCTCGACAGAGGGCATCGTGCGGCTTTGCTTGCTGAGGTTGCACAAAAGTCGGCCGATAAGCAATTAGCAGCGTATTCGATGTATGCGTCGGTGCAGCAGGTATACAAGGATATTGTGAATTATCGGCTCAAACCGGGAATTACTGGCTCGGAGCCGGAATGTAAGCCTTGTGAGCTTGTCAAAGCAGACGGCGGGTATTTGTGGGATCCTATCAGGCGAGCAGCTCTCAAGCTCGATTATTGTCCGAGTCAGTGTTGGAAACAGGGGAATCATCCCAATCCTGCTGATGGAAGCTGGAGTGGCAAGGATATGGGGCGCGCGTTTTTTGAGCCCGACACATCCGATCCAACTTATCCCAGTATTACGGCGCTTCTTAATAAGCATTTTTCCGAACTCGCGCAAAAAGCTAAGTTGTCGGTGGATCCTGTTACGTTAGCGACTCAAATTCAGCAATGGTATGTTGCGATGCATCCCTTTATTGATGGAGACGGCCGAACAAGTCGCTACTATATGGAAATGATTTTAAACAGTGTTGGTTTGCCATTTCCGGTTCTCGCCGACTTCTGGCAAGATACCACGCGTTCCACTCAGGATTACGAAAGCATTGTGCGACAAGGACTTTCGCGTCACATCGGCGTTGTGAAGGCGTGTACCGCGTATGCGAAATGTATGAAGGAAAAAGTGAGCGGGTTTACTCCGGCGCGGTTATGTTCGGCACAGCCACAACAGGACTGTAGCCAATTGCTGCGCTTTAGTTATGGCGGAGGCGCTACACAAGTGGCCAATGACACCACGTTGCAGCCCTGCGATTGCTCTATCAATTGGGAAACGGATGCGAAAAAAGCCAAGTACGCAAAGTGTCCGTAGTGAAACAAGGAATCACGAGCTGACGGTGAAAAAGACGGCGCTGTCTTGGTGTCATCTTAGTCATATTAAAACAGGGGTGTCTCATCTCATTTGTAAGTATTTTTAGATGTTTGGTTTTTCGGTAGAGTGGCGACATCGAGTAAAAATATTCATGCGGGAAGGGTCTTATTCTGTTGTGAGAGCTTCGGTTACCGCTGGAAATTCTTGGTTGAAAACCTGTCGGCACAATTTGGCCACATCCATATGTTCTTTTTGAGTGCCATGTCCGTCGCGCAAGTTGATGTAGAAAATCCAGCTACGAATATTGCCTGTCATGTAAAGGCGGGTTGTTGTGTTCTGTGGAAGGACTTTGCGAGCGCACTCTTTTGCAACACCGGCTTGAACCATTTCGTCATATAACTTTTTTGAATTGCGAAAATGTTCTGCAATTTGCGCCTGAAATTTTTCCACAACTTCGGCGGGCAAATCTTCAAGGCTGTTTTGTCTGTTTTTTGTATCTTGACGACGCAGCTCCGGTATTGGAATTTCGGTTTGAATGAGATTGACGTCTGCATAACGTTGGCTGAATTGTTGAAATGTAAAGCTGCGATGACGCAGAATTTGGGTTGCAATATCCAGTGTGGTGCGGATTTCCATGGTGAGATGAGCGTGTTCAAATATGCTAACGTGGCCATGTTTTAAACAGTATTTGAGCAATCCGGCTGCACTATCAAAGTTCTTTTGATTGCTGGGGTTGCTCACCCGTGCAATGTACGAAATAAGGTCTTGGCCGCTGATGTCGGGAAGTCCAAGTTCTTCCAGAAGTTCACGAGATCCTTTTGTGACAGCAATAAGTTTTACCGAGGTCATTGTTTCTCCTTGATGGCGATAGTTTTATATTTCGGCCAAAGGCAATTTGGAGCCTGCAATCATTCCAAAAAACTGCTTCATGAGCTTTGCTTTGAAATCTTGTGGCTCTTCGGTTTTAAGCAAGTAAACATCAGCTTCTTTTCCGCACTCAATAAGAATATCGTCGCTTGTGCGCAATTCATCAACAAGAGCGTATTTGAGAGCAACGGCTGCGGGCCAATATTCGCCAGTGGCTACAGCTGCGATGTCTAGTTGCGGGCGGTATTGTGCCACGTGACTCTTGAAAAGATCGTGAATGACTTGCAGTTGTTCTTGATGCTTCGTCTTTCCGGCATCGGTTAATTCGCCAAACATAGAAATGGTGCGTTTGTGCTCCCCTGCCGTTTGTTCCACATAATCGACGTCGTATTTTTTGAGCAGACGATGAAAATTCGGAATGGACGATACTGCTCCAATGGAGCCAATGATTGCAAAAGGAGCGGCAACAATGCGGTTGGCAACACAAGCCATCATGTAGCCACCGCTTGCAGCCACTTTGTCTACGCATGCAGTAACGTGAATTTTACGTTCCGTGAGACGCGCAATTTGCGACGAAGCCAGTCCGTAGGCGTGCACCATTCCCCCAACGCTTTCGATGCGAACCACAACGCAGTCTTCGGGGCGACATATGGAAATGAGTGCGGTAATTTGATCTCGCAAAGAATTGTTTCGAGATGCGCTTATGTCGCCTTCAAAATCGACCACAAAAACACGCTTGCGTTCGGTGGTGTCCTTCGATTTTTCCTTTTCTTGCTTGGCGCGCTCTTTTTGGAGGGCTTCAAAAGCTTTGGGCTTGAGAATTTTGGAGAGCAAGCGGTTGTCGTTTTTTTGCCAGGATTCGTTTAAATATTCAACGTTGAGTACGCCTTTTTCCGATTTGGCAGATTTTTTGAGAATGAGAACAACCACAAGAACAACAAGTGTGAGGAGGAGTAAAACCACAGCACTGGCAACAGAAAATTGAACCCATTCGGCAAACGTTTGCATTTTCAAAATCCCTCTTTGTTAGAAACAGAAAAGTTAAAGATCGTCGCGTTCTAAAACTGCAAAAAACTCGCAGCTGCCTTCCGCAAGTGCTTTGTAACTGGGTGGTTTCCCTTCTTGGGTTAGGAAACGTTTGAAATGTTCAACGCACTCTTTAAAATGTGATCCTGTTATTGCACCGCGGAATTTTTGAATGGCAAGAAAAACACCATATGTGATGAGAACGTCTACTGCGCAATATTCTTCGATGCGTTCCCATTGATTGTTGTTATAGTATTCGTTGGCAACCTTGCTGCCGTGCATGCCTTCCATTTTGCCAGCCAATCCAAGAGAACGTGCTAGGTTATCGAGATTTGTGCGACAGTGTTGCTGATGATTTGAGAAAAATGCCGAAAGGTCGAAAATGCGATCCATTGCATATTTGTAGCGGTAGGAATCGGTACCGTCTTCCAGCGCATATTCGGGAATGGGGCAAGTGATGAGATGACGCAGGCTACGTTGTTCAATCACGGGCAAATCAAAGCCCGAAATATTGTAGCCGCTAAAAGTGACAGGGAAGGGTTTGAGTTTTCTGCGTTGGTATTCGGTGAGCTTAATGTCCGATTCAAGTTTGTCGTACCAAGTGCGATGCATATCTTTGTACTTGGTTGAAAAATCCCAAAACGATTTTAAAAGTTGCCGTTCACCAGCAAGAAGTTCTTCTCTATTTGATGGAGTTGGAACCGTTTTTTTGAAACCGTCAATGAGGAAAAATGTTTCAGGATGCACGTACAAGGCGCAAATGCTAATGGGAATATGAAAAATGGGTGGCGGAAATGTCACCTTTTTCTGTGTGTTAATGGCGTCCATTATGCGGAGGTCGCGCCAAGCAACTGAGCGATCGATCTCAAAATCCAAAGTGGGCTCGTAGTTGTCCAGTGCGAGCAGAACATCGGGAGCTGTTTCGATGTCGAAAATAAGAACCGGAGCTTGTGGGCGAATAGCGCTTGTGACGGCCATAAATTAAGCCTCCGCCAGGTTGCGTGCAAGTTCAATGCTTAATTGTACGCCGTAGCCCGATCCTGTTTTGCGTGTGTAGCCAATGGCCATGTTGTCGGCGGCAACGCCTGCAATGTCTACGTGTGCGTAGGGAACATCACCTGTGAATTCTTTTAGAAACATGGCCGCAACAATGCTGCCCGCATTACCGGTTGTGGCTCCAATATTATTAATGTCGGCCATTTTTCCTTTGATGTCGTCGTTGATTTCTTCCCATGTGGGCAGAAGCCAAATTTTTTCGCCAGATTTTTCGGAGGCAGCTTCCAGTGTTTTTCCAAGGGTTGCATCTGGGAAAGAAAACACTCCGGCTCCGTAATGGCCAAGGGAAACAACCATGGCACCTGTGAGAGTTGAAAATTCCACAATGCAGTCGGGTTTGAGATCTTTGGCGGTATAGCTCAGTGCATCTGCTAAAACGACGCGGCCTTCGGCATCGGTATTTAATATTTCGATAGTTTTGCCAGAGTATGTTTTTACGATGTCATTAACGCGATACGCGTTTGCGTCAACCATGTTTTCGCAAAGTCCAGCAATGCCAAATACGCGAACGGGAAGTCCGAGTTCGGCAATTGCCAATGCTGCAGATAGGCTTACAGCAGCTCCGGACATATCATATTTCATACCAATTTGACCTGTTGCGGGCTTCATGGAATAGCCACCGGAGTCGTAGGTGAGGCCTTTTCCAACAAGTGCCAATGTTTTTTTGTAGGACTGTGGTTTATACTCTATAACAACGAATTGAGGTTCGTGAATACTGCCGCCACCAACAGCCAACATTGCGTTAAATCCGACTTCGCGAAGTTTTTCGGCACCCCAAATTTGCACATGCAATCCTAGTGCGCGAGCGCGTTCGGCAATGTGTTCCGAAACATACTTGGGTGTGACAACATTTGCGGGGCCGTCTTGAAGCAAGCGGCATGTGTCCATTGCTTTCGCTGTGATTTCAACTTTTTTGGCGTCAAAGGTGCCGTGCTTTGGGCGATTTACAAATGTGAGTTCTGCTGGAGTTTCAAGTTGTGCCTTGGCTTCATCGGAAAGATTTGTGTTTGGGTACTTAAATATTCCAGCTTGAAAACCAATGGCAAGTTGTTCGCGCAATGCAGCATCAGTGCAAAGAGCTGATGCCCCAACAAGAGCCACCTGATTGATTTTCAATTTCTGCGATTCTTCGGCAACAAGAATTCCCAGTTGACGGGCGCGGGCCGGTTGCTGATCGTTCTTTTTGCCTGCACCAACAAGCAGCACTCGCGTGGCAATGTTTTTGCGTGTGCCTAGGGTTGTGGTGGTTTGTAGCCACTTGCCTTCGAAGTCGCCAAGGTCTACAAGCTCTTTTACGATGCCGCCCAACTCGAGGTCGATGGAACAGAGTTCTGGCGATTTGAGTTGTTTTTGTTCGATGTCGGATTCGTCGCTCACCACAACGAGCAATCGGCTTCCCAGGTTTGCTAGGGAAGGGGTTTCGTGAAAGCGAACTGATTTTATTGTGGGGAGCGTCATGGCTTGGTTCTCCTAGGTGAATTCTTGTGGGGCGTCGTTGGCCGACAATGCTTCATTTGAGTCTAACTTGCAAGGCGAGGGCATGATCATAGTTCGTATCTTAAAAAGTTTTATGAGTACCACCGGCCTTATTGCTTTCCTTCTCATAGGGGGCGCAATTGCATGGTTTATACCATGGGTTCCTGTTTTGCATTTGGGGATATTGGCCTACTTTCCGTACGAAAAAAACGGGCAAGAACGGTTTTTAAAAGTGACTGGGCCAGTTGTTGGGGTGTTTTCTGATCGTTGGGTGTCTCGTGATTCCATTCCCAAGGCATGTTTTTCGGCACTTGTTGCCTCTGAAGACACTCGTTTTTACGATCACGCAGGCGTTGATTTCAACAGCATGCTCGATAGCTATAAATACAACAAAGGACGAAAAAAAGTTCGCAGGGGCGGCAGTACTATTACCCAGCAGTTGGTAAAAAACGCGTTCTTATCACGAGATCGTTCTTATGGCCGCAAGGTGCGTGAAGTTGTGGGAGCCTTATTTCTTGATGCCATTATGAGCAAAAATTCGCAAATTGCATGGTATTTCAATATTGTGGAATTTGGTCCGGACACTTATGGAATTCAAGATGCCGCGCGTTTTTATTTTCGTAAAAATGCAGCAGATTTGTCGGCGTCTCAGTGTATTGCTTTGGTTTCGGTGCTGCCTTCACCAACAAAGTGGGGGGCGCCCCTTGTGCGAAAGTCATTTACACCTTTTTTGCAGTCGCGGTATCGCACTATTCTTTCCCGTATGACGCTTATGGGGCTTACGCCGGTTCGGGATGTTGTATTCGCGCGATCACACTCTCCAGTGCAGGGCGCTTTGCCTTCGTCTGCTCTTCCTTCAGTAAGGGAAGCTGCTTTGAATGGTGTCGACGCTGCGGAGGCGTTTTCCGACAACTCGGATGACGCCGTGACAGCAGCTCAAGAGGAGCGTGATCCTATTCCTGAGGCACCTCGTGGACTCTCGGAGGCCATTCGAACTGATAGTTCCGGTGACTCAGCATCGGGCTCGGGTGCAGGTGCACAGGCGGATGAAGTGGACGGTAACGACGCAAAGGCTGGCAATTTGGAGGCCGGTAAAGTTCGTGATTCAGAAAAATCCGGATCGGACGCTCAATAGGCTCTTGCTGCTATTGCCAAATGAGCCAGAACTTGCTACTCAAGACTGCTCATTCGTTTAGAATTTGTTTGAAAGGAATTGCAATGACTTCACCAACGGACATCACTGAAAATCGTCGCACAGCTAAAAAGATTGCTGGCGGCAAAGAGCGTAAGAAAAAGATTGCAAAAAACGGCTCTACGCCTCAGTTGTTTGCATTGAATAAGCCAGTACCAGGCACTGAAAAGTCTGCAACTGCAAAAACCGTAGCAAAGAAATAGTCCGAAAGGGGGAAGTGGCAAAGTATGCGTCCAACCGGCACACCGCAACGTAACCAGGCTCCGGCTCAAGATGGGCCCCGAGTGAACGAAAAAATCCGAGCACTTGAGGTTCGCCTTATTGGGGAAGAGGGAGCACAATTAGGTGTGCTTTCCACACGTGAAGCGCTTGAGCGCGCTCAAGAAGTGGGGCTCGATCTCGTTGAAGTTTCGCCCGATGCGGTACCCCCCGTATGCAAACTCATCGATTACGGAAAGTACAAGTATCAGCAGAGCAAAAAAGCTCAAGAAGCTAAAAAGAAGCAGGTTGTGGTGGAAGTGAAGGAAATACAAATCACTCCCAGTACCGATAAACACGATCTTCAAACCAAGCAGAATCATATTCGTCGCTGGATTGAAGAAAAATGCCGCGTGCGCGTTTATGTGCGTTTTCGGGGTCGTGAAATGTCGCACTCGGAAATTGGGTTTCGCACTTTAAGTGAGCTCCTGTCTCCGCTTGATGCTTTTATCACGCAAGAAGCTCCACCAAAGTTTGAGGGTCGTAGACTGGCCGTAACCATTTTGCCCAAGAGCGAAAAGGATCCTTCCAAGACTACAGATCACAAAGAAAAAACCATTCAAATGCCGGTGACCCTTTCTGCTCCGTGATCGAGTTCTTCATCGTCGAATTGATTTGAGGGCGTGATGGATTCTGTATCTGCGGTTTTTTCAGATTACCAACCCGGACTTTTTGCTCAAGATCTTATAACACTTCCAATAGAAGCGTCATTTGTTTTTTTTGCAACTGAGTATCTTCCAACAACAAACCCGCCCTTGTGGCCCTTTACGAGCGAAAAAAATACTGAGGTTCGGCACACAACTCGGGCTTCGGCCTCGGTTGTTGCTCCCATTGCAGGTGCTATGGTGCTTCCCATTGGCGCTACGGTGGTGACGCAAAAACCATCGTCTTTTGCGTTTGCCCACGCTCGCGGTCTGGCGCACACTGTGCTTCTCACTGAGTTGGGAACTGTTGGGGCCAAACGTTTGGTGGGCCGACACCGTCCTTCTTATGATACGTCTCTCGCTGAGAGTGGTTCAGTTGCAAAGGACGACAGCTATTCTTTTTGGAGCGGCCATGCGGCGCACAGTTTTGCCTTTTCATCGTATCTGTGTAGGCTCACTTTCGACCTAACTTCTAAGCCTGTGGCATGGGGTTCAGCGGTTGTTTATTACGCTGTGGCATCGTGGATTTCTGCAAGCCGTGTGGTTGATAATGCTCATCATGTGAGCGATGTGCTGGTGGGAGCTGCTGTAGGCTCTTCTCTTTCGTGGTGGGTGTACGATAAAGTGAGTTTGGTTGCTTCGCCCGAAGCAAATCAATCTGCAAAACGTGAAGCCAGCCTGCAATCGAGCTGGAGCTTTTCTCCTGTTGCTGTTGGAGACGGAATTGGAATAGGCTTTCACGCCGATCTTTAATAGCTATTTATTGCGTTGCTGGCTGGTTTTTATTGAATCTTGATGTTTTTAAAGTTTGGAATCTCGTGCTGCGATACTGGCAGATAAACAATCTTTTTTAAGATTTTTGCAGCCATAGAATTGGGATCGTTTCCAATGGCAGCCATGCTCGTAACTCCACGTGTGGCGTCCCATCCTTTTCGTCGAGCGTTTCGCATGAGCGCCTCTGGGTTTGAAGAAATAACCGGCAATAACCAAAAAGTGTGAACATGTGCATTGTGTCCCAGAAAAACAGTATGTGAAATTCCAGATTTTTGTGCAGCTTCCAGCATTTGCTTTGAGCGTTTGTACCACACATCTTTTGTAGAACTCTTCCAGCTGTCAAGCACTAACTGTCTTTGGGTGTTGTTGGGGCGAATGCGAAACATGTTTGGAACAGTTCCACAAGGAAATCCTCGCACTGCGGAACGCAAAACTTCTTCGTGAGTTCCAAATCGCATTTGTAGCGCACCGACGACTGCTGCGTAAGCATTTTTTTGGCATGCTGCTTTGAGTGTCAGAATTTTTTGAGCCTTTTCTCGGAGTTTCTTTTTGTTTTGTTCGGGATATGTTTTTTGAATTTCCAGAATGCGATTTCTGAGTTGCTTATTCCGAATAATGGCTGTTGCTCCCCCTAATGCCGTTGCCCTTTTGATTGTGCCAAAGCTAAAGAGAGAAGCTGTTGCGTTTGAAGTTCCAAAAAAATCGCGGCCCATAAATGCTTGGGCGCAGTCTTCTACTAAGAATATGCTTTCGTTTTGACACCAGTTGCCTAAATCGTCCAAGGGCGACCATGTTCCAAAAAGGTGAGCACAAAGAACGCCAACGGTGCGTTCTGTTTTTTTTGATGCGATTTCTTGGAACGATGGAAGCAAGGTTTCGGGCTCAACATCTGCAAAAACAGGGACAAATCCGTGAGCTTCTACAATCTCTTTCATGTGTGTGATATTTATGCCAGACAATATGATTTCCGATTTTTTTGGAAAATTATGCCCCTGCAAAATAAGATCCCATGCGGCACGAACACTGTGAAGGATGTCAGCCACGTGTTCGGTTCCTTCTAGTTCTATAGAGTGTGGTGTTGGTTCGGAATTCTTTTTTTGTGCGTAAGAAGTTGCAATGATGCGAATCAGTTTTGATGCGGAAATGTCTATTATAAGAGGCGCTTTTAGCGAAAATCGAGGTTTCAGAGTGAGAGAGTTTCGCAACCTTAAGCGAGACAGCAGCCGCATGAGTTTCTCCTGGCTTGAACGTAGATGGTGAACGAG
>CAIZES010000036.1 GCA_903932045.1 uncultured Silvanigrella sp. | reverse complement strand
TTCATTGCGCACGTGTCCAGTCCGTCAACCGGATTTTCGAAGCACCCGTTGGGTGCGGGACTCGGCGCTGGAAATTTGGGAATTATCGATGGTTTAACTAGATTTCCGGGTTTCCATTCACGGATTCAGGATCAAAAGGGCTCACTGGAAACTAGTCTCTTCGACACAAGATAAAGCCGTCATAGTCAACTAGGGTTAGCGGTGGCGCACCGATTGTCAGTACGCGTTGCTTTTGAGGACTCGCGCCATCAAACCATGTCATCACAATTCCACTCTCGGGATTCAAATCACAGGCCCATTCTTGGCAAACTTTCCATATCCGCTCTCGCACGGCAGCAGACAAGCGAGGAGAAGTATAGACTCCCGCCGCAATTTCAAGCATGCACGAGAGAAGAAACCCACGGTAACGCTCAGTGACATTCCTAGTTACCACAACAGTCATCGCCACCAAAAAGCTCCTTTATCTTTTCAATCATACCGGAAATGATCTTTCCCCTCACAAAAATCTCTTTGGCTCTTATTCTGACAAGCCGTTCTATTCCCAAATGCCCATTAACCTGCATATCCTTGAGCGCCCCAAAGGCGACCGGCAGCGTTACCGAATCGCGGTAGAGATCAGCTATGTCTAAAGTGAAGGAGTGTCCGGCGGCTTCGTGAATAAAACCAAGCTGGGGAATGGTTCCCGTTGATGCCACCGCAATCATCGCAGCACCTTCCACCGCGCTGGCAGCATGATTGATCGCCAGATTCGCATCATTCGTAGCATTGGGATTTTTGCGATCATACAAGCGCCCTTCCCAATGGATGCCAAATCTATTTGCAACAACCTCGTACATTTTCTTTGCTCTTGCCCCCTCAATCCCGCGAAGAACGTTTAAGTCTGCATCAGGCAAAACTTCACCCAAACGCCAAGCATACAGTCTGCGAGCAATGGAAGTTCTCCTTTGCGAATTAGACCAAGCAGATGCCTGCATTCGTGCGAGCTCTGATGAATCAGGCCCAAAGGGCATGGATGCGTAAAGTCGAACTCCATCTTCGCCGGCCGCGAGTAGTCCCGTTCCATGTCTTGCAAGAAGTCTCAAAGCATCATGCGTAATGCTGCTTCCCGGCCCCAAAATAACCATGGAAACTGTTTGGAATGGAATTGAATAGGTACCAGGACAAAGCTCTCCGCCCCCCGCAGTTTCGAGTTGAAGACATCCTGCTTCAACATAAACACGCCCTCGCGAGAGCCAAATGAGCCCATCTCTATCAACATGCGGTACGCGCGCAGTTTCAAGACCAAGACGGCCTTTTAGCATCAAAGTTTCCCCGCAGGACGTATCAAAAGCATTCCAAACCCAAACGCCTTGTGACGTCCAATTCCTGAGCACAAAAGTTCAAAAAATCGATCACCATCACAAACAGTCAGTACTCCTTCAAAAACACATGCTGGCCGCTGCAACGTATGTGAGCATCTCTCATTCCCTTGTGTCCGCCGCAAAAGCCTAACCGACGTATACGAGCAAAGTTTAAGAGAATTGATCTCAGCAGCACCCGATGCAGCAAACCGCTTTTGCAACCAATCTGAATAGACCTCTTCCCGAGAACTCAACGAAGCCTTATCCCTGTAAGCATCAGATTCTATAACCCGAGTTTTACCATTAACTTCAACTTCTTTGCGAACTACTGGGCAAACCCGGACCCTAAATCCCAGTCTCATTCCGGGTCTAAAAACATTGGGAAGCTCTTTAGAAAGCAGTGATCCACCCTCAAGCGCAGCAAAAAGATCTGGCCCAGCGAAAAGCTGCGCGTGCTCAAGTAACGCTGAGGCGGCCGCTGGCGCGTAGCCCGAAATGATTACTTCGCCGCCCATTGATGATTCCATAGAAAAAGGCTTTGGAGAATGTTCCCCAAAAAGCTCGGCAAGAAGACAGTGCAGCGCATATCCGGGATCGGCTTCAATACGAGGATAACTATAAGAACGATTCTCGCGGAATAATAACTTTGTAGCAATTTTCATTTGCACCATATGAAGCGAACGCTGCATCGGTTATCCCCCTTCCAAAAACAGACCATGCCGGATCGTTCTCTGTCCGACGTGAATCTGATCGTGCCAGTCCCGTATGTCGACAACCACCATTTCACGAATCTCTTGAACGCATGGCAGCGGCTTCTCATCAACAGGAAACCAAACTGCCACCTTTTCCTTTGACGTTTTCTTTGTCTGCGCCCTGCGAACGGGAGTGGGTTCATTCACAAGCGCCTCCAAACATGTTTCTGCTTGCACTTGCTTGAGGAACACGGGGCTGGATGGGATACAACATTTTCTTCCCAGAAAAAGCGGCCGCGCAGGATCTCGTAGCGCTGTACCAAGTTCCGTCATCGTAGGCGATCGGTCAGCATTTCGAAGCGAGAGCGCCAAAGTGAACATCGCCCCCGCCCAATAATCACGGTAACGAAGATGCGTGCCGGTTCCGCTAGCCCCGCCGCGCGAACTAACTTTTCCGCGAGTTGTCCAGCCAACTTCTTGGGCGCGCATGTACTCTGTTCCCAAGTCCACCGATTGGTAATCCTGTAAAAATTCTCCCCGCAAATCGGCCCGCACGGCATACACGACTCGCGATTGGAGCTCTTGTAACGACGCCGCATCGCGATGCTCAAACCCAAGAGCATTTCCCAACAGACCCGTAATCAGACTCAAACCAGGAAATTCCTGAATGACGCCGAGATTATCAATCATCGTCGTTCCAAAACTCATCAAGGGAGCATCAAACCGTAAAATAAGAACTTCGAGCATATTTATCCCCCAATCAGCTCCGCACTCCATCGACCAAGCTCCGCGAGAGAAAGCATATCTCCTCCTGCGACAACTTTTTCTACTTCGAAACAATCGGACGGCCCCATGGCTGCCAGTCGCCTTTTATTGGAAGATCCATACATTTTATCGTAATCGCTCATGTGTCGCGCAAGAGACAAATAGGATTCCCGAATCAAATCCGTTCCCGTTAACGGTTTCAGAAAGGCGTTTACGAGCTGCCGTGGTTGAGCGCTGCCAATCTCAACAAGCACACAATGGCTATGTGCATAAGGAGCTGTTGGACCTTTTTTTGCGCCGGGAGAAACCTGTGCTACAAGATGAATAAATCGCTCCACAATCTCCTTAGCGATGGTCAAATCAGCATTCTTCCACTCCTTGGTGGAAACTCCGATCAAGTTCGACACTAGAAGAGCCACATCTATGCAGACATAACCGTAATAAAGACCAGAGGTAAGTTCTGCGGAGTTAATGTGACCGCTCCCTTGCTCTCCTGCATCTGCGACGATGTCATCTACAGCCGAAAAATAATCACTCTCAACCTGTTCTCGATGCACCGTAATTGCATGTGCAACGTGAACGGCAGCATCGCCGCGAGCAAGAACATCCCCTGTCACCATTCGACCAAAAAGAGCAGCACTCAAGCCGGATGCATTTTTCAACGCTCTCAGGTTCTTTAGTTTCTCCTTACTAAAATGCTGCTTCACAGCATCTCCGGCACCACCCAAGTCATCAAGTTTGCCTACAATCTGACGGACCTCCTGCACAAAAAAATCGAGCTCCGGCTTTCCAAGAACTGTAAGCTGAGAAGTCGTTGCTTCCTGTACTTTTTCTTCATTTGTCTGCACCTTCTTCGCCCCCTTTTTGGGCTTATCTGAGGCATCTCCACCCTCATCGCTCTCTTTTCTCTTTTCGCTTTTTCCAAGAACGAAATCCATGAGCGCAACTGTCACAGCCCTCACCTTTTGCTGGTCCAAGTGTTCTGCGAGTAAGGGCTTAACAACAAGTTCCTCAAAGGATCTTCTTGAACGAACCGACTCGGGAACTTCCAGCTCTGCCAGAGAATTCTCCCCACTAAATGTACGCCAGTGTCGCTTCTGGCATTGTGAGGAAATTCTTGTGCGCATGACTCCGCCAAAAGGCATTCTTTTGGCAAACCCAGCGTCATCGCGATTAAGAAGTGTTGCCGGATAGGAAGTGAGGAAATGAATTTGCACAAATTGATTCGAACTCATAATGGCTCCTTTTAGTCGATGGATTGGTAGAAATCCCTTGCAATTCTGTGACGAATATCGGAAAACATTTGGGAAAATTCGTTATCTGAAAGTAAAAGTAAAGCGGCATACTCGGGATTGAGACTTTGCCCCTTACTGACAAGAAATCTGGCAGCCATAATGATCTCGTCTTCTAATCGCTCGTTCGTCGCGCGCATTAACCTCACAAAGCGCGCCTCAGACATCCCAGCCATCGCCAGCGACGCGCCCAAAGAGACCGCGCCTCCGGCGAGTTCGCCAAGGAGTGCACAAACGGAAAAGAAAACACCGAGCCGTCGCTCGGTCGTCTCGCTGGACATACCATAAAAACAAAAATCAGCTGCCGATGGCAGTTGCAATGCGTTCAATCCACCCCTATAAAGCCGCCAAAAGCTTGGACTGGAAAGGTCACCAGCACGAGCACGACGTAACTCCGAGGCAAACGCATTATCGACTTTTTTTGATACGAGCTGATTCACAACATACCTTGAAAGGCCGCAAACAATCCTTTCAGGACTTACAACTTTTTCTTCAGACGAATCCATTTTGCCCCCCCTCCTCTAAATTATCCTTCTGAATGTTCTCTTCCTTTTGAAAAAGATCCGGAAAATTTTTGCGCAACATCCCGAAAAAGATCCTATTTGAAACAGAAATGTTTCTGAACTCCATGGTATTGGAGCCTCGAAATGCTTGTTGGGCGTTCTTCAGAATCTTTTGAGACGATGCCAACAAAAACTTTCTCCAGGAAAGGGCTGCCCGTTCAGGGTCCCAATCACTCTCATCCCACAATCTTTCAAAAAACTCAGTATCAACCTCTTTTTCAAACTTCCTGACGCACTCCTGCGAATAGCCCATCGCAGCCTTTGCGGCTTTACCGTCTATTTTTCCTTGAACCAGAGCGATAATCGAAGAAGCAATACTCTTTGAAAACTTCTCACCATCAAGAACTCGATCCCGAGCCAATTTTCCTAAACTCTGGTTGTCGCCATCCAACCGAAATTTCGATCTCACTTTTTCTGGGATTGGAAGCACGCGCTCATGATACCCCTGCGTTTCACCTTGGCCCCGAACAAGAACGGACGCATAAAAATACTTATCCCCAGGTCGAAACATGCAAGCTTGCCCAAGAACATATTTATCGGCCCAAAGAATCTCGGTAATTTTTCCAAAATCGAGCCCCCTGCCACCAATCGTGAGAGCCTTTCTTGTGGTCCGCTCAATGGGAATCCACGGATCTCCAACTTCGCCGTTAGCCTCTTGTACGCGCGAGCTTTCCGTCGGTCTGCAGCCTACGGCCCAACCATTTCCTTGTTTCCGCATCCGCAATCTGCGACAAATTTCGAGAAAATGCGGAGCACACTCAATTAATGGTAGGGAAGTTTTTCCGTCCCATGGCTCAAGCCACAGAAGTCTTTTCCCGTCGCCCCGAAATCCAAACTTTTCAGCAACTTCGCGAGTTCCTTCAAGCAAAACATGCACATCACGTAAGAAGCGCGCACCATGGGAAAAGGAATCAACAAATCCCACGAAGGGACGACTGGAAAAACCGCCATTCATTCTGCAAATACCATAATTCCCTCTTCCAAAAAATCCACTCATCGTTTGGCAGGAGATAAGTGAGCACACCCAATGTTCTATGTTACTCGAAGTCATCTTCTCCAGTTTTACATCATGGTTCTTGGACAGATTCAGCACATCAATAGCGTCTGGGGTTGTCTCAATCCCCCAGTTACTCAAATCATCGTTAGAATCAATTGGCGGCTGAAGGAACGCCGGAAGACTCTTGTCAGCCACAAATACACACCAAGGTTCATCCCTGTTGTCGCCAAGGAATCTGAGTCGTTCTCGCCAAAAGTCTTCACGCAAGCATTGAAGATCCTCAGTCGGTATTGGATCACAGGTGGCTAAACAGTGGTATGCCAACTGTATCATGAACGAAATGATGGGATACACATGAAAAGCCTGAGCCGCAGGTAATGAGACAACCTCATTCCTTGCGAGAAGCACCAGTAGCTCTGGGATAGAAACCTTTCTACTTTCATTATCTCTCGTGACGATCGATATTAGGCGATCGTTAACTAGATTGTAGGAACATTCATTCATCAGTTTCTTCCCCTTGAAGTTCGCGGTTTTCTCGTGAAAGTCCGTATCGCCCATAGTGAAACACTACACCCTCGACCTCTATTTTCAGATCTCCAGACTCAGTTGAGGTAGCTTCCGCCCGAAGTTCTTCTTGCGAAAATAAGCGAGCCCATCCCGAAGGAAGAGTAACCCTATCAATGATCTTGCCAAAAGGACTTCGCGACGGAGAGAATTCCACAAATCTGCGTTCGACACCCAATCGGGTAGCAACCCGTCCCAGGTTTTCAAACAAAGGAAGGTCTGAAAAGGGTTTCCTAGTTGGCAAAACAAAGTCTGCCGCCGCTCTCCCCTCGCCCAAAAGGGAACCCAAATTCCACTCGCGGTGCCGCTTCCAAACTTCAGGCAAAGCAGAAACTAGAACATCGACTGCTTGCGGATGAAGAGACTTTTCGACCAGCGACCGCGCATTTTTGGGCAACTCAAGCCGTCCAAAAACCAGCAGTGTCTTCCAAGTATTTTCGAGTATGCATAAGTCGGGATAAACAGTACCTAGTCCATGAGGTCCACGTCCGCGACCGTCCTTTTTCAAAACATATTCTGCTAAAGTGCAAACTTCCGGCGTACACACGACAACTTGAGGTTCTGCAAATCGATTCGGACGATCGACCCTCGAATGGCGGTGCAGCCGCCCAACTCTTTGCAGCAAAACATCCATAGGGCAAAGATCTGTAATCAAAAAATCCGCATCGATGTCCAAGCTCTGTTGCACGGTTTGAGTAGCAACCAAAATCCTCCCTGCGGCACTTCGCTTTTCGCCAAACTGCCGTTCCACTTCCAAATCCAAAAGTCTTCTGTCCGCATCCGCAAATCGAGCGTGGTGAGGCGCAGGTAAACCCGAGCACTGAAAGAGGAGTTCCGAAGAATTTGTTTGCTCGGCAACTCGCTCCAGCTCCCGCTGCACGTCCTGACAATCATCAACTTTGTTCCGAATTATAAGAACCGATGCGCCCTCTGTCGCCGCTGCGAATGCAATTGCAACTAACTCACGCAGCTTACCTGCAATAGGCCGGATGATTACTTGAACATTCCTGCTCCGGAGATCTTGCACCGCAACGCTTCGAGAGAATGTAAGGTCCATTTCACGCGAAACTTGCCGCACCAAAGGAAAAGGAACTTTACATGCTTCTTCTAGGTTTAACTTCTCTTGCTGCAGTTGACGCACAACGCCAAGAAAACGATTCGCCATTGTCGCCCCCAATGTCGCGGACATCAACAATGCGCGGCCACCAGCTGCAACATGGTCTTCCAAGACTTTGACCAGGAGTGAGGTCATAAAGTAATCGGAGGCGTGAACCTCGTCCACAACCAAAAAATGGCGGCGGAGCGCTGCTGAACGCATATGAGCGTGGGGAACAAGTATTCCCGACATCAGCACTTGATCAATGGTTCCAACCGCGATTGGTGCCGCCAAAAATCGTTTAGGCCCTTCAGCTGCCCAACCGCGCTCTCGAAGCGATTCGTTATTCTGGTCGTCGCTCCATCGAACTTCGTGCCCAGGCAAGATGCGTGCCTCAATTCCCTCAAACGACACATAGCCAGGTACAGCAAGGACGACTTGAGGCCTAAACTCTTCTGATTCAAAAACACGTTTAACAATTTCACAAATCCGGGAGTAGATTTGAATCGCGGATGTCCTCGTTGGAAGAGCAAAATAGAGCCCCCCAACCTCCCCTCGGCTAAAGAGCGCGAGAAATCTTAGAAGGGCGGCTTCTGTTTTTCCGTCACCCGTAGATGCTTCAAGAATCTCAATGGACGGCCCAATAGGAATGTCCAACCCACTTAGAGTTTCCTGCGCCCAGCGCATTGGAAATTTTTTTCCCGTCATCTTTTCGAAAGATGGCAACCCCACACAGGACTGAAGAACAGGCGTCGTATTTAGACCAATGACGGTCAAGGCGTACTCTGCACGCTGTCGCGCAAACGAGAATCGATCGAACTTTGAATTCAGCCGTTGTTCCGGTGTTGTAAATGGAAAAAAAATCACGCTAGAAGCAATCCAATCGGCTAGGGTAACGATCCCACAAAAATGATGGATAAAACGGGCATTTACTGGAAGTTCGCCGTCGGCGTCTTCGACTCTAAAAGCAGACGGAAACCAATGCCGGGCTTTTGAAACTAGGGTCTCAATCTCCGCAAGCGGATCCATTTCGCCTCTGGCTTCCCAAAGCATTGCTCTCGCGGGACCATGCGGCCGAACCGGCCGTCCGTGATGGCAGATCGATGCCAAAAAGAACTCAACAAGTGCTTGGTCATCGCAAAACCAAGAACGAAAAGACATTAATACGTCGAGAAAACGCGGATACCTTTGACAATCATTCAGTAAAAGTACGGCTTCATCAACATGCCCCGCGTGAAATGGTGGGTTTGGAAACTGTTTGTTTTGAAAACCCCAATTTGCCTTCCCAAAATCGTGCATGGCCGCAAGAACCGAAAGTCGCGCCGTCCAATGCGTCGGGAGTTCAGATACTCCTGCTAAAGAACAAAGGACTTGCTGATAGATTGCCGTATTGAGTAAACAAAATGTGGTTGCAGCAACATCGGCACAATGATCGATCAATGGATGAAATGCCCGCTCGCCTGCTTGGGGGCTAGGCGTTTCAAGTTTCCCCCAAAAACATTTCATCCAAAGTCTCCCCAGCACAAACACCATGCAGGTAGGAACAGCACTACTTTTAGCCACGCGCTAAGTGTTTGAGGGAGACGCAGCACCCATAGTGTCGGGGACAACACTCCAAAAAACCGTCATTCCTTGAATGTTACGCGTCATGCGTACTCACGTGAATGCCACACAGCCCTATCAAATGTTAGCTCTTTTTTTCACATGACGACTCTAACCAAATCACGCAAGATCTGGTAACAACGACGCCAATAATTTGGCTATATCGGATTATGGAATAACACTGACGGCTGATGCTTCCATGCCGCAATAATCTCTTTAGCAAGAGGCTCTTTCTCCCGCCATGATTTCAGTTGAACGAGTCCCGTCGTTAGTTTCTCCCGTATAAAAAACCAGCGGACTCACACCCCGTTAATTCCCTCCGACAAAAGGAACGCACTTTCCTTCGACTGGGTGATTATAGTCCGCTACTTCTGCGTTACGGCTTCGGAACTCAACCGCCTCACGTAGCGAGACTATGCTGCGCCAGCTCTCGCTCCAACGAGATTCCTGTTAGTCACCTCCACGCCTTGAACTACCACGCGCTAATCAATCAGCCGACATGGATTTATTTCTTTACAAGTACGGAGAACACACCGTCAAAAACTCACCCCATATCCCACCCCAGAATATTCCCCTTCCCCAAACATACACTTCTAGACTGTACCGATCGCAATAATTGGCGCATCTCATCGTTGCATTTCGGAACTCGGCCTTCTCACGTAGCGGGACTACGCTGTGGCGGCTCTCATCACTCGTGCGCCTCGATCTGCACCAACTCTTGCGATCGGCTAAGACCTTTTTTTGCTAAAAAATCGCCTTCCCTACCACCTACCTTCTACAAGTAATTCTCCAACATATCTCTTGTGCCCAAGCCAACTGCAGGTTCAAAAGCTAGACCGAGAAAATCCCCAGAGCAAAGCTCACCACTCAAAAGCCGAAAAGAATACAATGATTTCAATTCCGACAAAAACCAACCAAAGCCAAACAACAAAACTT
This sequence comes from uncultured Silvanigrella sp., assembly GCA_903932045.1. GTDB lineage: Bacteria > Bdellovibrionota_B > Oligoflexia > Silvanigrellales > Silvanigrellaceae > CAIZES01. Next base: position 4,476 of record CAIZES010000036.1, on the reverse strand, counting down.
TGACATAAGTATTCCAAACAAGAATATTTCAAAATCAAATCCACAAAATCGCTGCAAAAGCATGCGCCTCAACCTCAATTTAAAAACACCGAACGTCCAACTGCGAAAAATGGTGTAAAATAGTTTTGTAAACATCTCCGACGGAATAATTACAGCCGAGTCAGTTCAAGGCACGCAAGGACAAGAGTCGACGCAGCGTAGTCCCTCTACGTGAGGAGACCGAGTTCCGCTGCGTAACGAAGAAATGAGACGCTGTAATCATTCCGCTCCACGCAAGTAAGGGAGCCTCCCCCCGTCGCCTTCCTGACATTGCGAATGCGAGGCAAAAACCTGAGACTGGAAGCGAGAATTCTAAGCCGCAAGGAGAAACTCATGACCAAGGAAGCCAAGATTGAACGCGCTTTAAGCGTTCGCCAGCCGTATGCAGAGCAGATCATGCTCGGAGAAAAGGTGTGGGAGTATCGTTCTAAACCCTGCAACATTCGGGAGCGGGTGTATATTTACGCTTCACTAAAACCCGCCAAACTGGACCCGAAAGAAATTAAAAAAGAATGGAAACGCGCTGGAGCGAACGAGGGCGAACTTCCCACAGGTGTCATCGTCGGTAGCGTCGAAATCGTCGACTGCAAACCCAACGGCGCCGGCTTCAAGTGGAAACTCGCGAATCCCAAACGCTGCCGCCATAGGAAACCAAGCCTGCACCCGCAAGCCGTATTTTTTAGACCGTTTTGAATCTAGTTCTGCGAAAGGATTTTATGCACAAACCTAAGCTAGCTTTGAAAGAGATTGTTTTATGACCACTCAACGTTATTCGGTAACACCGCACAGCATAGATACCTTTCTTACATGGATTCGGTCCAAGGAGATTGCGATTCCAGAAATCCAGCGACCATTTGTCTGGGAAGCGACGAGCGTTCGCAATCTACTTGATTCACTCTACCGTGGATATCCTGTTGGCTATTTAATCGCTTGGCGCAACCCGACGGTGAAGCTAAAAGATGGATCGAGTTCAGCTGGAAAACGGATTTTGATCGATGGCCAACAGCGCATCACTGCCTTGATGGCTTCAATTCTGGGTCACGAGGTTCTCAACAAGGACTACGAGAATGTTAAAATTCGAATCGCTTTCCATCCTATAAACGAAACATTCGAAGTAGCAAATCCAGCAATTCGAAAGGATGCAAGCTGGCTGCCAGACATCGCTGAAATATTTTCTCCATCAGCAAGTCCACTCAAGATTACTCGTGAATATGTGGCAGCCAACGCTGGAATCAACGAAGATCACGTTCATGCAGCAATTGAGCGTTTACGCCGTGTGACGAGCAATCACGTTGGCCTCATTGAACTCGCAGAAGATCTCGATATTGAAACTGTTACGGAAATTTTTGTTAGAGTAAATTCTGCGGGAACAAAGTTAAATCAATCCGATTTCGCCATGTCTAAAATAGCCGTTAACGAGGAGTTTGGCGGCAACACACTAAGAAAAGCAATCGACTACTTCTGCCACATGGCAGTAAATCCTGCTTTTCATGATAGCCTCGAAAAGTTCGACAATGCCTTCACAAAAACTGAATACTTCCCAAAGATGTCGTGGCTCAGAAACTCAAATGACGACATTTATGATCCTCATTACACTGACATGTTGCGCGTTGCATTTATTACGTTCCACGCCAAATGACACATTTTTGACGCACTCGTTCCACGTTTGATGGCATAGCCCACAGAACAGGCAAATTTTTTTACTGAACAAAACACAAAGCAGCCGAATCAATGTCCATGGCTGTTCTCAAACGTTTGGCAAACCGAATATTCGTGACAGGGCCGTATCAGGTTGCAAAGGATGGCAGCGTTGAAGCGGAAATTCCGCACCGTTGCCCACAAGCGAGATTGGATGGCACGTGTCGAATCAAAAAATTTGGCACCAGAAAACGCATTTGTGGAATGGGTTATCCACTCTGGATTTGTCTCTGCGTGGCGCACAAATATCACTTCACGGTATACCCGCCGGGGTGGATTCCTTATGCGCGAAACCCGATTGTACAGCTTACGCCCGACGGAAAACCGATTGAAGTTTTGCACCCCAATGCGAATTGTGAAGAGGCTTCGCCTTGGTCCTTTACGATTTTCAAATCTATCATTGCCGCAGCAGCAGGAAGACTATGGCCGGAAGAGAAGCAACTTGGAGTCGCTGGTTCGCCCTTGCCGCCAGACTACCAAGGCGTTGCGAGAACTCAAAAACGCGGCATCAAATTTTTCATGAAAATGTTCGGATTATTGAAACGAAGCCATTACAAATGGCGCGAAAAAGTTTGCGACCTCTTGAGTATCGAGATGTCAACGCTTCAGAATTCCAAGGAGAAAATGAACACTCGTTCGAGAGGGCCACCGTTGTGGAAAGTTCGAGGCGAGCAGGGAAAGGAGATTCTTGAAACGCTTACGGCATCTGCGAAAACATCTGACAAATTGTTACAGCTGATGCAGCTTGCGTGAAAAAATCCTAATCCTGCCACGCTGATAGAACTATCGGCGGTACCAACGAGTTTGTCACTGCTTTTTTTTCCGATGATGTGAAAAACCTGCCGCTCCCCTGTGAACTCAACACAAAGGAGCCCGACAATGGATGTTCACGTCTCGGAAATCTCGCTCGCAAGGTATTCGGCCGTCTCCCAAGTTCTCGCAAAAGTTGCCGGTGCCGCTTCAGTTCGTGCCGCCATCGGGGAGACTTTGCAAAAAGGGTACGTGGTTCTTCCTGGAGACCAGCGAATTCGCGTTTCTCCGCGCACGCTTTTTCGGTGGGTCTCAATTTTTAAGTCAAAGGGTTTTGCTGCGCTTGCTCCTGTGAGCAGAAAATCAACCTCGGAATCGGTGGTGCTTCAGAAACCCTTTCTCGATTTTTTGAAAGCTCAAAAAACAGCCGACAACGAAGCCACGATTCCCGACATCATCAGGTCTGCCGTGCTGCTTGGAATCGTCAAAGATGGCGAGGTTTCTCGCACAACCGCGTGGCGAGCCGCACTGAGGGCCAATCTTCCTCTCATGGGTGTCCAGAAAAAATCCGCCTCCACAAAGCGCCGTTTTGAATACAAACACCGAATGCAAATGGTTCTTTGCGATGGCAAACACTTTCGCGCGGGCGCGAAGCGCCGGAAACGCGTTGTTTTCACCTTCATCGACGACTCCACGCGAAAAGTGCTCGGTGTGGCTGTTTGCAGGGCTGAAAACAAGCGAACATTTTTGCGTGGGCTTTATAAAGTCATTCTTCGGCATGGAAAAATGCAGTGCCTTTATCTCGATAATGGATGCGGATTTGTATCAAAAGACGGATATCTCATTTGCGCTAGGCTTGGCATTCATATCATCAACGGCACAGAAGGATACCCAGAGGGACACGGAAAAATTGAGCGCTACAACCGCACTCAGTTTGCCGACCTGCTCCGAACATTTGCCGGTGACACAAGCGTTGAAAGCTCGTTCGAAAACCTGGAACTGCGGATTCAACACTATGCATTTAGCGTTTACAACGAGCGCTATCACGAGTCTTTGAAAAAGTCTCCTAACGAAAAATGGAAAGTGGATCCCCTGGCTCTCAATATTGTTGCCGACAAAAACGCATTAGCAAGAGAGTTTGTTGTCACAAAAAAACACAAAGTATCGTCGGCAAATACCGTCAGCTCCGGCGGTGAACTACTCGAAATGCCGCTCGGATACGCAGGCCAGCAAGTCGATATTATGTACGATCTCCTGCACAAAGAGGCTCGTTTTTTGCACGAGGGAAAAGCAATCCTCCTGAAATCACCCAACCTCGCCGCAAACTCCAAGGAAAAACGCAGCGGAAAGAACATGAAACGCATAAGCGCGCGAGAGCGAAGAAAGGGAATTGTAAATTCAACGGGACCCATCATGACTGCCGCGCGCATGAGTTTCGAGAAAGATTATTCACCAATAGTTGGCCCCAACGGGGACTTTTTAGAAAAACAGCAAGATTGAAAGGAGCTGTCATGGAACGTTTTGGATTTGTCTCGGAACCTTTTACACGCGAGATTCGTATCGAGCAAAGGTATAAAGCCGACTTTATCGAGTCGGAAATCAAAACCGCCCGAGAAATCGTAGAGGCCCGGCAGTCGTCGGTGATCATGGGTCCCGCAGGGAGTGGAAAAACGGTTGTGCTCCGTGCTCTTCTCGATGACCTGCCCGAATCACGATACCGGATTGTGTATTTAAAACTCGCCGGACTCGGGGCTCGTGACATGTGCCGGCAGGTGGCGCTCAAACTTGGAATGACGGGTGTTGGCACATATCCCGCACTTGTGCACGCATTGGAAGAACAACTTCACGGAGGATTCTCCTCTCAAGGAATGCGACAAGTCATTATCTTTGACGACGCTCATGAAATGCGCACAGACTCGCTGAGGCTTGCGCGACTTCTCACGAACTTTGAAATGGATTCCAAGCTCGTCGTTAGCGTTATTTTAGCAG
>CAIZES010000035.1 GCA_903932045.1 uncultured Silvanigrella sp. | reverse complement strand
CTTGGAGGAGTTGGCGGTGACGTTGGCATTGGCTTCCATTTTTAATTGGAAACATTCGAAAAACTTTGTATTTGTAACGTTGTTCGCTCAGATGTCAACAACATCTTGTGTTTCGCGACCACCGCAAAACATTGACGCAGCCAACGCCGACGGGTCCAATCCTCCCGCACGAAAAATTTTGCCTCCCCCACTCAACCCCGATGAGCAAAAATCTAAAAAATCGCAAAGCCAAATGGAAAAACTTCTTGCCACACTACCCAATGAATCAAAAGATCAAGACAGCGAAGTGAGCTTGCCTGTGAGTATTTTTGATGGAATTCCATCGCAACAGGTTATTGACGAACAAACACAACGACGACGCGATATGCGCAATCGCCGCACCGATAACGAAATCACAGGACAGTCTCGTAACATTGAAGAGCGACGCGCAAGTGAACTCGGACAACTCGATAAAGATTTACAAGTCACATCGGAAGAAAAACCGGGAATGGCGCCAAGCTATGTCACAACACTTCAAAGAATTAAAGATCTCTATAAGCAACGAGAATTTGAAAACGCTCTTGTGGAAACAAACGAAGCACTTCGCTTTTATCCACATTCTGCACAGCTCCTAACAATGAAGGGGACGCTCTACCAACGCATCAATCAACTTGAATTAGCGTTGGCGTCGTACGAACATGCCTACGACCTTGAACCTTCTCGCAAGCTTTTGGCACAAATGGACCATCTCCGAACGATTTTGAGCGACAGGTCTTCCATTGCACGCTCACGAAACACTTTGGTGGCTCCGGGTGACTCCCCAAAAATTGAAAACTCGGAAAAAGGAGTCCCGTAAAATGATCAGCACGCTTCTTGGGCTCATTATGTTTCTTAGCACACTATACTACGTGATGTTTTTGTCGCACGGCGAAAAGTTCACGGGTTTTTACAATCAATCGGCTCTTATTCTCCTTATTTTTTCACCCATTGCCGTTATGTTGATCTCGCGAAGCATTTCCGATCTCTTTAGTGCTTTAAAAGCCGTGGTCACAATGACCTTCATGAATGAAGAAAAAGAAATGACGAAAGTAGCAAACACTCTCACAATACTCAGTAAAGAAGTTTCTCAGCGCGGAATGGGCGCTTTGGCGCAACATCGCGCTACAATCAGAAATCCGCTTTTTAAAGAGGGTGTTGTTCTCATTTTAAACAGTTTCACAACGGATGAAATTAAACACAACTTGATAGCAAAAACAAACATCGAACACATGAGACTTACTGCAGCATCCGAACTTTTTGAAGCGCTCGGAAAAATCTCTCCGGCCATGGGACTTTTGGGAACCTTGGTGGGATTGGTGCAAATGCTTGCAAATCTTTCCGATCCTTCATCAATTGGCCCAGGCATGGCTGTGTCACTATTGGCAACTTTGTACGGCTTGGTTTTTGCAAACGCAATTTACATTCCACTTGCCGACAAAGTTTCGTCGCACTCGGAAAAAATTCTTCAACTTAACACAATGGTATTGGAGGGCGTATTGCTATTAAAAGAACGCAAGTCTAGTGCACACTTAAGAGACGTTGTAAGCACATACACAACCGTCCCGAAAAATCAGCAAAACCATGCAAACGAAACCACAGAAAAGGCGGGGTAAAATATACAACTATGAGCACGTTCAACGAAGTTCTCCCAGTTCAGCGGAAAGGAAAGAAAAAAGATGAGCTTTGGCTTATCTCATACGCTGATTTGGTGACGAACCTAATGGCCGTGTTTATTATGATGCTTGCCATTTCCTCTGTGGATATGTCAAAATTTGAAGCAATCTCGTCGCGAGTTTCTACCAAACCTCAAAAAAATACTTTGGAGGAACTCAAGAAGCAATTGGATGCCGAGATTATTAAAAGAAGCCTTCAAAAACGCGTCATGACATCACTGGGACTCTCCGGATTAAACGTAGAATTCTTGAGTGGCGTGCTTTTTGCGTCAGCCAGCGCAGATTTGGGGGCAAATGCTTTGCTGGATGCGAAGCCTATTCTGGAGATCTTAAGCAAGACGGACAGGAAGTACAGTCTTGCTTTTGAAGGACACACCGATGATGTCCCTGTTGGAAAGAGCTCCAAGTTCCGCGACAACTGGGATCTGAGCAGCGCTCGCGGAGTTGCGCTCCTTGTGGAAATGTCTCACATGGGCGTACCCGAAGGACGCATGAGCGTTGCAGGATACGCACACACTCGTCCTAAACAAACCTTCGTTGGGAAAATTGGTGCGGAGCTGGAAAGCGCTCGAACCGCAAACCGACGAGTTGTGATAAGGGTGTTTCAATGAGTAAAAATCAACTCAAAACCCTCACAAGTTTATTGCTTCTCGTTGCGGCAGAAAACGCTCATGCACAAAATGCAGCAAGTAGCGTCAGCTCTAATAATGCTACCAATCTGCAACAGCTTTTAGCAAACAGTGCAGCCAGTACTGCGCGCAAAATATCGAACAAAACAAACAATGCAAACACATCCAACAACAGTTCAAATAATAGCTCTAATAATGCCTCTAATAATGCCTCTAATAATGCCTCTAATAATGCCTCTAAATACGGTTCGAATAGTAACAACACAAATAGTAATGGCAACAATTCCAACATCAATAATGCAAATAACGCCACGAACAATAGCAACAACTCAAACACTGTAAACAACGCAACATCCAACAACAATGGGAGCAGCAACAACAATACAAACAACAATTCAAATATTGTGAACAATTCAAATTCAAATTCAAACTCAAACGCATCAAGCAACAATGCGGGCCATGGAGTTGGAATGACCGTGGCACAGCCTACAAATCTTGCTAGGAAGGTGAGTGTAGCTGTGCCTCCACCAGATGGAATTAGCGAATTGCAACGCAACCCAGGCCCTCAAAAGCCTGCAGTGATTCACATGGGACAACGGCCAGAAAGATACG
>CAIZES010000034.1 GCA_903932045.1 uncultured Silvanigrella sp. | reverse complement strand
GTGGCCGATGCTGTTCTTCCAAATTATGAGAGCGAAATTCAGAAGCTCACTATTGGTGCACCACATTTTTCCAGCGTTTGAATAAGTGCGGGATCGCGAACGTCTCCAGCTGTTGTTGTGACGCTGACATTGGGAAAATGCTTGAGAAGTGTTTCGCGCAGTTCCGAAAGTTTTTCATTTCTGCGTGCCACGAGAAAAAGTGAAACCCCCTCTTGTGCCAACCGGCACGCAATGGCCAAACCAAAGCCGGAAGATGCTCCGGTAACAAGAGCTTTTTTTCCTTTTAGAGAGTGCTCTGAGTATGAAAGAAATTGAGAAATATCCACTTACTTTACTCCCGCAACGAAAGCGTCAACTTCCGCATTCAAGTCTTGAATGCGGCGCAATGTTTCCGAATGTGCTGCAACAACATCAGTTCCCTTTGTGCAAACCGAAACGTAAAATTTAATTTTTGGTTCGGTTCCACTCGGACGCATGGAAATTCGACTGCCGTCTTCAAGTTCAAATTGCAGCACATCGGAAGGAGGAAGAGTCAGTTTTTCGGTGCTCAATTGGAAATTTTCGCCATCGCGTTTTTGTATGGTGCAAAGTTTGTAGTCGAAAATGCGAGCAACAGGGACACCGCAAAACGAAGTTTTGGGATGGTTGCGCATGGAATTCATCATGCGTCCAATGCGAGCAGCCCCTTCTTCGCCAACGAGGTCGACATTAATAAGAGACTCATGCCAGGCGCCAAAATCTGCAAAAATTTCCACAAGCCGATCGCAGCAGGTTTTTGCGCGTGTCTTAAGTACGGCTGCCATTTCTGCAGCTTGTGCCAGTGCACCAATGCCATCTTTGTCGCGTACATAAGCACCGGGCATGTATCCAAAGCTTTCTTCGGTTCCAAAGAGATACTCGTGATCTTTTTTTCCTTGAGTTTCCCATTCGCGTACAAGGCTTGCAATCCACTTAAATCCCGTCAGTGTGTTAAAAATGTCCACGCCGTGACGTGCACAAATTCGGGCGTGGAGCTCTGATGTCACAATTGTTTTTACAATTTTATGCGAAGGTCGTAGCCGTCCTTTGGTGCGATAACCATCCAATACGTAGTCAATCATGAGCGCTCCGGTTTGATTACCGTTAAGCAAGACGTAATCGCCAAGTGCTTGATGTGCGAATATTCCTTTTGCCGCTTTTGGATCGCGCACAACAAGAGCCAAGCGATCGGAGTCTGGATCGGTGGCCATAACTACGTCTGCACCCAAACGTTCGGCGTGTGCAATTGCCAGTTTGAGAGCTTCTGGTTCTTCTGGATTAGGCTTTTTTACAGTGGGAAACGAACCGTCTGGAGCTTCTTGCTCGGGTACAACAAAAACATCGTTAAAACTCCAGCGACGCAACACTTCGCGTGCATGGGGAGCGCCGGTTCCATGGAGTGGTGTGTAAACAATTTTGAGACCGGATTGGAGTTCGGGATACAAACGCAAATTTTGAATCGCTTGATACCAGTTTTGAAGAACATCATCGGAAATATAGTGGATGAGGTCGTTTTTCATGCCATCGTCGAAGGAAATAGACTTGGCTTCGGAAAACGATTTTACTGCAAATACTTCGTTGAGAATTCCGGTATCAACAGGAGGTACAATTTGTGCTCCGTCTTCCCAATAAACTTTGAAGCCATTGTATTGAGGTGGATTATGGCTTGCGGTGACGCAAATTCCTGAAATACACTTGAGGGCCCTTACGGCAAACGAAAGCGCTGGAGTTGTATTGAGTGTTTTGTAAAGATGAGCATGAACGCCATTTCCTGCCAAAACCGAGGCAGCCTCTTTGGCGTAGACATCGGAAAAATGCCGCGAGTCGTGAGCAATTGCAACGCCCCGACGCATGGCATCTGGGCCTTGTTTACGAATGTAGTTTGCAAGTCCTTGCGTGGCTCTGCGAACAACATATTTGTTCATGCGATTGTTGCCCGCTCCAATGACACCGCGAAGTCCTCCAGTTCCGAATTCCAGTTCTCGGTAAAAAGCGTCGCGGAGTTCAGCTAGGTTCTTTTTTTCTATGAGCTGTATGACTTCCTGTTTCGCATTTTCTTCAATGCAGTCGTCTGTGAGCCACGATGAAATGCGTTCCCGACAGTCAAGCACAGAAGCAAATTCAGGTTTTAGAAGATTCTGTAAGGCATTTTCAATAACGTTGGTATTCATAATTAACGACCTCTATTTAGGAATTCAATTTCACTTTTAATGCTGCTTAAACTTCGTTCGATGCCTGGACGTGACGGCGTTTCTGGATATTTGGAAAGAATGAATTCATTGATTTCTCTGGATTGTTGTAATGCATCGATTTTGCCTTGTTTATTTTGTTGACTTTGTGCTCTTTGGTATTGCTGGCGCGCACGTGTTCGTAAATCTTTTACATGAGCTTCCGCGGCCTCTTTGCGGAGGCGTTTGCTGCGATCGTTTTTTTCCAATTCAGGAATGGTGTCAAGAATTGTTACTGCTGTTGCCGGATCGCCGGAGTTTATTGCCAATCTTGCATCGGTAATGGCTTTTTCAACGCCCATCGGGGCGTCGGAGGGGGTTGGGTTGGGCAGTGGTGTTGGGGCTGGCGTTATTGGAGTTATTGAACCGTTCAGTGCCATGAGCCGGGCATTGTACTGTAAAAGATAGTCTTTTTCCCTTTGCGACGCAGAGGTTGCTTCATCAAATTCACCAAGGGCAATGTGCTGGCTGGCAATGTTTTTGGCGAGCCACGATTTTTCCAAAAGTGGTGTAGACGTTTGTTCTATCTTGCTTAGGACGCGAACAGCAAAATGGGCTTTGTCGGGGTTTTGAGGCGATGTTTTTGTATCGCAGAGCGCAACAGCCACAGCGGCAAGTTTCGGTAACTCACTAAATCTAGCGTCGGTTGTGGGAAGGTTGAGTTTGTTCCAATTTTCCAAAACCCGCACACAGTCGTCGGCCGCAAATGCGTTTTCAATGTCGGCAAAAGTTGTTGCAATGGTGTCGGGAAACGAAACGTGCCCAGCGGTTGGTGTTGGTCCAGTGTTTGAACTCGGAAATGGTTTTGGTGTGGTTGGCGGTTTTGTTTGAGGCTGTTGCGGATGTTGAGGATGGGTTGGTTTGTTGGTTGGTGTGGGTTGGACAGTAGGAAGAGGTGCTGTTTGGCACGCAGCAAGTAAAAGAGTTGCTAGCGTGACAGTGCTTATAAACGAAAGAGTTCTTTTCATTTTCAATCCCCTTAGACTGTTCGAGTGCAGAGGGGAAGATACTACCAGCGAGAGGTTATTCCTATCAAGTGACGGACGTCTTTGCGTTCAGATTGGCCGGGTACAAGGGAGTAACCGGGGTACTTGGCATAATCGATTTCAATACCAAAGATTTTTACTGATGCGCCCCACGTGAGATTTGCCCCATTGACACCAATGCGCACGCCAAAAGTTTGCGAGTCAAACATGTTTCCAAGAAAGAATTCAGCTCCAGCGTGAAGGATCTCATTCATGGATAAGTCTGTAAAGCCGTAGTTATTGCCGCCAAAAGTAACTGGAATAGGGTATCCATCCACGCTCAAGCGTAAATTTCCCCGTGAGCTGCCAAAGCGAAAGCGAGGGGTCATAGCGAATCCCATGCGAACTTCTGTGGGGTCAATGGCGTCGGCTGAGTTGGCACTTGTGATATCTCCAGTTCGTGCCGATCCGCATACAGTCATTTTTGTGCCCGTAACGGGGTTAGTGTAGTTGGGCACACATTTGGTAGGGATATTTCTCACCGCAATTCCGAGAGTTGGGAACCACTGGTCGGCCGCAACCATCATGACACCGGCGTCTGCCTGCACTCCCCATGTTTTGTTAGCGGTGCCACCCACAGACTTTCGAAAATCTGCGAAACTGACTGCACCCGATGGGTAGTCGTTTGCTTCATAGGAATAGCGATAATTGGGTCTTAAATTAACGCCATAGGTGAGCATTCTCGATTTGGTTCCGTTTGCGAACGAGAGTATTGCTCCAGTTGTTGTGCGTGAATTTATGTAAAGTTTTGATGTATCCGCAGGGTTAATTATTCCTGTATTGATGTCTGTGCGAACTGGAAGTCCAAAAACGAAAGTGGATCCGTTTCGCCCTCCTCCCACAACTGACGGATAAATTTGTGCTTCCACAAAAACAGGTTGGCCGGGATGATCAACAGCGGCCTTCATAATTTTTCCAAAACGATCTGCGTTTATCCAGTTCGAAGGAATCTTCAGAATTTGGGTGTAGGGAGTGGTGCTCACGGGAAAGTCAGCATTGAGAGCCTCCCAAATTGCTCCCTGAGCCACAGAGTTTCCACCGAGGGTTATGCCGGGTAGATTGATTCGTTCGATGCTGTTTTTGTGACGCGGATTTCGCAACCATGCGGTTCCTGCGGGGTTGAAAAAGATGTCGTCCACGTCGCTTGTGTTTCCTGTTGCGCTGCCGCCCATTCCAGCAATTCGAGCGCTCACCCAGTCGGTGGGAAGATCTCCTGCATACGCAGGCGATTGGGAAAGCACAAAACTTGTGGCAATGAGCTTTCCTGTTCCAAAAGCCATTCTTGCTCCTAACGGTGCAAATTTGATTTTTGAAACGGATTGTTTCCTTTGTCTCATTTTGCGTCTCCTCATCGCTTGTCGTATCGGACGCGCTGCTGAGTTCTGAATGTCAAAAAGGGAGTGGGACAAAGTTTTGGCATGTGTATTTTTTGCCTAGGAATCCGATTCGAGTTTCAAGCAGCAGGCGTGAGCTCAAGGTTGTGTTTGAGGCTTCGCATTTTCGTCTTATTTCTTAACGTTTTTGAATCGCCGCTGTATATGTGGGGTTCTTATGCAACGGTGTCTCGTTTTTAAAGTTCGTGCTTTCGATTTTTTGTCAAGATCTGCGCATTTGTTATTGTTTCCATCACTTTTTTATTGTGGATGTGGGGGTGTCACTGAGGGCAATCTGGGGAGGCATGCGTATTTACTTCAGCAGAGTGATTCCCGATTTAGTATGGCATCACCAAAGTTGATTTCCAGCAGTGTTGTTCCCGGAAGTGATAAAGTTGAAATTGATTCGCGAATTATTTTTACATTTGACATGCCTTTGAATTCTTCCCAAATTGATTCCAATACTATCAGGATAAGGCGTTCCGATACGGGGGAACTTTTGCAGGGTGATGTTCGTTACGCAAATAACAGTATTGAATTCCAAGTGGATAGAAGATTTTTGATGAAATCTAAATCCGATGGTTCCATGGAAACAGTATATTCGGGACTTAAAGCAGATCTTGCGTATGCGGTGCAGTTCGGCACTCTCTTTGGAGAAGATGGTTCGCAATCGCCCGATTCTGGAAAGTTGTTTTCTTTCAGAACGGTTCAGGAGGATCATGGCATCTATTGGCTTGGTGAAAATGGCGAATACGAGAAGTTTCGTCCGGGAATTCAGTCAAAATATTTCGATCCGTTGCGCCCAACGGTGCTTCATTTGCATGGTTGGCAAAAGGGAACATCGCAATACGATATGCAGCGTGAAAATGTATTTGTATACACAGGTTCGCCTTATGGAAATGCAAACGTCATTGGAAAGTGGCGAAACAAGGGTTATAATGTTGGCGAGTATTTTTGGAACCAGATTGCCGATGAACAAGATATTCGTGATGCCGAAACAAAAGTATGGCTTGGCGAAAGTGGAACGAGATCGGGAACCGATGGTACTATATCTATGCGGTATCGTCTGCGAAATGGAAATTTTGTTTCTATGCCAGCCGAAAAAAATGTAACCACAATGTTTGTGGATGAATATATGCAAGCATTCGCCGACTACCAAGGGTCGGGAGTTCGATTAACCGGTCATTCTTTAGGTGCGCAGATTGCAGAACATGCTATCTATTTGCTTGCAAAAAGTGCGGATGAAGGCAAAATTGCCAACAAAATAGTGCCAACGCGACTGGCTCTTCTCGATCCTTTTTGGAGTAAAGGAGGAAAAGCCTATTTGGATGGCAAAAGCACTGCAGAGGTTTCTTCTCCTGAAATTCTCGGAGTTGTTTCCTCTAGAAACCTTGTTGTTGAGCAAGTTAAAACTTCTCTGATAGGCGGAATAGTGGTTGGTGACGAAAACTTGCCATTACGCAAAGTCACCGCCTTTGCACGCGTTCTTCCCAAATTCATTCCTCAAACCGATATGGCATCGCTCCATCTTTACAGCTATGTTTGGTATTTGAATTCCATTGAGAGATTGATCCCAACCAGTTCTGGTCCATTGGGTGCGGCAGCGCCTGATGCAGAAATATGGGCGAAGATGAATTTCTCGCATGGTGCAAATCCTGTTTATTGGAAACAGGTGGCAGGCTCGGATTCGCCCAAGGTGGATGATGACCGTTTTGAAGATGTTTCAGGTGTGGAAACCTGGTGACAATGTCTGTGTCGGTTCCCACTTTGTTACTCCTTCAAGTGGTATGGGCATACAATTCTCTTTGGAGCTTGAATACTCGCGTGAACGAGCTTCGAAATTGGGGAAAGGAGTCGCATTATGCATGAATACTGGATAACAGAGATTCACAAGGGTGCGCGCGGCGAAATTACGAGGGTGATTGCGCATCAGAACACGCATTCTCCGAGTTTGGTAAATCGGAGTGAATTTACTGTGGGTGAGGTTGTCGATCGCATGCTTCGCGGGGATAAATTTTTTACTGCGACGCGAAAGCTGGGAAATCATGGAGCATTCGCAAAGGTTAGTCCGATTGACTATGAACTTACAATAATGGGCCAGAAAAAGAACACTGGACTCGAAAATTTGCCAGAATTTTAGGATATCGAATTTTCATTTGAGGATTGTCATCTGAGGGTTTTTATTTGGGGATTTTCCATATCCCGATTTGGCTTTAGGTGTGCTGCAAAAGTTTGTCGCCGTAATATCGAGTTTTGACGCTTTGAAATAAGCTGAATACGCATGGAATAATCACGAGAGTGAGCACTGTGGAGGTGATCAGACCGCCAATTACGGCAATTGCCATGGGCGCGCGAGCCTCGCCGCCTTCACCGTGCCCAAAGACAATGGGAAGCATGCCAAAAATCATGGCGAAGGTTGTCATCAAAATGGGACGCAAACGAATGGGGCCAGCTTCGAGTAGCGCATCATTTACGGTCATTCCTGTGCGCATGCGCTGCAGAGCGAAGTCCACCAGCAAAATAGCGTTTTTCGTAACAATACCCACAAGCAGCAAAATACCAATCATGGGATACATGGAAAATTCTCGTCCCGTAATAAGAAGTCCAAGAATTGCTCCAACAAAAGAGAGTGAAACAGAAAGCATAATTACGAGGGGGGTCATATAGCTTTCAAATTGCGCTGCCAGAACCATCCAAACCAAAGCAATTGCCAACAAGAGTGTGGAAGCAAAAGACTGCATAGACTCCGCCATGATGCGCCCT
>CAIZES010000033.1 GCA_903932045.1 uncultured Silvanigrella sp. | reverse complement strand
ATGGCAGCTCCCGAAAAAATCTTCGGGCCAATTCGCCAATGTTTCCAGATAGTCTTCAAAAAGGCACCGCGCACACTCGGAAACGTCCGTCAAGTTTTTGGCATTCACGGATTCAGGATAGGATATATTTCTATATCGATACGAGACAGAGGTTGTTGTTTCGTGAGGTTTCTTGAGGTTGCTTGAGGTTGCTATGAAAATTCGCACGCGTCTTTTCTTAGGTTTTGGTACGGTTTCCCTTTTGGGAGCATGTATTGTTGGCTTTGGTTTGTTTCAGTTGCAGCGCGTTCAAAAAATTTCAGAAAACGTAATGCAAGTTGCAGAGGGTGGAGTTAATGTTGCGCAGGTCTCAACTTTTGGGGCCGTCGCAGGGCAAACAATTCTGACGTATATTCTTACCCGTGACACCGATCGGCTCGAAGCTGAGTGGGGAGTAGACGTACTTTCTGGAGCGCGGGCACAATTCGAAAACTTAGAAAAGTTGGCCACTCATTCGGAAGAGAAGACCGGCGTTGCCGATCTCAAAAAACAATTTGCAGACCTTCAAGAGTCTTTTGAGAAGGATATGTTGCCAGAACTCAAGGCAACAAAAGAGAATTCTCCATCTCTATTGAAGAAGGTAGATGGAATTGTTCAAAAAGCTACGGCATTCAACGACTCAGCCCTTAAGTTGCGAAACGCAATTATGGCCGATGTGACTATTGCTCGGGAGCAAATTGCTGTTCTGATGAAAAGTACAATTATTGTGCTTTTAAGCTTGGCGTTTTTGGGTTTGGGATTTGGAATGGGTTTGGGAATTTTGATCACTCAAAAAATTGTAAAACCTTTGGGTGAAATGCAAACGGCGTCGGAGCGTATTGCCATTGGTGAAACAGATGTGAACGTTTCTTACCACGGAAGCGATGAACTGGGCGCACTTGCTGATTCGTTTCGAAAAATGACGGAACGCTTACAAACGAAGAGCATTGAAGCTGATGCCATTGCAAGCGGTGATCTCACCCGAAAAATTCAGGTGGTGGGTGAAGGCGACACATTAGGGAAAGCATTTGAAAAGATGACAGCTAATCTACGCGATTTGGTGGAAAAAGTTCTGGATGTTGCAGGCGCTGTGGCCAGCGGTTCGGCACAGGTGTCCACCGCATCGCAAACGCTCGCTCAAGGGGCAACGGAACAGGCTGCGAGCCTTGAGGAGATTTCATCCTCCGTTAACGAAATGGCAAAGCAAGTCAACGACAACGCGATTGCTGCAACTCAGGCAAACCAAGAGGCAACCACCCAACGCGGCGCAGCAGAACAGGGTCGCAGCCAAATTGGCGACACCGTTCGCGCCATGGAGGATATCAACACATCAAGCGCACAAATTTCCAAAATCATTAAAACCATCGATGATATTGCTTTCCAAACAAATCTTCTTGCTCTAAATGCCGCTGTCGAGGCTGCTCGTGCGGGCAAACACGGCAAAGGGTTCGCCGTTGTTGCAGATGAAGTTCGCAGCCTAGCCGGCCGAAGCGCCAAGGCCGCAAAAGAGACAACCGATTTAATCGAAGGCAGTAAAACCAAGGTTACTCATGGTTTAGTTGAAGCAAATAATACCGAGAAGTCGTTCCAAGAGATTATGGTCGGAGCCGGAAATGTCGCCAATCTGATTAACGAAACTGCCCGGGCCAGCAAGGAGCAATCGGTAAGCATAGGACAGATTTCACAGGGACTTAATCAAGTGGGAACGGTGGTTCAGCAGACTACAGCCAGCGCAGAAGAGGCTTCGTCCGCTGCACAGGACTTGGCAACGCGGGCGAAAGATTTGGAAAAAATGCTGGCGATGTTTCGCATTAGATAATGCACGATGGACTGAATACGAGTAGAATGACCGAAGTCACGATATCGCTTCAAATTGTAGACGAAGACCACGGTATTGATGCGCAGATGCGATGGTCCTGCCAACCGTGCGACCTCACTTGACACTCATACATTTTTTTGATACCACCATTACTCAGTGAAATATAACACTAGGAGTTGCTGCCCATGCAGGATATCTCTTCACTGAAAAAACAAACGCCCATTCATACACGGATCGGGCATTTTTTTTGGGGCGATTCCCTCCTGCACTCCACCAACACCCTTGCCCAGCGCGTTTCTATTTTTCCAGCCCGCCCATTCGGCGGGCTTTTTTCTTATCTTTTTCCAGTTGTCACAACACAATCAAACGAAAGTGTATTTTCAATTATTCGGCAAATCTCATTTTCTCGTTCTGGTTTCCATTCTCATCCTCATTCTCGTTCTTCATTTCTCATTTCTCATTTCTCATTTCTCATTTTTAAAGGAGTCCTTGCATGACATACCATAAGGTTGCCTCTTACGAAGCGAAAAAAGGCGAAGTAAAGCGCGTTCTTCTTCTGTATTCAGGTGGTTTGGACACCTCAGTGATGCTCAAGTGGATTCGCGAAGAATACAACGCCGAAGTTGTCGCATTATGCTTGGACCTCGGACAAATTGCTGACAATCTTGAAGAAATCAAACAAAAAGCACTTACCCTGGGTGCTGTAAAATCGTACATGCACGATGCTAAAAAAGAATTTTGCTACGACTACATCGCACGCGGAATTAAGGCCAATGCACGTTACCAAGGCGATTATCACCTCGCAACTCCCCTGGGTCGCCCCCTTATAGCAAAAATTGCTGTCGATTACGCGCGCCGTGAAAACTGTGACGCCATTGCCCACGGATGCACAGGCAAGGGCAACGACCAAGTTCGCTTGGAAGGCACAATTCTCACACTCGCACCCAATATGAAAATTATTGCGCCCGTTCGCGAATGGAATATGGGCCGCGAAGAAGAGTTGGAATATGCTCGTAAGCACGGCATTCCTGTTCCTCACACCACCGAAAAAATGTACAGCTACGACGACAACATGTGGGGCATTTCGGCAGAAGGCGGTGAAATTGAAAATCCCGCACTGGAACCTCGCTACGACCGCATTTTACAAACATGCAACGCACTCGAAAACACGCCCAACGAAGCAGATGTCACACGCATCGGATTTTTGCGAGGCATTCCTGTGCAGCTCAACGGCGAAGATCTCGACATGCCAACCCTCATCAAACGCCTCAACGCAAAAGCAGCAAAACACGGCGTTGGCGTTGTCACGCACGTCGAAGACCGCGTAATTGGTCTCAAAATCCGCAACGTGTACGAGTCTCCTGCAGCACACACAATTATCCGGGCCCACGAAGAACTCGAACATTTTGTTTGCACACGCCAAGAAAACGAAATGAAACCCATGATCGATCAAAAATGGTCGTACTTATGCTACGGCGGCATGTGGTT
>CAIZES010000032.1 GCA_903932045.1 uncultured Silvanigrella sp. | reverse complement strand
GGTAAGCGCTGCGAGCGGCAAAGCATTCGCGACGCCTTGGGCGTGTATGTTGCATAACGAGTTGTCGTAAGAAAAGAGAACGAAGATAGGAGAAAACGAATTCATTGCGCACGTGTCGAATCCGTCAAGCGGATTTTCGAAGCACCCGTTGGGTGCGGGACTCGGCGCTGGAAATTTGGGAATTATCGATGGTTTAACCAGATTTCCGGGCTTCCATTCACGGATTCAGGTATTATTCCACTGACCACCCATGCACTGCAAGAAAAAAACTATAATAACGCAGACAGCTGACGTTTCATGGTTTACCTCGTGTAGTCGATGACAATCATGTCTTCCATGACTGGTTTGATCATTTCGTTGAGAATCTTCATGTGTTCGGGGTGCACTCGATAGGCTTCGATGTCGGCCTCGGTCTCCAGCAGCACACGCAAACCCAGATTGAATCCCTTGGAGCGATCCGAGACATTTCTGCCGCAGCTGATGTCTTTGATGGCGGGAACTCTCCCCTTCAGGCTCACCAAGGCGTTGGCGATGGTCTCCACGGCTCCTGCCTCATCGCGAATTTTGAGAAAAACCAAATGCTCTATCACTAAACCATCCTCCGACTAAATGGTTATGAATCTGCACTGTCGTTAGCGACGTGCGAAAAACTGACTCCTTTGGCCCCTCGTCCAAGCTTCCGTGTCTAGACGCCCTTACCCCATAGATAAATCTAGGGGCTTCCGGGCTTGTTTGGTGATTCGGTCGAGCGCAAGCAATAGCCAAACATCATGCTTAAATAACCCCCCTCGCCTTTGGATTGGCGCGAACATACGCAGCGTCTTCCAACCTATTTTCGGTACTGCGCTCCCATGTAATCGAAAAATCGGCCCCGTCTCTAACAAGCCGTGCAAACAGAACGTCGGCATTGTCGCGATTGGCAAAGGCCTCGGTATGTTTTAAAGTACTGGGGCTAATGGTCACTCGATACGAACACTCGTCGGTTGTTTTCTTTCGCCTCATACCAACCGAAAAAACACCTTTGGGGTGCTTGAAACTTTTAAGCTGTTTCCACATAAAAAAAACTCCCAGTTGTTACTGAGAGAATCGGCATATTCCAGTGGCGGTTTAGAGGGGGGCGGTTTAGAGGGGGGCTAGAGTTACCGTAAGCTCTATACCCTGAAAAACCTGTAACCCCTTGAAATTATGGAGCGGGAGACGGGTCTCGAACCCGCGACAATCAGCTTGGAAGGCTGATGCTCTACCAACTGAGCTACTCCCGCCTAAATTGGCGAAATTGGTGGGAAGAGTAGGATTTGAACCTACGTAGCCCTAAGGCGGCAGATTTACAGTCTGCTCCGATTGACCACTCCGGCATCTTCCCAAGGTAGAAACGAACGAAGATCTTGGTATTACACCCTTTCGATGTTGTCAACCTCGTGAGCACAATCGAAAAACAAAACTTCGTCTTTGTGCACGCTTCGCATCACTGCCCCGAAGTGATCCTTGAAAGCTCTGCTATCAGTTTTTCTTGCACGGCCTTGTTTTCCTCAAAACCAAGTTCGCGAGCATGTTTGGGATCCATATCTTCGTGACTCATCATAGGCACAAGATGATAGTGAAAATGGGGCACATCCCAACCTGCAATCATGCACCCCACTCTTTTACAGTGAGTCACATTTTGAACAGCCCGTCCAACGAGCTGCGCATTCCGAAATACTGCGGAGTAAAATGGCTCGGGCACATCAACAAACGAGTCCACTTCAACCTTTGGCACAATCAACACATGACCAGGCTGCACAGCAAACTTGCTTAGAAATGCAAGAGTATGTTCATCTTCGTAAATTTTGAAACAGGAGAGTTCGCCGTTAATAATTCGCGTAAAAATTGTGGACATCTGTTAAAAACCCCTCGAACTTGAAAATCTCGCACACCAATGAATTATTGTGGTTGGAAGCGTACTGTTGAGCCTACAGCACTTATACCCACAAAAGAAGTTTAACCCGCCGAAAAAAACAACCGATGATCCTAATCATAAAAAAATAATATACCGCCATAAGTCAGAATGTTGACATTTTTTTTCCGAGGCCGTAATGCTCGTGTCGGAAGCAAAACAATCTCCTCTGTGAGAAAGGCGGAACCGATGATTTCTAAAGCGTCTCGTTCGTCCCTCGTCTCTGTTGTGTGTGCGATTTTTTCTGTTCTCCCCACTGCAAACGCCCTCGCCAAATCCAACGGCGACAGCGATGTTCCCACCGACGAAATCCTGGCTCAGTGTTCGCAAAATTCACAGAGCACCCAAAGCTCTTGTGTGCGTGACACGCTTTCACGATTCATCAATCGAAACCTAAAAACTGTTTCCTACTCTGAAGCTCGTCATATTGTCTTTTCAAAAATCGACACCTACCACGGTCAAGATGGGCACAACACCGTTGATTCCGTGTACTCAACCGATTCCGTAGACATGGATCAAAACGCAAATGCAAATATGCCTCGTAACAGCGAAGGCAAATCTTTTAACATCGAGCACACGTGGCCACAAAGCTACCTCAAGCAATACAACCGTTTCGACCAAGCCAGAGCCGATATGTTCCATCTTTTTCCAGTGGAAGAGCACATCAACAGCGAACGCGGAAACCTCCCATTCAGAGACTGCAACGACAACTCGCAAAACAGCACCCAACGCGTTTCAAATACGTGCGACGGTGGTTTCGAACCCCCAGCGCAACACCGTGGCAAAGTTGCTCGCGCAATGTTTTATATGGCCGTCACGTACAATATGAAAATTGATGCAACACAAGAACAAATCCTGCGCAAATGGAATGAAGAGTTCCCCGTTACCGACTCCGAGCGCGAGCGCGACAGCCGCATTCACGAAGTCGAAGGCGTGCACAACCCATTCATTCTTCATCCTGAATGGGTGAGCCGCATCTCCGACTTCTGAAGATATTAACGATCAATCGGTGGGCATGGAATCCAGCGAGTAGCTCTCGTGTTCTTCACTGAGTGATTCTTCAGTGGGCTCATCGGAAACTGCGTGTGGCGACGAAGCCAAAAACATTGAATTCAACGACTCCGGCTGTGATTGTGGTGCAACATCAAACGCTGCCCGAATTTTTTCGATAGCCTCGGTTGGATTTTGCCAAATAAACAAAGCGCTAAAGTTTGAAAGCTGACCGATGACCCACTCCGAAACACCTTGACCGTGCCGCGCTACAAAAACATCTGAACCGCGCTTGCGTCCGACAAAAACTTCACCGCGTGAATTTGCAAGAAAATAGAGCCATGACTCCACTTCTTCAACAGTGTGAAGTTCGATAGGGTCGCCCGAACGCGCCTCCGAAAACTTGGCACGAAATTCCGCAGGAATTGGCTTCGCCACAGGAGTTTTCACAACTTCAACAACGGGAACCGGAGAAACAACAGGTTGAGCAACTGCTCCATGCTGCACTTTGGAGGCAACAACAATAGGATGGGCCTTTGCTTCGACTATTTTTGGAGCCACAGAAACCGACTTATCCCCACTCGCTTTTGCGGCTCCAGCCTTAGAGGGCGGGTTTGCAGGTGCCCTTGCAGGTGCTTTTGCAGGTGCCTTCACAGGTGCCTTCACAGGTGCCTTCACAGGAGCCTTTGCAGGAGCCTTTGCAGGAGCCTTTGCAGGAGCCTTTGCAGGAGCCTTTGCAGGAGCCTTCACAGGTGCCTTTGCAGGAGCCTTCACAGGTGCCTTTGC
>CAIZES010000031.1 GCA_903932045.1 uncultured Silvanigrella sp. | reverse complement strand
GCTCCTAAATCACCTGAATGGTAGAAAAAGTTCAGAATATGCCTGTCTGAAGCCTCGGGATAAAATATCTAGGACGAAAACCATTGAAAAAGAAGGAGAACTTAGGAAGGAAGCTGCTTAATCTTGGGAAACGCCTACTGATGTATTGGTGCTTGAAACATGCTCGTCTTCTAGGCCTAAGGATCGACTTTCGGTTGAGAAGAATAGATAAAAAGCGCTGAGGAACACTACACGTTTGGCATAAAATCTTGACAAATATCACCTCCACTGTCGGGTATGTTATCGTTAGGTTTCTTGAACCAATGCAGGCCCTTAGTTGTCACTAATGTTATTTTAGGTAATAAACGCAATGATGCCGGAATGTGTTGTGTTCCGCAAGTTCTCCCCCAAAAAAAGAGACTTTTATGCCTTCTGCAAGGGGCCATGTTGATCTTGGGGGAGCCTATCGTAATGTGGCCGTTCACATGCTGCCGACATCTTGCTTGAAAATTTCCGGAAACGTGTACAAACGAAACCGGCGATCTCTCCATCGCCCAACAAATCCTCGGCAACTCCGATATGGAAACCACGCTCCTTTGTGCTCGCGGGCACAAAGGAGAACTCACAAAAAATGGCTGAGATTCATTGGGTCCGGGGAGGAATGTAATATAAAGTACATTCAGAAAATACTCCGTGTTTTGATGGGGAGGTAGCTTGGGTTATTTGAGAATTGCGATAAAGTATCGAGGTAATGGGGTTTGGACAGAGGCGCTCTTGCTGCCTGATCATGATTCCTACAAAGGAATGGACATTGATGGAATCGCGAGTTCCGCTCTTGGTGAGTGGGATGAATGTGTATTAATGCCGCTTACTGGCAAACAATGCGAACTTGTGCATTGTGTACGAGGAGATGGCAACAGCACCGTACTAACGCTTCAAAAGCAGTCTTATCCGGACACGGGTGCCATGAAAAATGCGTTTGCGAAGCTGGTAGGGCAATTCGCTTTCGTTTTAAAATCGGATTAGTCCCTTGTACTAAAAAATAGATTGTTCGGTTGACTTATCGGCAATTTGTATACCTTGAATTTCCGATAGAGGTGCTTGTGCAGGAGACTCCGATGTTCGATCTTAAGTTTTGAAAGGCTCCTTGAAGCTGTTGCTGAAACAGTATGCTTTCTGCTGCCTTTGTCTGCCTTTGTATTAGTGATCTTGTTTGGGCTAAGTCTCTCTTTTGATCATCTTGGTCTCGGTCATCAGCTGTTTTTTTTGCAATATATAGCGACGCCTGTTTACAATCCGAATTCGATTTTGGGCAAACGGAGACGATCATTTTTAAGGTCGAACAAGAAGCGTCAATTCTCGATTCGCATTCTAATTTCAACAACTCACTTGCTATCGAAAAGTACTTTTCAGACTCAGGCCATCCCGATTTGCGACCTAGGAGGTATAGCTGCCCGCAGCTTACTCCGTCGTTCGATGAACATCCTTTGAGGTAAAAAGGTTTGGCTAGCTCTGGTTTTGCAGACTTTTCAGCCCATCTTCCCGCTTTTAAACACGATTCTTCGATAGGCTCACTTGTTTCAGGACAAACCTTCATGAAGGTAGCTAAGATCTCTCGGATGTCAGATTCTCTTGCGATTTGCATATCAGCCAAGTCCACGCACTGCCTGTCGGGTTGCCCTGATGCACAAGCCTTTGTTAACTCATTATACATGAATTCATTTTGGCACATTATGGAAATTTGTCTCGAATTGATGCTTTTAGCTTCTGTTAATCTCATCTCTGGGCTGTTCGATTTACTATCAGCATGACACATCTTGTTCGTGTTTCCATTTAGCCAGGCCAAGATGTTTTCTCGTGGCGTATCAAGTGAGAACTCCACATTCCATGCTTTATCGACTTCACCTCGCATCTGTGTCGGTTTTGCTTCTCGCGGAGCTGTTGCGCAGCCAAACAAAATGAGCCCCATGGTCGCATATGATTTATAGAAGTTGTACATACTATGCTCCTGCCGGAATGAACGACGACGCAACGGTAATGTTTGCATATGGATATCGTCCGACTATGGCCAGATATGAGAGACAAAAGTGTCGTGAAATTGGCGCAAGGGTGCAATAGTATCCTGAATCCGTGAATGGAAACCCGGAAATCTAGTTAAACCATCGATAATTCCCAAATTTCCAGCGCCGAGTCCCGCACCCAACGGGTGCTTCGAAAATCCGGTTGACGGACTGGACACGTGCG
>CAIZES010000030.1 GCA_903932045.1 uncultured Silvanigrella sp. | reverse complement strand
CAGGGTTCAGATTTTAGTTCTTTATTCAAAACTATTTTCGGCATTTTCGATATCTTTGTCTTCTTGTGCATGGGATCGCGATGCCTAAGATAGTTGTCAACAAGGATTCCCATCACAGCCAAAAGCTCCGTTGACAACAAACATTCTTGTGTCGGGGCGAGTTCTGTTTTTGTTACGATGTCACTTTGATTTTGAGTCAAAACCCCAAACACACGCACAGAACCGCACGACGCATAGTGCAGCTCTTTGTACTCAAAATAGCGAGGATAGGCCTGAACGAGCCAATCGAGACCTTCGCATCCAATTGCTTCGATCCTTCGCCTTCTTGATCAGTTTCATCGCCAACCAACAAAAATTCATCCACAACCAAACGTCAGTGGTGTTTATAGCGGACGACATCTTATTTGATAGTTGTAAATGTTGACGATCAAAACCATAACGCTTTAATACGACACCCCCGATCCTACCCATTGCCTCCGATTTTCTCTTGACTGAACACACATCCCACTCTATTGCCACTCTGTTGCCAGCTATTGCTGCTCACTCGCACATTCTACGATTTTGAATTATAGGTTTTCTGTTACCTGTTCTGGATTCAAATAACCCTTAGGAGGCTCTATGCGTACTCTAAATATTTCACTTGTTTTTGTTCCAGCTGTTTTGTGCGTTAGCGCAGCTGTTTCGTGCGGCAAAAATTCAAAAGACGAAAATAGCTTAGCCAAACTCCCAGAAAATGCTTCAAAGTATTCTCAGAAAGTTGTGCCATCTGATTTTGTAAATACAAAAAGCAGCCTCAGCGATGTTGCTTCTTCCATGCGAACACAAGCCAGTGCCATAAAAACCCTTGGAGGCCAACTCGGATTGAATACGACAAACTCGCCTCACGAGATGCTAAACAACATTGCCGAGACGGGCATCATTCGAAACAGCGTGCGGAATCTTTTTCTTGCCAATAACGCATCAAACACCACTGTTCCACCCATTGCATTTCCTCCTACCGACACCCCGTCCACCGATTTTCCTTCGGACACACAAAACGGTGGCCTTGGAAACATAAATATAGATCAGAGCAACTGCGACGCATTTTTTGCTGACGTTGACACACAAATTCAAAACGTACTCAAAGAATTTCAGTCTGCACTTAAGCAAGTAAACGAAGACGAAGCTCTCAAAATCAAGGGCGTTTCTAAGGGAACAAAAGCAAACAACGAAGCTTTTAACTTCAATGTTGGAATAAACGAAAAAAATCAAAAAGCAGCCGGCATTCTTTCCGGTGGAGCAAATGATGATGCCGCTTTCTTTAAAGCAGCAGGCACATTCGCGCTCAGCACGGACTCCGCCACAAGCAATAAACCTTCTGAATCCGCGAACAAGGCACAAAAAACAGAAGCCGTGGGCAGCGTAGACCTTTCTCTTTTTATTGATGGAAAAAAACCTCTCTTCCGCGTTGGTGGCGGAATGAGTCTCGCAGGACAATCGGGAAGCGATCCTTTCCAAGTTTCAATGGCATCATTCATAGAAACTGCTGGAGGAAAAACTCCAAGCATTGTTATTGAACTACAAGCTAATGCCGAAGGAAAACTCGACGCAAACACTGAGAGCCAAAAGGTTCAAGCCAATCTCCACGCTGCACTTCGCCAAACCGCCCAACAAACCTTTACCTTTGAATTCAAGGGAAGCGGCTCTACCGCAGCCCCAAAAAACAGCCAACAACTCAGCATGGATCTTAACGCCGAGTTTGGAGCAGAAGCGGGCAAGTGTGTTATAAAGAGCATCAGTTGCACAGCACAACCTGCAACTGCCTGCGACAAGCTAAATAGCTGGCGCAAGAACTGAGGCCAAACAGAGCAACCCTAAATTACGAAGACGAAGACACTGGATTTTGGTCTGGAAAAAAGTCTTTTGCAGCTTTACTTGTTACCAGCAAATAGGATGCATCAATACCAGCGCCAAGAATTCCGCCGGCCAAAGGAATCGCTTTCACAAGTCCTCCTGCACCACTCTCCACAACTCGCGCCAGAATTTTTGAACCCAGAGTGTGCTCCAAATGAACTGCGGCTTTTGCTGCGGCCGCACCCACGATACTTTGCGCAGTTTTAATTCCAACCGATTTTGACACATTCTTCACAACTTCTTTGCCATGATGACCCAACAAACAAAGCACAACACTGGCCTGCACTTTGGGCTCATTCAAATTCCAACCTCGGATTTTTGCAATGGCAGCAACAACACGTGCACCCAAAAGATAATCGGTGCCCAAATTAGCTGGAATTGTAATTGGCAACGCCAACAATCCCGGAAGCCCCATTAAGAAACCCGAAGCCCCTGCTTTCACTAACTCACTACGAACAAGCGCATCAATAGCTTCTTCACGATCGGCGTGTGCAGCAAGAAATTCTTCGGCCAATGCTTCAGCCGAAGCAAACGGGCCAAATCCCGAAACAGCCTTTTGAACAATCCAAAAAATGGCATCCCCTATGCGAATATCGAAACCCGATTTCTCAGAAGCAGACCCAGTAGAAACCACCCGAGCAGAAGCACCTTTAACAAGAACACTTCTCGTTTTCGACACACTCCTCGTTTTGGACACACTTCTCGTTTTCGACACACTCCTCGTTTTCGACACACTCTTCGTTTTTGTTTTTGATACACGATTTTTGATTTTAGATGAACTTGCTGGAGTCGCCAAGATTATTCTCTCTATCTCATGTGCGAAATAAGCGCGACCTCGTTCAAACTCAATCCCAGTTTTCGAGAAATGAGTGGAGCATCCATTCCTCTATTCAACAGTTCGCGCGCTTCGCCGTATTTTTCCGACTGGATGTCTTTCAGAATTTGCTCCACAGGAACGCTTTTGTCCAGTGTTCGCAAAACGCGATCAACTTCACGCAAACGTTCCGAAAGAGTTTTTTCCTGTTCAGAAGCCGTTTTGATCGATTTTTCCAGAGCCATTTTGTAGCGTGTCATACTGCTCAGAGTTTCATCCAACACACTTTTCGACACCGATTGAAAATCAGTTATCGACGTTTCAACGCTCGAACGCATTTCCATCCACTCCTGATGGGTTTCTGCACCAATGAGTCTGAGCTTCTTGAGAGTGTCATCAGCAAGAACGCGAGTTTCAGCCATATCTGTTTTGAGAGCCACCTGAAGTTGCAAAAGCTCTCTTCGTTCATCATCAAGACGCGCGAAATCACGCTCACGCTGCCGCTTTCCCGACGAAAGCCAACGAAAGGCATATCCAAAAAACAACAACTCCAAAATCATGAACGATGCAGCAATGGCTAAAACAACAAAAATGGTATCCATATTTTAAAGTGATCCTTGCTTTTCCCGATTCAAGTTCTCTCGACTAGAGTTTTCCCGACTCGAATTCTCGCGTTTCGGGCATTCAACACCAAGAAATTCACAAAGAACCGTTTCGTCAACGGGATCGAGATTCACATTTTCACAAAATATTTGATATTTTGCCGTACGCTTGGAAATGTCATCGCAAGTTATCACACGCGACAAAATCTGAAAATATGTTGGAGCATTGGTGTGACGATAAGCAACGTGTCTCGACTTCCGCGCCCAATAATCTGGCATTTCAACCCACACCCGCAGAATTGTTCCTGGAGAAAAAGGAATTGCCGAATTCAACATCACACCACGATTTGATATTGAAATGGTTTCGCTCTGAAGCATCTTTTGGGCGGTATTGGTAATTTTGAATTCGTGATAACGAATGGGAACTTTCTTGTTCACCAAACGTAACTCTGCTGGTGTAACAGAGCGCTTCAAGACAGGAGTGTCGTCAACATCGTCCTCCATAGCAGCAATAAACGAGTCACCCGCAGCAAGAGCAGCTGATACATCCAAATTGCTATCACCACCAATGTCGTCGGAAAATTTCATTCCACACCTCCTTCAGTCCAAACAAACTCAACGCTGGAATACTACTTCCGCGGCTGAAAAATACGATCGATTTTTTCTTTAAGTGTACCTGCATTAAATGGCTTCACAACGTAGCTGGACACTCCAGATTTCACTGCCTCGACAATATTTTCTTTGTCAGCCTCAGCGGTCACCATTAGAAACGGCAGATGTTTTGTTTTCGGGTTTGCACGCACAGCCTTTAACAGCTCCAATCCCGTCATGTTCGGCATATTCCAATCGCTCACAACAAAATCAAAGGGAGTTTTTTCAAGCATGGAAATAGCAATCTGGCCATCTTCTGCTTCCTCCACATTTGTGTATCCAAGCTGTTTCAAAACACCACGCACTATTTTTCTCATGGTAGGAAAATCATCCACAATCAGAATCTTCGATTTCTCAGTCAACATATTCTTTCTCCTCGCTCCAAAATCATTCCACAAGTGAATTTCTAAGTTTATGACGCATTTTTTGCACAGCCTGAGTATGAAGTTGCGAAACGCGCGACTCCGTTACATCCAAAATTTTTCCAATTTCTTTTAAGTTAAGATCTTCATAGTAGTACAATGACAGCACCAACTTTTGTTTTTCTGGGAGTTCTTCCACACTTTTTTGTATCATGTCCCAAACGGCTTTGTTTTTAAGATGCATGAACGGATTTTTGGTGTTTGTATTTTCGAGACAATCCAAAAGTGATTTTCGATCGCCATTTTGAGTACCGCCGAGCTCTTCAATGCTTAACATCGAAACCCGTGTTCGGCCCGTGCGCTCGTGATATTCGTCTATTGGAATTTGCATAAATGTAGCAATTTCTTTATCGGAAGGCGGACGTCCATAAAGATGCTCCAACTCCGTTCTTGCTCTATCCTCACGCTTATTCACTTCACGCACCGAACGCGGAACCCAGTCCTGACTCCGTAGCTCATCGAGAATAGCTCCACGGACGCGAAATTCAGCATACGTCTTAAATTTATTGTCACGACTGGGATCGTACTTATCGATAGCATCCATGAGTCCAATAACGCCGGCCGAAAAAAGATCATCAATATCGATATTCGATGGCAATCTCGCCGCAATTTTTTGCGCAATGTATTTAATGAGCGGAGCATAGTCCATGATAATCTGATTGCGCATCGGATCATCATTCATTGGCTTCGCCCGGGTTGCTACTCCAACATTCTTCTGCTTAGCTTTGTCATTCTTGACGTCGTTCCCAACATCTCTTCCGACATCTCTTCCGACATCGCTCTTAGCATCATTCTTCACAAGCTTTTGCGCAGCTTCATATGCTTTTTTCGCAGCCGTTGTTTGTGCGGTTGGCCTTGCCAATTTTTTATCCGCGCCATTCTGCTGTACTTGCTGTTGCGGCAGTTTGCGTGCGGTCGAATCACCTGGTGTCATGGTTCCTCCAAACACTTTATGCGAACACGTCTTGCTGGCCTGCCGTTACCATTCGCTTCCAAAAAAACTGCATCGAACCTTTCGGTGAAACAGAGTCTTTTTCGGAAGCCAACTGAGCCGCAATTGCACGCATTCCACGCGCCGCAGCCGAAAACGGAAACCGTTGCACATACGAAACTCTTTCTCTGGCCGCATTTCTCACTGCATCATCAAAAACAACGCACCCAAGATACTCAACCTTCACGCTCAAAAACTCATCAGCGAGTGTTGCAATTCTGTCGTAAACTTTGAGACCTTCCTCATCGTTTCGAACCATGTTCACCACCAACCGAAATCGTTCTTCACGCATCATCTGCGACAACACTTTCATCGTGGCATAAGCATCTGCCATTGCCGCGGGTTCTGGAGTTGTCACAACAACAACCTCTGCTGCAGCCGAAGTCCAATACTGCACGTTTTTCGAAATTCCCGCGGGCGTGTCGATGATCACAACATCAAACTCTTCCTCGAGACTCTCAATCTGATCGAGCAGCAAAAGCTTTTGCACTCTTCCCAATTCACTCACTTTGAGAAGTCCACTTGCGGATGGAACAACTCGTAGTCCTTCGGGGCCATCCAAAATGATGTCTTTGAGATCTTTCTCCCCAGCAAGCACATCGTCGAGTGTGTGCTCGGGTCTCAGATTCAAAACAACGTCAAGGTTGGCAAGTCCAAAATCTCCGTCTATAAGCAATGTTCTCATTCCCAGACGTGCAAGGCAGAGTCCCAGGTTTGCAGTGGTCAAAGTTTTGCCAACCCCACCCTTTCCGCCAGTCACAGCCAGAACTCGTGGGGAACCTCCTCCCGAAGAATGCCGAGAAAAAGTTTCATGGCGAATTTCCGACACAATGCGTCTTACGTTCGTGGCCTGGTCAAGCACAAAAATATCTCCTTAGAGTTGAAACAATCTCTCAATAATGCGTTCTTTATTTGCAACTTCAATATCTTCAGGAACGCGCTGCCCCGTGGCAAAATAGGCAAGAGGTATTTTTCCACGTATTGCTGTGTTCAAAATTTCTCCATAATTCCACGACTCATCAAGCTTTGTAAAAATTAAACTTTCAGGAGCCAGAAATCGGAAGGAGCGAATGGTTTCATCAATGTCGCGCTGTTTCATTGTGCTCGAAAGTGCCAAGTGAAAATGAAGTGGAAGCTCAACATCCTTCAGGTTCTTAAGCGACTCAATGTGCGGAGTGTCGCGCGCAACGCGGCCGGCGGTATCTATGAAAATGAAATCGCACTCCCGATTTTGTTCCACAAAGGGAAGCAATTCACACGGATCAGAAACCGATTGAAATGGAACGTCCAAAATTTTTGCGTATGTGCGAAGCTGATCTGCTGCCGAAATTCTAAACGTATCCATGGTTGCAAATGCAATACGCTTGTTTTGCTCAATTTTGAGTTTTGCAGCAAGTTTTGCAATTGTCGTTGTTTTTCCTACCCCAGTAGGACCCACCAAACAGTGAATTGCTGGTCCCGCTCCCGTTGACGTGAAAGCTGGAGCAATCGCGATATTCCTAAACATCTGACGAATCAAATTATTCAAGTAGAATTCTTTTAGTTTTTCGCTCGCAATCTCTTTTCCGTCTGGATTCTTAGGCAAGGGCAAACTATAAACACTGTCCATGAGGTCGGTCAAAACCGATTCCATAACACCAGCAGCCCGCATCTTGATTATTATGTTTGTAAGATATTCCGGATATTTCTTATCATCAGTTGTTGACTTTGTTTTCATCAAATCATGAAGAAGAACCTTAATTTCCTGAACCTCACTACTCACATTCAAACTGGGCATACTTCCCATGTCACGACGCATGCGTTCGAGTTCGTAGCGGAGTTCCGCAATCTCTTCAATTTGAGGAACTTTTTGGGGCGCAACCTGTGCAACTGGTGCATTTTGATTACGCTGCTGTAACTGCAAGTTTGAAGAAATTTGCGACTGTACTGAACTCTGAGAGAATGATGTTGATTGAGCATTCCCATGCAATAGCGTTTTTGTACTGGAAGCGTTTTGAAACAATGCAGCAGCCTGATTGTTTACATTAGCCTGATTATTTGTTCCCGCTTGACTATTTATTGTGCCTTGAATTTTAGAATTTGTTTGCATTGCCGACTGTGCAATTCTTTCACGAGTTTCTGGCCGCAATGCATTCATAATTGGCGAACCACGAACTATTTTCATATCGGGTTCTTTTTGAATTCGCGGAAACTCCACTTTTTGTGCGCTGTCATTACGCTGTTGAACGTGAGAGCTTGTGGCCCCCGTTGCACTGGACGAAGCCGCAGCAGCAACCACCTCCACAATTTTAGTGCGCGTGTTCTGGCCGGGAAGCATTGTCTCTTTTTCGCGGGTTGCTAAAATTACCGCATCACGTCCAAGCTCTTTTTTAATAAGCTTGACAGCATCCTGCATGGTTAAAGCTTCGTACTTTCGAACATCCATATCTGCACTCCGCCCATTCGCGAAAAATTGCGCTGCAAAACATTCGTCTGCTTTTATTGTGCACTTTTTTCATTTTCGGTTGGAAGGCAGAATTGTTCTTTTATGACGATCCTTCAGAGAGTAAATTTTGCAGGAGGTGCTTTTTTGGTTATTTTTTCCTTGAGAGCTCTCAAGATCGTCAAAATAATCGCGATCAACGCCCAAAATTTGCATAACAAATGCACATTTTTCCTATCCGACGCGTCGAAATTCTGACTGATACCAAAATTTATCTTCCCAACTTTCCACCCGGTGCTGGCTGAGGAGGAGGAGCCGCATCACCAACATCAATGCCATCCAATCGAACATTTGCGCCGCGAGCCGCAGCAACAAATGATTTCTTGTCGGGAGCCTTTGCATACGCTGTCTCAGCATCAACCGCGCCTGATGCAATATGCTTAATAAGACTCTCGTTCATCAAACAGTTGCCTTTGGCCTTCGAAGTTTGCATATGGTTTGTAATGTGATGAATTTTTCCTTCGCGAATCATATTTGCCAAAGCATCATCGGATACCAGCACTTCCAAAGCAGCAACCCGACCTCCGCCTTTCTTTTTCAAAAGCAACTGGCACACTACGCCTTTCAAACTGGACGCCAACATTGTTCGTATTTGATTCTGTCTGTCCGCAGGAAACTGATCGATAATTCTATCCACAGTAGACACTGCGCTATTTGTATGGAGCGTTCCAAAAACCAAGTGTCCCGTTTCGGCTGTTTCAATTGCAATTGCAATTGTTTCCAGGTCGCGCATTTCGCCAATAAGCACGATGTCAGGGTCTTCACGCAACGCAGCTCGTAAAGCTCGCGAGAAACTTTTGGTATGCTTGTGAACCTCACGCTGATTCACCAAACATTTTTGCTGTGGATGCACAAATTCAACCGGATCTTCAATTGTCAAAATGTGCTCTTCACGAGTACGATTGATATAATCCAGCATTGCAGCCAACGTTGTGCTTTTTCCGCTTCCCGTAGGCCCAGTTACCAAAACCAAACCTTTTGTAAGCTCGCAGAAGTCCATCACTGCTTTGGGGAGATTCAAAACATCAGCCGGCACAATTTTTGAAGGAATGTGACGAATCACCGAACACACACCAACGCGCTCTCGAAATAAATTCACACGGAAACGCCCCAATTGCGGCACTTCGTAAGCGAAGTCGGTATCATTTCCTTCCATAAATTCCTTGCGATTTGCCAAGGGAATCATGGGATCAATCAAACTGCGCATGACGTCAGAACTAATAGGAGAGTCGCCATATCGCGTAATGTCACCGTCAATTCTGAAAACAATAGGTTCCCCCATCGTAAGATGCAAGTCACTAGCTCGAATCTTCACCATTTCAGCAAGAATACGATCGATTGGATTTTCCTGCGTACGTTCAATTTCAACAGACTTGTCCTTAGTCCAAGCGATTTCGACACCATCCTGTCTAGGGGGCATCGGATTTGCTTCAATGTGTCTGAGCAAGTGAGTGGTACCACCTTTTTCTGATGATGCATGATGGCCACTTGTTGCTTTTTTGTCTGTAGCAACTCCAGTTTGTTTCATTGCCAGCAAGTCCTGCTCAAAAAAGGAATCGGCCTGCGGCGATACGTACAGTCTTATTTGAAAGAGTTGATCGTTGCCTACAAGCGTTTTTACCGCTGTGCCTCCCCCCAACGACAACGAACCCACCCAGGGCTCTTTACTTGGCGGCGCCGAAGCACTTGGCAGCCCTTGCAGAATTCCAAACACCTTCAAAAGATAATTTGCATCCAACAACTGAAAATCTGCTTTGAGCTGTTGCCCACTGGCATCAAAAAATACAGGGCATTTTCCCGGAAGCAAAACAATTTTCACCACCCCGCTAGAAATGGTTGAAAGAATCATTTTGAATGTTTCCATGCCCCCCCCAATTGCCACTCTGTCGTATAGGGTTTCACTCACCGAGGCCTTATCGGCAAAATGCCTTCACTCTTCACAGGTAGCCAAAAAATCGACGCCTTCCAATAGATCTCATGCAGACATCAAAATCTCATACAAACCATGGGCATCGCATCTAAAAACCTAAGGTTTTAAGATTGTTAGAATTGTG
>CAIZES010000029.1 GCA_903932045.1 uncultured Silvanigrella sp. | reverse complement strand
TCGAGTGCTTTCGAAAGAAAGTAGTGCCGGTGAGGAAGCCGGATGCCTTCATAGGGCACGTCCGGTTTTAATGGGGTTGGAGGTTCTCCTGCGGGAGAATCTCCTTCTACCTACGAGTGTCAAAATTTAGGAAGAAAAGTTGGGGACAACGCCGTTTCAAATCGCGAGAATAATTCAATATTCATGAGTATGTACAACTTTACCTACAATGTTTTTGACATGCACAGGCTATAAGAAATGACCGTTCTTTGTTACTGTGATGGAAGAGATCAGTGAAATCGTCGTTTTTGTAGAACCAAAGCCAGGAGAATTCTCAATGGGCTTCAGGATCATGACCAACATCTCGTCCATCACTGGACAGAGACACATGCGTAACACTCGCCGTATGCTCGATCAGAGCTTGGAACGGTTGTCTTCCGGTTATCGCATCAATAAGGCCGGTGACGATGCTGCGGGTTTAGCTATTAGCGAAAAACTGCGTGCGAAGGTTAAAGGACTTTTGCAGGCACAGCGCAATGCAAACGACGGTATTTCGCTTATTCAAGTTGCCGAAGGTGGCTTGAACGAAGTTCAAAATATCTTGGTGCGTATGCGCGAGGTTGGTGTTCAAGCGGCTTCCGATACCATTGGTCCAAAGGAACGCAAGTATCTCGATAACGAATATCAAGCGCTCAAAGAAGAAATCAATCGTATTGCAAATTCCACCGATTTCAACGGCACACAGTTGTTGGATGGAACGGGAGGCACTCTCGACTTTCAGATTAACACAGGCGGTGAAAATATTTTGGGCGTGGATCGCATCAGTTTCGATGCCTTCCGTTCGGATGTTAAAATTGACAAAATGGGTCTTGAAGACCTGTCAATTGGCACTAAGGAAGGTGCACAGCAATCAC
Organism: uncultured Silvanigrella sp.; assembly: GCA_903932045.1. Taxonomy (GTDB): domain Bacteria; phylum Bdellovibrionota_B; class Oligoflexia; order Silvanigrellales; family Silvanigrellaceae; genus CAIZES01. The sequence goes on along the minus strand of CAIZES010000029.1, from coordinate 3,241 downwards.
TCTCTGCGATAGATTCTGCAATCGATTTTGTTTCATCTGTGCGTGGCGATTTGGGTGCAATTCAAAATCGCTTAACATCAACAATCAACAATTTGGGTGTTTCGGTGGAAAATCTGAGTGCCGCAAACAGCCGCATTAAGGATGTTGATATTGCCGAAGAAAGCGCCGAACTCACCCGTAACAATATTCTTATGCAGGCTGGTACTTCCGTTTTGCAACAGTCCAACTCTGTTCCTAAGATGGCGCTCGAACTGTTACGTCAGTAAGATGCGCGTTTGGTTTTCTTGTTATTGTTTTGGCTTAAGCGCACTCACGCATGTGTTTCAAGAATCTTCATAAATTCAAAAATGCGATTGTTAATTTCTGTGGGGCCTAGTCCCCATCGCAAAAATTGCCTTTGGGCATGGGAAAAGACTTTGGGGCGAATTCCAGTTTTTGCAACGGTGGACTGGATGATTTCGTGGTTTATGGATTGATTCAATATTTCTATGAGAAGAAACGAGGCTGAAGAGTTGAATACTTTCATGCCCGTTAATGGCGTGTTTAGCATGTGCTGGGAAAACGATAGCATTTCTTCTCGGTTTTTTGAATAGTCTTGCACGTGCCGCAAGGCCTGTATCGAGGCTTCTATGGCGCAGGGTTGAAAGCCTAAGATGAGCTGAAACGCGTTCGGAATATTTTTTCCAATGGCGTAGCCCATGCGAATGCCCGGAAGTCCAAAGAATTTGCTGAAGCTTCCGATGGCAATAACATTGTTGAGTTGCGTTGCTATGGGTACGTGCGACGAATTTGGAACATCATAGACTGCGTCCACTATAAATGTGTGGTGTGGAAAATGACAAGCGAGGCGTTCGGTGTCTTGGGGCTCTATAGTGTGACCCGTGGGGTTATTGGGTGTGGTGAAAATGACAACGGAAGGAGCAGTGAGTGTTGAGAGATGGTTTTGAAACTCTTTGATGGGAGTTGCAAAAGTGGCCGGTTGTTCTGAGTAGGGAATTGAGTGAACTTGGTAGTCTAGGCCTTCAGCCATATCAACGTAGGTTTGCCAAGAAAAATCGAGGCGAACGAGCGTATCAGAGGTGCGACGCAGCCAGGTTAAGATTTTAATCAGGAGATCTTCGCCACCGTGGCCGAGAGTGAGATGCTTCGGTTGAATGTGAAGAAACTCCGACAGGGCTTGTTGAAGCTCTGTATGGGCATTTTTTGATGCATATTTTGAAGCGCTGTCTGGATTTTGAAAAAGAGCTTTCAACACATCGGGGTGGTGTGGAAAAACGTTTTCATTTCTATCGAGCGCCAATATTTCGTTCTTCATTTTGCCTCATTGATGACAGCGCCCATCGCTTCATTGTGGTTCACACATCTAGCATTTTTGATTCGGGGTCTCAAGTGGAGCTGTTAAGGCCCAATGTGAACGAGTTCGGCTGCGGGGAGTTCCATGGTGGTAAATAGCCGTGCGACCTCAGCAAAGCGATCGGGAGCATCGGAGCAGAATAATTTGTGCTCCCCCGTCATATGACCTGATTTGTTTGGATGGTTAGCGAGAAAGTCGGAAACCGCGTCAACAATAGCTCGCGATGAGTCCAATAGAAATACGGGCTGAGCGTTGCTCTGGCTTGGCGTGAGTTGCCACGATCCGTCCGCATTGATGTAAGTCACGGGGCGTTGGAGTCGTTTTTCAATTGTATTGGCAATGCTGCGTGCCAAGCGAGGGAAATGTGTGCAAGCCAAAAGAACAACACTTGTGTCGGATGGAATATCCCACAAATACATGTCGGAGGCTGCGTCAGCCATGGGGCCTGGTGAGACTCCTTCTTCCACAAGTGGAACAAAGAGAGGGCAAGCGCGTTGCCAGATGGATGCGGAAGGGATGCCAAGCTCGTTGAGGACGTGTTCAAACCGTCGGCTTTTCACTGTGAACCGCGTTCCTAAAACGGCAATGCTGCCTTGTCCTTTTGAGAGTTTTACGGCGTCGGCACAAAAGCCTTCCACAATACCAATAATGGGAAGCTTGAAAAGATTTTGAAGAGTGCGAACAGCAACACTGGATGCTGTACCGCAGGCAACCACAATGAGTGACGCGTTTCGGTTGGCCAAAAAAAATGAAGCTTCGGAGGCGTAGCGCGTTACGGTGTCGTTACTTTTATTGCCATAGGGATAGCGAGCGTTGTCGCCCAAATAAATTGTATTGAGTGTTGGGAATCGTCTGACAACCGCTTCCCAAACAGTGAGTCCACCTTGGCCGGAGTCAAAAAAAGCAATGTTTGGATTCATTAGGGTGTCCTCTGCTTATCATTCAAGAATCGTATGGTTCAAAAGCCGTATCATTTGAGAGTCACATCATTCCATCGTCATATTATTACCATATTAACGCATAACACGAATTTTGGCAGTTTGGTCAAGGAAGGGAACCTGATAAACTCTTTAGAGGTAGCGAACGTTTGGTTTGTAAGGAGACCATCAATGACTGAGAAACAGGAAAATGCACAAGTTGCTCCTTTGCTTTTGCTTGTCGATGACACGCGTGTGACTGCAGACATTGACAAGGCTTTTTTTGTAGAGGCTGGATTTCGTGTTTTGGTGGCAACAACATTGCGTGAAATTTTGGATATTGTTGCGCAAAATCAGGTTAATCTTATTATGATTGATGCTGCTTTTGGTAAGAGGCAAGGCGTTGTCGTTGCTGAACAAGCACGTAAGGCTTCCGCGAATAATGCCGTGAATTTGCTTATAACTAGCGTCGTTGACACTATCGAATTGCGCAAGGCTGCGGAAAAAGCTGGAGCCAGCGGATTTTTGCTCAAGCCAGCGCCCCGGCAAAAAGTTTTGAAAGAAGTGAAAGCGCTTACCAGTTTGGTTGCGCGTGATTCCGAACGTGTGCCCGAACATTTGAATGTTAAAATGTCTTGGGGGTCCCATAACGATGTGGGGGCTTGGTCTTTGGATGTTTCAGAGGATGGCATCCATTTGGCAAGCAACAATTCTTCTCCGGAAGTGGGGAGTTTGCTGAACCTTAATATTGCCATGGGCGAGAATGGAGCCGTTGTCAGTGTTGACGGAACTGTTGTTCGTCATACAAAGGAAGGTTTTGGTGTGCGTTTTTCGGAGTTGAGTCGAAATGCCAAGCGTGCGTTGGATAAGTTTCTTTTGGCGCACAGTCTTGAGAGCCGTGCCACCAAATACTATTTATGATTTGATTTTTGGTAGTTTATAACTTGATTTCTGGCAGCAAAATGTGATG
>CAIZES010000028.1 GCA_903932045.1 uncultured Silvanigrella sp. | reverse complement strand
CTCTCGCGCCGAGAGCTCCAAATATTCGCGTAAAAAAAGAAATTTTCTTAAAAATAGGTCAAAAAAATGGCTAAAGATTTTAGCAAATGGCAGCTCCCGAAAAAATCTTCGGGCCAATTCGCCAATGTTTCCAGATAGTCTCCCAAAATGACCAATGCGCATCTGAAAACTTCCGTCAAGTTTTTGGCATTCACGGATTCAGGTCATATACCGAAAACCCTTGAGTTTTTTTGAAACAAGAGTACACTCCATATAAAAGGACTTTTTCGGGAGTGAGGTCTATCATGTTTCACAGGCTCGTTAATATACCAACATCAAATAGCTTTTTTCTCTTTGGAGCGCGTGCCACAGGAAAAAGCACGTTACTCAGAAATGCCCTTCCCCAAGACAAAACCCTCTCCTTCGACCTTCTGCTACCGGAAGTGGAGGAACGTTTTGCAAGGCACCCCGAACAACTCATCAGCGAGCTCAAAGCTGCACCTACCAATGTGGAGTGGGTCGTGCTTGACGAAGTCCAAAAAGTTCCCAAACTCCTGGACGTCGTGCACCATCTTATTGAAAATAATCCCAGGAAGTTTCGCTTTGCCATCACGGGTTCGAGCGGACGAAAACTCAAACGCGGCGGAGCAAACCTTTTGGGCGGCCGCGCCTTTGTTTGCGACCTTTTCCCACTCACCAAAACGGAACTTGGCAATCAGTTTGCGCTTGATGACGTACTCAATTGGGGATCTCTCCCCATTCTCTACCAGTTCACTAGCGCTGCAGAAAAAACGAGTTTCCTTTCAAGCTACGTGAGAATGTATCTCAGCGAAGAAATCCAAAAGGAGCAGCTTGTTCGAAATCTCGATCCGTTTCGACACTTTCTGGAAGTTTCATCGCAGTACAACGGCAAAATTATCAATTACGCAGCGGTGTCGAAGGGAATTGGAGTCGACCCCAAAACCGTCGCCAACTACTACCAAATCCTCGACGAAACGCTCTTGGGAAGCTTTCTCTTACCGTTCTCGCATTCGTTCCGAAAAAAACTTCTCAAATCACCAAAGTTTTACTTCTTTGACACCGGCGTGGCTCGCGCAATGGCTCGCCAGCTCACACTCCCACTATTGCCAAGCACATCCTACTACGGAGAAGTATTCGAACAATTCATTTACTGCCAAATCAAATCACTTTGTGCGTACGCCCAAAATGATTTTAGAATATCGTATTATCACGACGAAAATGGCATCGAAATAGACTTCGTCGTGGAACGTCCAGGAAAACCTCTCCTCTTTATCGAGGTAAAGTCGACAACCAACGTGAACGAAACCATGACCAAAAACCTCCGTACCGCAGCAAAAGACTTTCCTAATGCAGAATTTCAGCTTTGGTCGCAAGATTCCATTTCCCAACAACTCGGCAGCGTGAATTGCATGCCATGGGACATTGCTCTCGAACGGTTGATTGCAGGTGAGTGATTGTGGGGAGTACCCACGTGCGCACTTCGGAAAACGCCCGGTGAACCGGGCGGTAATGGTACAGTCGCGGGGACTCGAACCCTGGACCCCTGCCGTGTGAAGGCAGTGCTCTAACCAACTGAGCTACGACTGCATGAGACTCTACTTATAAAAGAAAAACGGGGCGTTTGTCAATAAACGCCCCGCCGAGGAGAGACTTACAAAAGACCGCCCAAGACTCGCAAAAAAACTTGTAAAATCAGAGCCAAATACTGAATCCTGCGCCACCACGAAGCCCTTGCGAAGTCACACTGTTGAATGATGCACCGCGAACCGTTTGGTCCATCCAATGGGAACTTGTGCTTACATTAAAGCTTAATCGGCTCGACATGAAGTAAACAACTTCAGCAACACCAAAGTAGCCGTTACCAGCTGTGCTCCCGAACTCAAGCCCATTGCGATATGAACCCTGCGAGGCTACCGCGCCGCCACCCAAACAAAGATTGGCAAGAGGACCTGTGAAAACCAACTTCGCTTCGGCACCAAATTCCATAGATCGAAACTCAGCGCGCGAGCCGGTGCGCATGTTTTCGGTCACACTTGAGAAGAACACGCCTGTCTGCAAGAAATGCATATGCTCCAAACCAACAGCAGCACGCAGTGCGTAGCCTTGAAGAAGAGCGTTTTGACCCTCTTTACCACCAAGAGTTGCTTGGGTTTGTGAATACTGAACTTGTTGCGAAAAATAAGCATCGCCTCCCAATACGGGACGAAGCTCGCTCATACCTTTGTGATTGGCACGAAATGCAAAAGCATTTGTTGGCATTGCGAGAACAACAACTCCACAAACCAAAGAAATAATCTTCTTAAGCATAAAGCACCTCTCTCTTTTGAAATCTAACCTTTTCGATGCAAAACCTGTGCCAACAAAGCAAATTCCCATCCCCTCTCACAAACACCCGTCATTGCAGAGAAAAATGCCCTAAAAGACGATCCCAACTTCGAGCCCCAGGTGTCTAAGGATTTGACACTTTTTTCACATTGCGCGAAGAAATGGTTTGTGCAAACAGCAATTGACACTTGGGAGAAGCTGTGGTGAGCAAACGGGTTGGAATACTAGGTTCTGCTTTTGATCCGCCACATTACGGTCACGCAGCCATGGCTATTTTGGCCCTTGAAAGTGACGCTGTAGAAGAAATTTGGCTGTGCCCGAGCCCCGATCGTTGGGATAAAACACCTGTCCAATCTTTAGACACCCGAGAAAAGTGGGCAAGCCTCCTTGCACAACGCCTCACCGCAGCAGGTTTTCCTACCTTTGTTTCTAATGAAGAACGGGATCTTGGCGTTTACCGCGGAACCTATGTCTTTTTAAAGCATCTCAATCAGAAGTATCCTACCAATACCTTTGCTCCCATTGTTGGCTGGGATGCCTGGGAAAGCCTAAACACCTGGCGCGACCCCACTGTAGGTATTCTCAATGGCAATCTCCTCCGCGAAGAATTTCCTTTCTTAATTGTCCCGCGCAACCTAAAAAACAACCCACAACAAGCACATCTCGATTCGCTGTCGGTTTCCAAACCGCATCTTATGCTACCAACATTTGCAACGCTCCAGCAGAAACATGGATCATTGTTTTCCATTCACTGCAATGAAATAGCAAACCTCAGTAGCAGCGCCATTCGAAAAGCGCTTGCCACGCAACAAATAATTTTATTTGCTTTTCCGGAAATTGAAGAAAAAATCAAATGCAGCGGAATTTACACCAAGAGCTCCTGAACACGTCTTGCTATGTCAGAGGACAAACGCACACCCAAGTGTGAGATATTATCGGAAGCCATCAAAGTTCCCACCCGGCCACACATCTCAACAGAATATCCGCGAACCAAACCGTACAAAAAGCCAGCCGCAAACATATCGCCAGCTCCGGTGGTGTCAACAACAGTGGTGGAAAATGCGGGAACAAACGAAACCGTTCCCCTATAAGAAACATATGCACCGTGGGCACCATCTTTAACCGCAACAACATCAATTTTTTCGGCCAAAATTTTTGCTGCATCCATACCTTTGCAGCCCACAAGCATTTGCGCTTCCTCGGCATTGGCAAACAAAACATCAACTTGCCTAGCGTCAACAAGACGCGTAAAAACAGCATGCGAACGACTCACAGCAAAAGGATCGGCAACATCAATTGCCACCTTTGCTCCGCCTTTGCGCGCAACTTCAATAGCGTGCTCTATGGCCTCAATTTGGTTGGGCGTATCCCAGCAATAGCCGGTTGTGAAGAAAATTTTGGATCTTCGAATGTCACCAATGGGAACAAAGTTTTTCGTATATTCACGACACGCGCCCAAATGAGTATTCATGGTGCGTTCGCCGTCGGGCGAAACCACAACCAAACAGGTTCCAGTTCCAGTCGAACCCATCTGCAGATTGTTCATGATAGACAATTCTTTGAGTCGCTTTGCAAATGCTTCACCATATTTATCTCGACCAACTACCGAGCTGTAGCTTGTTTGCGCCCCCAAAATTGCCATGCCACGCAATGCATTTGCAGCACTTCCACCAAGTTCAATTTCGACGGGACGCGTGCCCATTTTCTCCAACACAATTTTTTGAGCATTGGCATCAACAAGCTGCATAATTCCTTTAGTCATGCCCAATTTTTCGATATCGGCATCGGAACCACGAACCAACAAATCAACAAGAGCGTTTTCCACTGCGCACACGTCAATTGGACGCAACTTTTGTTCTTCAGAAAAAAATTCTGTGCCCATGGCATCCTCCAGAAAAAAACACATAGCCGCAACATCCTGCATGCATCAGCAATAAACCGCAAGCGCCCTCATCTGGATCAGTCGATGAAATGACACCCCAATTCAGTCTTTTTCAAATGCACTTTTTTCAGACACAGTATTCGTATTCTCAAAATAAACTTTCTTTGACGCTTTCGACGGTTGCAATGGTTTCGGATTGGACAAGACCTTGTCCAACGTGCGATCGGCTATCGAGCGAATGCGTTGATCGGAATGATTCTGTGTCAGCCACATCAATTCACGCACCACTTCTGGCCCACCAATCGCTTCAAAAATAGGAAATAACCGAGCCTGAACACTTACGTTTTCTTTGCGAAAGGAAACAATCCAATCGGAAATACCGGCCCGTAGAGCTTTTCTGTACAACGGCAGAAAAACTTCACGATGACCCGCGGGCGTGCCTGCAAATATGACATTGAGATCGGCAAGGTCGGCATCGGAAGGACGCTCTTGCTTGTTGTCGAAGCTCGTCAAAAAACGTTCTAAAAACAACGGAGAAATAATGCGAACGGTGTCGCGAGCATCACGATCGTCAGAAATCGCAGTAACGCCATAAAGTCGAGCATCGCCTTTTTCAAATCCCAAAGCTTTGCGGGTTTGTTTAGCAGTATCTCTTAACCACACGCGTAGAGCATCTCGATAGCGACTTTCGCTTGCCCTTTTGAGGGCATCTAAATTATCGTCACTTTTTCCGCTTGCAATCTCTTTTTCGATAATCTCAATAGCACCAGGAATACCTCCGTTTGCAGAAAGATTCAGCAAACCAGATCGAGCAGGCCCCCATTCCGCGCGCTCTTTTTTCTTTTGTACAGATGCAAGAAAATCGACCAAAAGCTCGCGACACTGTTTTGCACCGCCTCCTTTGAGCGCGTTTTCCAATGCGGTTCGCTTCTCCTCGGAAGGAAGAATTTCCGTAACTATGTGCTTTTCTACATCGGAACGAGATGCTTTTGAATTGTCACAAATTGTACCCAAAGACAAACTTGCCGCAGCAACAATCAAAGAAAGCATTGTGTCACCCCAAAAAAACATGAAACTCTGTAGCAAACAATCTACCACTCCCTGTTTGTGTGTTGAAAGTGCGACGCCGTCAATTTGCCATAAACACTTCCTTGTGGGACACTTGCCACATGTCTCAAGGTCTTTGCTGTACCTTTTTTTTGCGGAGAACATATGCAGGGAGACAATTTCGAAGAAACAACCGACCAAGAAGAAACAACCGACCAAGATGAACTGATTGATTCCTCAGAACAGGGAGACACTTCTCTTTCCGGCAGCGGCGCTACTTCGAACCAAACTCAAGAATGCAATCGCCCCGAACTCGCACAACTCGACTCCATTGTTGCAAATGCTTGGAAACAGTTGGAACGACGCATGCAAACCCATCAGGACGAGCGGGTGCGGAACAATGTTTTTCAGGCTTTTTTGTTTGCGCACAATCTCCATCAAGGACAATTACGCAAAAGCGGCGAACCCTACATCATTCATCCCCTTGCCGTAGCTGAAATTCTAACAACGCTTCACATGGATGAAACAAGCTTAATTTCCGCAATTCTTCACGATGTTGTTGAAGACACTCACATTTCCGTTAAGCAGGTTGAACAAAAATTTGGATCAACAATAGCATGCATTGTAGACGGACTCACAAAACTAGCAAAGGTTGAATTTCGATCTTCGCAAGAAAAACTCGCCGAAAATTTTCGAAAAATGCTTCTCGCTATGTCCAAAGACATTCGGGTTATCATCGTTAAAATTGCCGATCGCACTCACAACATGCGCACACTTAAGGCGCTACCAATTGAAAAACGCCAACGCATTGCCGACGAAACCATGGAAATCTACGCACCCCTGGCCGGCAGGCTTGGCATTTACAAACTTAAGGCCGAGCTTGAAGATCTCTGCCTAAAAGAACTCAAGCCATCAGTGTATTTCAGTTTGGTTTCGCGAGTTGCCCAAAAAAAAGATGAACGCGAAAATATTATCAAAAATGCACGAACCCACCTTCAAGAAAAACTTGCAGAATGCAATATTTCCGCGACAGTTGTAGGAAGAGCAAAACACTTTTACAGTATTTATAAAAAAATGAGCGAACGGCAGATGGACTTTGAAGACATCTACGACTTGTTCGCTGTGCGCGTTATGGTTAATACCGTGGGCGAATGCTACGAAGCCCTGGGAACTGTTCACAACGAATACCGACCCGTGCCCGGACGTTTCAAAGATTACATCGCTATGCCCAAAGCAAACCTTTACCAAAGTTTGCACACAACAGTTGTTGCAGCCCGTGGAGAACTTTTAGAAGTTCAAATTCGCACTTGGGACATGCACGAAGTTTGCGAAAACGGAATTGCCGCACACTGGGCTTACAAAGAAACACGCAAAGATGGTGGAAAAAACCAAAAGTTTGCCGAGGACATCGAAAAATTCAGTTGGCTACAACAAATGGTGCGTCATCAAAATGAACTCACCGATCCCAACGAATTTTTGGAAGCCGTAAAAGTGGATCTTTTTGAAGATGAAGTCTACGTTTTCTCGCCTAAAGGCGATGTTTTCGAACTTCCACGCGGCGCCACATGCCTCGATTTTGCGTTTGCCATTCACAGTGATGTAGGCCTTCGCACCACTGGAGCAAAAGTCAACGGCCGCATCATGCCTTTGCGCCACACCCTTGGTAGCGGCGATGTTGTGGAAATTATGGCTGGTGCTCGCATTCGTGCCACCAAAGATTGGCTTGCCATTGTTTCCACAAACCGTGCGCGCGGAAAAATCCGACAATGGCTGCGCAGCGAAGACCGCGACGATGCCCGCAAAACAGGTGAACAATTGCTTGATGGCGCTCTCCAAAAGTTCAACACAAGTTACGAAAAACTTCTGAAAGCGGGCGCACTTCAAGATGTGAACAAAATATTTTCGGTGAGCAGTGCTGAAGATCTTATTTTACAAGTAGGATATGGAAAACTCGATCCCACCACAACTGCGCAGCGCCTTTTGGGGCAACCCACGCCCGAACCAGCACTCCCTTTTGTACAAGTGAATACAGCTTCACAAACAACAACAAAAAGTCCAATGGAACCATCGTCAAGCCCACTGCCGCACGCTTCCACACCAACAACTCACCGCGGAGGCCATAGAAATACAAAGAAAGCAGAAGAAGGAGTACGCGTACAAGGCCTTGAGGGAATTTCGGTTCGACTTGCGAAGTGTTGTCAGCCTCTTCCAGGGCAGCCCATTGTTGGTTTTGTATCGCGCGGCCATGGCGTTACGGTTCACTCAACGAACTGCGAATGGGCACTCACCAACGACCCCGCGCGTAGGGTAGAATGCAGCTGGAATACCGCCGATGCCCTTGAACTCTCGGTGCGCCTGCGCATTCTCACACACGACAAACCGGGCGTTTTGGCAAGCGTCACCAAACTTGTAGCCTCTTCTGGTTTAAACATTATGGGAGCCGAAGTTCAAACCACGCCCGATAAACGAGGGGTTATTACGCTTCGCCTGAAGGTTTGCAACATTGCCGAACTTCGCGACATCCACCAAAAACTCGAAGCCACCGACGGCGTCATCTGCGTCGATCGCTTGACGGGATAATTAGGTGGATACCCACTATTGCTTGCAATAGCCTACCCAATGCCAGTATGCTATTTGGGTTCGATATCATGGCTCGCAACTCAAGAGGTTTTCATGGACGCTTTATTACTCGCGCGATGGCAATTTGCCGCCACTACTGTGTACCATTTTTTCTTTGTTCCTCTCACATTGGGCCTGGTTTGGCTTGTTGCATTTTTTGAAACCAAATATGTTACCACGGGCGACGAATCATGGAAACGCATGACCAAATTCTGGGGAAAGCTTTTCTTAATTAATTTCGCCATGGGATTGGTTACCGGCATTGTGCAAGAATTTCAATTTGGCATGAATTGGTCTGAATACAGCCGCTTTGTTGGCGATATTTTTGGCGCTCCACTCGCCATTGAAGCACTTCTGGCTTTCTTTTTAGAATCAACATTCCTTGGAATTTGGATATTCGGATGGGACAAGCTTTCCAAAAAGTTGCACTGCGCAGCGATTTGGGTTGTTGCCGTTGGTTCAAATCTGTCGGCACTTTGGATTCTCATCGCCAACAGTTTTATGCAAGTCCCTAAAGGCTTTTCCATTCAAAACGGCAAGGCCATCATGAACGACTTCGTGGCCATAATTACAAATCAGCATGTTTGGTGGCAATTCCCCCATGTTATTACATCTGCACTTGCCACTGCAGCATTTTTTGTAATGGGCATCAGTGCATGGCACATGCTTCGCAAATCGCATTCCGACTTTTTTAATCGTTCTTTTAAAGTTGGAGCCGTGATTGCTCTTGTCGCAACAAGCTTGGTTGCTCTTATTGGACACGGACAAGCTCAATACATGATTAAAGTTCAGCCCATGAAAATGGCTGCTGCCGAAGCTCTTTGGAAATCGGAAAACCCTGCAGGCTTGGCTCTTTTTTCCATTTTTGATGAAGAAAAAAAACAAGACATTTTCACCGTTCGCATTCCCAGGGCACTCAGCTTTTTGGCATACAATCGCTTTGAAGGTGAAGTGAAAGGCATTAATGAGCTCCAGGCACAAATGGAAACAAAGCACGGCCCTGGCGATTATGTTCCTTCGGTATTTCTGTCCTTCTGGACTTTTCGCACAATGGTTGGCGTAGGATTCGCCATGATTGGAATTGCAGCGCTATCGCTATTGTTAGCAATGCGCAACAAGCTTGCCAGCAATAAATTGGTGCTGTGGGGTCTCTTTGCATCGCTCCTTTTGCCTTATATTGCCAATTCCACGGGATGGATTTTCACCGAACTCGGACGCCAACCCTGGATTGTGTGGGAGGTTTTAAAAACTTCCAGCGCGGTTTCACCCAACGTCACCGCAGGCATGGTTTTGTTTTCACTGGTTACGTTCACTTTGCTGTATGGTTCGCTGATGCTGGTTGATATTTGGCTTTTAACAAAAACGGCGAAGGCTGGTCCTATTGAGGAAAACTTGGAACATAACTAACCGCAGCGTTAACCGCAGCGTTAACCGCAACGTTAACCGCAACGCTAACAGCAAAACTGAAGGTTGTTTTTTGAATGAACGCACTCGCATTGAGCAACAACGATAACTCACAAAAGGTAGCAGGGTAGCATATTATGGATCTCAATACTCTCTGGTTTCTTCTCATTGGTGTTTTGTTTGCAGGATTCTTCGTTTTAGAAGGCTTCGACTACGGCGTTGGCATGCTCCTTCCATTCTTAGGTAAGGACGACACCGAACGTCGCATCATTATCAACACAATTGGCCCCGTTTGGGATGGCAACGAAGTTTGGCTCCTTACCGCCGGTGGTGCTATGTTTGCTGCATTTCCTGCTTGGTATGCCTCGCTTTTTAGTGCCTTTTATATCCCTCTTGTTGCCTTTTTGCTTGGCCTTATCCTTCGCGGCGTTGGCCTGGAATTCCGCAGCAAAGACAAAAGTCCGAAGTGGCGCAACCTTTGGGATTGGCTTATTGCGTTTGGCAGCTTCCTTCCCGCACTCTTGATTGGTGTTGTTTTTGCAAATCTTGTGCGCGGCCTGCCTTTCAATTCTCGCGCCATTTTTGCGGGCGGCGTTCTGGACCTTGTTAGCCCGTTTGCATTGCTTGGTGGACTTTGTTCTCTCACTCTCTTCCTTACCCAAGGTGCACTCTTTTTGAGTCTTAAAACCGAGGCAGAAATTCGCACTCGCGCCATCCGTTTCGCAACAATCATTCGCTATCTTGCATTTGCTCTTCTCATTGTTTTATATGCAACCTTCCCCGTGTCATCCGAAAATCGCATTCTCTCTCAGGTTCTGCGCGTTCTCACATTGGTCACCTTTGCTGCTCCCGGCTGGCTCATGAGAAAAGAGCGCATGGGTTGGAGCTTTGCACTTTCTTCGCTGACACTTGTTCTTTTTGTTGTCACTGTTTTTCAAGCCATTTTTCCAAATGTTTTGATCTCTTCATTGGGCGAGAATTTTAACCTCACCATACACACTGCGTCGTCGTCCCCTTACACACTCACAATAATGTCCTTTGTGGCACTTATTTTTGTGCCCCTTGTTTTGGTGTACCAAGGATGGACATACTGGATTTTTCGCAAGCGCATCACACGCAACTCCAATATCATTTACTAAGCAAATGAGGTCCCATGAAGTTCCATCAGGAACTGAATAGAGAGTTTTTTGCAAAACGCCGCAGTTTCTGGGTTGAATTTATTTGCGCGACGTCTGTTTCTGTTTTTTCTGTAACGCAGGCATGGTTCTTGGCAAATGCTCTCAACTCCATTTTTTTCGATGCCGAAAAAAATTTCTCACACTATTTGACCCTGTTTTTAATGTTTGCAATAGCACGCGCCAGCACACAATGGATACGTGAACGGAACACCAACCGTCTTGCCAATTCGGTATCCAGCTCGTTTCGGAATCAAATTGCACAACATGTTCTAAACTTAAAAGCACATCTTCCGCACCATTTTTCACCGGCTATTTTAAGCGAACTCCACGACGCAAAAACAAATAGCATAGAGCCCTACTTTCGCTCATTCATACCAGCACTCATTTCTGCAAGCACAACAACCACCGTTATTTTTATTTTTGTACTTACCAAAGACCCTCTTTCCTCCATTGTGTTGTTAATAACAGCTCCGCTCATTCCTTTTTTTGCCGCACTCATTGGCTCAGCAGCAGCCAACAGCGCTCAAAAACAATGGCTTCACCTTGAACGTCTTGCAAAGCATTTTTCAGATTTACTTCGTGGATGGGAAACTCTTCGTATTTTTCATGCCCAAGAAAAAGCGTCCGAACAAATCCTTTTGGCAGGTGAAAACTACCGCCATTCCACACTGAAAATTCTAAAAATAGCGTTCTTATCTGCTTTTTCTCTGGAATTTATTGCCACAATCAGCACGGCCATTTTGGCTGTCGAAATTGGTTTGCGCCTTGTTAATGGCAAAATGGAATTTTTGCCAGCAATGACAATTCTCATTCTTGCACCTGAATTTTACATCCCACTCCGCAACCTAGGAAGCGCCTTTCATGCATCGGTTTCTGGAATTGAGGCCATGAACGATATCCGCTTGTTCTTAGATATTCCCGTTCCTGGGGTAGTGTCCGAACTTCCGTCCGAACTTCCGTCCGAACTTCCGTCCGAACTTCCGTCCGAACTTCCGTCCGAACTTCACAATACCACACCAATGCAGACAATAGCTTTTCCCAGCAACTGGAAAACACTGTGTCTTCAAAAGGCATCCACTCGGTATCCAACATCTCAATCCGATGTTTTAAAGGGTATCTCCATCACAATTCACAAAGGCGACCGCATTGCACTCATTGGCCCCTCGGGAATTGGAAAATCAACGTTCTGCCTACTTCTTGCAAGACACCTTCCGCTCTACTCTGGCACAATCTTGCTAGACACTCGAAACTCAACATCCATTACCAACCATGCATGGCATGAAGAATTTGTGACAATTCCACAGCATCCTGTTTTGGCTGCAACAACTTTACGTGAAAATATTCTTTTGGGACGCACCGCTATTTCTGAACAACAAATTGCCGAAGCCTGTGCAAACGCCGGACTCACAGCAGTCCTCAGCAAGCTTTCCGCAGGTATCGACACTCTTGTGGGCGAACACGGAATCACTCTCAGCACGGGACAAGCCCATAGAGTTGCTTTGGCACGCACATTTCTCACACCATCACAATTTCTCATTTTAGACGAACCCACCGCCCATTTGGACTCGGAAACTGAGGCCATTGTGCACAAAGGTATTGAACAACTTGCTGCGTCTCGAACTCTCATTATTATCACTCATCGCCAGAGCACGCTTTCACTGTGCAACCGTGTTTTTTGTTTCTCTCAAAACGGGATCAGCGAGCAAAATCCTATGGAAAATATTCCATGAAAAAATTTTGCAGCACACTTTTTCCCATATCACTTTCCTTCCTAACTTCGTTTTCGGGAATTGCTTTGCTTGCATCATCGGCGTGGCTCATCACAGGAGCAGCCCAACATCCATCACTCGCCGTACTTTCCGTTGCAATTGTTGGTGTGCGCTTTTTTGGACTTACAAAAGCAGTATTTCGCTATTCAGAGCGTTTGCTTTCACATTCACAAACTTTGCATCATCTTGCGCTTATTCGCGCCAATATTCTCAGTGAACTTTCAAAACGTGATACATCACCTCTCTCCCGCTCTCACTCTGCAGAACTTCTTGGTCGATTTCTACAAGATGTCGACACCATAGGTGACCGCTTTATTCGAGGAATATATCCCATTTCAAACGCCATTATTGGGTGCCTATTTTTGTGGCCTATGCTATTTATGATAAGCACAACAGCCGGCTTTGCTGCTGCTCTCACGCAGTTTTTATTGGGATTCACACTGCCAGCAGCGCTGGCATTCGCTCGACACAAAAAAGCACACCAGCTGCAATTGGAAAAATCAAAAATTCGCCGCCACTTCGGAAATCTCGCATTGCTCAGAAACGACTTAGCATATACAGGAACCGCTGCACAAATTTTAACAATGTTCTCGACGAAAACCAGTAAGTACGCCGCCCTTAATATTTCATCAACAAATATGCAGTCACTAAAATCATTTGTATCAACAGTTTCGGCACCAGTTTCTCTTTGCATCACACTACCAATCCTTACAAAGAGTATTTCACAGAGAACTCTTACCGCTCCCGAAACTGCGGCATTCGCCTTTGCCTGCCTCGCTGCGTACGAACTCACCGCATCCGTAGGAAACGCAATTGATGTTCTTTTAGAATGTCGCGAAGCCGCAAGACGTATTCAAGAACTCATTGTTCCACAAGCAGAATGCACGCTTTTATCGCGCATTATAAATCCGAATCACAGCGTTGCAGTCGAATGTCAAGACATCACACACGCCTATGCCGGGAATCCGGAAAACGTTCTTACAAATTTCTCTGCAATTTTTCCTCACAAAACTGTTACATGTGTTTCTGGTTTTTCAGGATGTGGAAAGAGCACTCTTCTAAATATTCTTCTTGGCATTGTGACTCCTGTAAAGGGCCAAACAAGCTTAGCTTCGCAAACAATAACAGCCGCTCGCAATCGCGATCACATTTTTGCAAATACCATTCGAGAAAATCTTGTTCTTGCAAATTCTTCGGCATCCGATGCCGCTCTTATTGATGCGCTAAAAACCGTTGAACTGCATGCATGGTTCCAAAATTTACCACACGGACTCAACACATATTTAGGAGAAGGCGGCTGCAATTTGAGTGGAGGCGAAAGGCAACGTTTTCTTATTGCTCGAGCTCTTCTTACCGCGGCTCCCTTTATTTGCATCGACGAATGCACCAGTCATATACCCACATCGCAGGAAAACATCATTATTGAATCAATTCACAATCTTTCTCAAAAACCTGCAATTGCCATTGCCATCCACAGAGAGAACAACGCTACAACGCACTTGCCATTTCCATCTTTGTCAGAAAATATTTGCGTCGCGCCCTACTGGAATGAGAATCCTTCGGCTGAAGAAATTCCCTCCTGACTGCCAACACAATTTGGAGCCTGATGTTTGTGGAATCGAAAAAAGTAGACCGAGGGAATTTCACCCCCAGCCCCTCTGGTGAGTAGACCGAGGGAATTTCACCCTCAGCCCCTCGCAAAACGGAGCGGGAATCTCTCGATTCACTCCGCTTCTATCAGAACGTCGACAATCCATTTTTCCAATGAGAAAAAAGCGTAGGCCGGGTCTTATGGATTCGTCTCAAAAAACGATAAGCCCGCGCTTTGCTACCACCCTTTCTACTACGACGATATTTTTCCTTCAGCCAAATCATTAACCTCTCGTTAAAATAGCAACAGAGAGGTATGAGAGCTGAAGGATAAAATCGCCCATAATAATTAAGCCACCCTCTGATTATGGGGTTTAAAGCCTGCGCAACATCATCGATTCGCGCAAACATTGCTCGTAGGACTGGCTGACCCTTCAACGTTCGTCGTAGCTCCTTCAATCGATTTCTGCCAATAGCCGGCAGGAATCTTCGGAACAACTCTCCGGTTGAACGGTTTTGTGCTCTGGCGTAAATTCGCCAGTTTTTAGGTCGATGACAACATAACAGTGGAGTTTAGTGTGATAGAAAATCAGATCGGTGTAGAATTCCTGTTCTCCCACCTCAACGCGCACTTGTTCGCCCATAAATGCGAACCCAGCTCCAAGAGCAATAAAAAACTTTTGGCTCCACACAGGAATCTGTGGGTAGCGGAG
>CAIZES010000027.1 GCA_903932045.1 uncultured Silvanigrella sp. | reverse complement strand
GCCCACCAAGCGACCAACCATGAACTGGGTGAACTTGAATTTTGAGGGAGTAGACGTTATTCGTATTGGCGAAAAAGGCTGCTACGAGTATAAGTATCTTCGCATGAATGATTTTGTGCAAAAAACGTTGATGGTGCTTGGCCCGGATTACCAGAAGCGATATTCGGCAGAGTTTTTTACCTAGGCAGCCTGCTGAATGTGGGCACAAAGCGAGTGTCACCCGCCTCTGAATCCCGCAGCCCTGAAAAAACTGGTAGTGCCCACGTGCTTTGAAATCTCGCCTCTCTCACTTGGCAAATACTCATGTGCGGCTATAACAAATAGAATTATGCCTCATTTTTAAACGCGGAAGTCAGGTCTAAGTTTCGAGGGAGTGGACGTTGTTCGTACTTGCGAATGAATTATTCTGTGCAAAGAACTCTGATAATCCTTGGCACGAACTATAAAAAACAATACTCAGTCGAGTTTTTAAGCCAAGTAGACTGCTGAATGTAGCCTGCCTGAAAACTTAAACTTAGTTCCAGAGTCTTCAAGTGAGTTTCCAGGCCAGATACTCGTCTGGATGGAGAGGTATCGTTCCGACTGTCAAAAATGCCTGACTGAGTGCACAATTCCCAGATGTTTAGCAACAATGAGATTCACGTTGAGCACGCCACAAAAATCAACTCGTATCGTTACTCAGCAGCCTTAGATGCCGAACTTGCCAAACCCTCAATCAGAAGAGATGGCTCCACAAATTCAATTACAGCACGACGAGCATGGTCGCCGGAACGAAAACCAAGGTGCATCAACCGTGTATACCCGCCTGGTCGAGTCGCATTCGCTGGACCAACCGAAACAAACAACTTACGCACAGCATCTGCACCATAAAGTGCAGCCGACGCCAGGCGGCGATTCGCAACGGAGTCTTGCCGAGCCAGAGTTACCAGCTTCTCAATCGAGGAACGCAGTTCCTTTGCCTTTTCGAGAGTAGTGACAATTTGTCCGTGCATAATAAGCTCTGTATTCAACCCTCTCAGAAGAGCCTTTCTTTGCGCTGAATCACGGTTTAACTTGCGATATCCCATTCTATGTTTCATACTTCATTCCTCTTGTACTCACGTTCTCGGATCGCTCCTGGATCGAATCCCTCAATCTTCATACCCAGATGCAGCCCCATTTCTGCGAGCAAATCCTTAATCTCATTAAGCGTCTTACGCCCAAAATTCTTTGTCTTAAGCATTTCCGATTCGGACTTTGTCACCAGTTCGCCAACATATCGAATTCCAGCGTTCTCAAGGCAATTTGCTGCACGAACGGAAAGTTCCAGCTCATCAATAGATTTATACAAATTCTCGTTGAGTCGAGCATCCAACTTAACCATTTCCACCACAGGCTGATCGTCCTCGGCTTCCTGGAAGTTCACAAAAACCGAAAGCTGTTCCTTAAGAATTTTTGCAGCGTACGCTACGGCATCTTCTGCACTTATTCCACCATTCGTCTCAACTTCGAGCACAAGCTTATTAAACTCAGTGCTCTGCCCAACGCGGGTTTCCCCCACAGAAAAAGTCACGCGCTTGACTGGTGAGAAAACTGCATCCATAGGAATTACATCTGCAGGCAAACCACTACTAGACTTCACCACGTCGGCAGTAAGATACCCCTTACCGCTTCGAACAAAAATCTCTGCGCGAAAACGACCACCCGCACCAACAGTGCAAATGACCTGCTCAGGAGTCAAAACGCGAAGAACACCGTCGCCTTTCAAATCAGCAGCGGTAACTACTTTAGGACCGACAACATCAATGATGCCAACCCTCTCGTTCTCGCCGTCGAGCCACACGTCCAATGCCTTCAAGTTGAGAACAATCTCTGCCACATCCTCAGAAACATCCGCCACGGTTGAAAACTCATGAGGAACACTTTCTATCCGAAGTCCCACAACAGCAGAACCCTGGAGGGACGATAAAAGAACGCGCCTTAAGGCGTTTCCAAGAGTCAAACCAAATCCACGCTCAAGCGGCTTTGCCACAAACCTACCACTCGTGCGAGTCACATCCTCTTTTTCAATAGACTGCGGCTTTACAAGCGCCTTCCAGTTGCTTTGCATGCGTTCCCCTAACTCGCTACACGATCCACTTCGGCTTCACAAAAAATCAGCACCCAAACTCTACTTGACTACTTGGAGTAAAGCTCAACTACCAACTGTTCCTTAACCGGCAGAGGAACCTCATCACGCTGCGGCTTAGATAGCACTTCGCCGGTGAAAGAAGAAGAATCCCACTTTAGCCAACTTGGAACAGCATGTCCTTCGCGTTTAGCAACTTCCTGCGCCAGTGTAACTGCAGGCATGGAGCGAGTAGCCTCACCAACAGTCACTTTATCACCCACTGAAACTAGAGCAGATGGAATATTCAACAGACGATCATTGACCCTAATATGATTATGACGAACAAGTTGCCGTGCTCCATTTCGACTTAACGCCAAGCCAAGGCGCAAAATCACCGAATCGAGCCGCATTTCGAGTCGCTGAACCAATACCTCGCCGGTCTTTCCGCGACTCAAAGTAGCTTCCGCCATCGTTCGACGGAACTGTTTTTCAAGCACACCGTAAATACGACGAATTTTTTGCTTCTCGCGAAGCTGAACACCGTAGTCAGACAGTTTTCCACGTCTTGCACCATGCTGACCCGGAGCAGTTTTACGACGATCAACTGCACACTTATCGGAATAGCATCGCTCACCCTTCAAAAAGAGCTTGACGCCTTCACGGCGACAGAGCCTGCATTGAGGTCCAGTATACCTTGCCACTGTTTATTCTCCAATTTGACGAAAATAATCAAACACGACGACGTTTCGGCGCTCTACACCCGTTGTGCGGGATTGGTGTCGCATCCTTGATTGCAATAATTCTCATTCCCGCAGCAGCGATCGCCCGCACGGCAGACTCTCGACCTGAACCGGGACCAGCAACGATCACAGAGCAGGTGCGCATTCCCAAATCCATTGCCTTGCGAGCAGCATCCTCGGCAGCCATCTGCGCAGCAAATGGCGTGCTACGACGCGAACCAGAAAAACCCTTACTACCGGAGGTCGTCCAACAAACTACATCCCCAGCATTATCGGTAAATGTAACAATCGTATTGTTGAAACTTGCCTGAACGTGCGCAACGCCAGACGGAACATTTCTCTTCACGCGCTTCTTTTTCGAAGCCACAGCTTTTGTTGCATTTGTATTCATGAAATCACCCAAACTCCGTAATCACTTCTTCTTATTCGCCACTGTCTTCTTTGGCCCCTTGCGGGTACGCGCATTCGTTTTTGTACGCTGCCCACGCACAGGAAGTCCTCTGCGATGACGAAGACCACGGTAGCAACCCAAGTCCATAAGACGCTTAACATTAGACGCTACTAGACGACGAAGATCACCCTCCACAGTACATGCTGCGTCTACTGCCTTACGAAGCTGATTTACTTGATCGTCGTTCAAAAGATGCGTGCGCGTGTTTCTTTCAATACCGCACTTCTCAAGAATTTTTTGACTCGTCCTTTTTCCAATTCCATATATGTACGTAAGAGAAATTTCGATTCTCTTATTACGCGGAATATCAACACCGGCAATACGTGCCACGATTGTCCTCCAGTCCCTTAACCCTGTCTTTGTTTATGCGTCACAACTTCGCATATCACGCGGACAACACCTTTACGCCGAATAACACGGCACTTATTACACATTGGTTTCACACTAGCTCTAACTTTCATAATACCCTCGAAAGTGCCATCAAATGCCAATCACTTAGACCGAAAAACAATTCGCCCACGCCCAAGATCATAAGGACTCACTTCAACGCGAACTTTATCTCCCGGTAGAATATTGATAAAATTCATTCTCATCTTCCCAGACACATGTGCAAGTATTCTATGCCCATTTTCAAGCTCTACCCTAAACATATTGTTCGGAAGCTTTTCTGCGACGGTACCATCAAACTCAATTCGATCGTCACGATCCATATATACTGCTACGCTCCTAGAAACACTCAAACAAACAAGGTTATCTCGCTACCTCAAATTCACAAACAGATCAAGTCCCAATTACATCATTTCAACCAAACAATGCGCAACGTCCACATACACGAGCTCAACTGCTCTCAATCCACTGATTTCCCGAAGTTTTCCAGTTCTACGATAAATTTCGGATATTGGCTCAGTTTCATTTCGATATATTTCCATTCGCCTGGAAACAACTTGAGTCTGGTCATCTTCTCGACGAGAAAAGAGGCCAACTTTTCCACACTTAAGGCAGGCCTGTGTGTTTGCATAGGCTTCCAATTCAAGAGAAGTAACGTTGCCACAAGCACAAGTCCATCGTTTCGAAAAACGAATGACAAGTTCATCCGTTGAAGCAGCTAACGAAATAACCCCCGCAATTTCCAAACCCATACCGGACAAAACCGAACAAAGGGTCGTCACCTGAGAAACAGTACGTGGTACCCCATCCAGCAGCAAGATCCCCGAACTCAAATCGCATCGATGCAAGAATGCATTCAAACAAGAAAAAAGTAGCGCATCCTCTACGAGACCGCCTCCCTGCACCAAATCTTTAACTTGCTTGCCCAACTCCGAAGCCGCCGCAATTTCCTCACGAATTATACTTCCTGTTGAAACATGCTTAACTCCGAGCCGCTCGACCAAAAGCGAACACTGCGTTCCCTTGCCAACCCCGGGGGGGCCCAAAAAAACAAAGACCTTTGCGCTCATGTCATAAACTCCAAAATGACTCAGTTCCTTGGCTCTAGAGAACCAGATGTAGAAACCGCAGCATCAGAATCCACCTGCGGCTTGCCAAAAAAGCTTAGATTTTCATATCGCTGAGTTGCCAGTTGAGCAGAGACCTGACGAACCGTGTCTAACCCAACGCCCACAACAATCAGAAGCGAAGTACCACCAAGCGAAAACTGGTAGTCCGCAGACTGCTTAAAAACAATTACAGGCAAAAGACAGACAAGATTCATGTATACGGCGCCCGCCAACGTTAGACGTGTCACGACCATATCCAAAGCATCTGACGTTTCTATTCCGGGACGAATTCCAGGAATATACGCGTTCTGACGCTTCAGATTTTCTGCAATATCATCCGGTTTAAAAACAATTGAAGTGTAAAAATAACAAAAGAAAATAACCAACAAAGCAAAAGATGAATTATATAACCAACGGCTAGGCATCAAATCCGAAATCCAAACGTTACCGGAACGACCCCCAGCAAAACCCATAAAGGTTGCGGGAACTGCAAGCAACGTGCTTCCGAAAATCGCCGGAATTACCCCTGACATGTTAACTTTCATTGGCAAATGACTAGCCTGAACGGACATGACACGTTTGCCGATTGTTCGACGTGCATAATGAATCGGAATTTTTCGATAACTTTGCTCAATAAATGCAACACCGAAAACGGAAGTCACAGCAAGAATTAGGATAAATAATGCGTGTAAAACGGAAATTTTTCCCTGTCCAAGATCAGCAACAACCAAACCCAAATTCTGAGGAAAATACGCTACTATTCCAGAAAAAATCAGCAGGCTACTACCATTTCCGAGACCTTTTTCTGTGATTTGCTCCCCAATCCACATAACAAAAACAGTCCCGCCAGCAAGCAAAAGCGCAGAAAGAAGCTGGAACCCTATTCCTTTTTCAAGAACAACTGCTCCAGCAGCGGTATCCGGAACCGCTTCAAGACCTGTCGCAAAAACGAACCCCTGAAAAAGCGCAAGCCCCAAAGCCAACGTTCGCGTAATTCTGTTCAGTTTTTGCCGTCCAACGCCTCCCTCTTTTTGTAACTGCTCGAGAGCGGGGAGTACAACAGCCATAATCTGAACAATAATACTTGCAGAGATGTATGGAAAAATCCCAAGTGCGAAAATCGAAAAACGGTTCAAGGCACCGCCTGAAAACATATTCAAAACTTTGAGCAACCCTCCTCCGGGTTGGCTTGTAAGCTGCACCAGTGCCTGGGCATTTACACCAGGTGTTGGAATGTGCACTCCCAAACGAAAGATCAAAAGTGCAACAACAGTGAACAACAGTCGCTTCAGAAGAACGTTTTCAGCAGAACCAACACCAATTGCAGCCATTCGTTGCTCACTCCTCGATTCTAACACTCCGGGCAATAAGCTTCTTGCGTGCACCTTCAGAAAGCTTAGCACCCTTCACCGATTTAAGCTCCTCAGGTACGTCACCCTCGGCAAGAATCTTTAGAAAGCCGGCGGAACCGACGACCTTCTTTGCGTCGAGAGATCCATTCTCAATGCGATCGCCAAGATCACAAAGATTTAAAGCAATTACCGGTATGGCGTGAACATTTACAAACCCACGCTTTGGCAAACGCGCATACAATGGGGTCTGTCCACCTTCAAATCCAGCTGGAATTGAACTACCGCTACGTGCAGTTTGTCCCTTTCCTCCACGACCACCGGTTTTTCCCCACCCACTACCAGGACCACGCCCGAGACGACGCCGATTTTTCGTTGCACCGAGGTTCGGCTTAAGTTCTTCAATTTTCACAAAAAATTCCTCCGCAGCACTGCCGTTACTCAGCGCTTTCGACTTTCACAAACTGAATTACCTTGTTAATTTGTCCTAGAATTGGATTTAGATTGGGAAGAACCCTACTTGACCCAATTCTACCTAGACCGAGCGAGCGCAACGTGCGACGCTGGGTTTCACTACGCCCTGCAAAACTACGAACCAACGTTACTTTCAATTTTGAGCTTTCAATGGATCCCATTAAGAACTCCTCCCCGTTATTTCCGAAGATCTTTGTACTGATCGCCGGTAGTCAACCGCGAAAGCCCCAAAAAGGTTGCCTTAACAACATTGTGAGGGTTTCGACTGCCAATAATCTTTCCCATAACATTCGGAATGCCAGCTAGTTCCGCAATCGCACGAACAGCACTGCCAGCTACTACACCAGACCCCTGTGCATTCGGAGCAAGAAGAACCTGACACGCTCCGTACTTAGCTTGAACTCGAACTGGGATCGACTCATTCTCGAATGGGATCGTAATAAGTGATTTGCGTGCTTGTGCGACGGCTTTCCGAACCGCTTCTGGAACTTCGGCCGCTTTTCCAAGACCAAAACCAACGGTTCCTTGACGATCACCAACAATTACGAGAGCCGAAAACGACATTCGGCGACCGCCTTTAACCGTTTTTGAAACACGCGATACGCTGACGACACGGTCCTCAAAACGATCCTTCTTATCTTCCTTCGTCTGCATCATATTCATTATGCATTCCCCTGTTAGAACTGCAACCCAGCTTCACGGGCCGCATCTGCAAGAACCTGAATTCGACCGTGATAGCCAAACCCATTACGGTCGAACACAACATCTCTGAGTCCGACCTCTAGAGCGCGAACAGCAACAGTTGCGCCAATCTTCGCAGCCATTTCTTTTCCGCGTAAGCCTGATGCTCGTAATTCTTTTTCCACGGAAGTCGCGGAAACGAGCACCAATCGTTTTTCATCATCAATAATTTGAGCTTGAATATGCCGCGCACTGCGGAACACGCAAAGACGAGGCTTAGTCAAATTCGAGTTACGACGTCCCCAAAAACGCATTTTGCGGAGCGCTCGTACCTTTCTTCTATTAACAGCACAGAACATAAAAACTCTCCTGTTTTCTGCTCACATACAGAAAACGTCAATTACTTCTTGCCACCAGCCGCAGACTTACCAACTTTAATTGCAATCTGCTCTCCGACGTAACGAATACCTTTACCATGATACGGCTCAGGAGGACGTATGTTACGAATTTTAGCCGCAACCTGTCCAACCAGCTCTTTATCCGCACCTACCACTGCAACACGGCCTGACTTCGCATCCACCTCAAAGCCGATGCCATCGGGAGGATTCATTTTTACACCGTGAGAAAGCCCCACTGTAAGCTCCAGATTTTTGCCGGAGACTGCGGCACGATATCCAACCCCTTGAAGTTCAAGTTCCGTGCGAAACCCCTTCGACACACCCTCAACCATATTCGCCACGAGCGTCCGATAAAGTCCCCAATACTTGCCCTCAATGCCTTCACTAGGCTTTAATGACACTTCATTTTTGTCCTGTTTCAATTCAACGCGCCCATACATGTCTCGCTTGAGAGTTCCCTTTGGACCGGCAACTTCAATAACAGTACCAGTCACTCTTACGGAAACTCCTTGAGGCAATTGCACAGGATGCTTTCCAATTCTAGACATAAGCCACCTTCACTTAAGCCACATGTTACCAAACGTAAGCGAGAACTTCGCCACCTACATTTTGCGCCTTTGCGCTAGAATCACTCAAAACACCTTTTGACGTCGAAACAACCGCGACACCACGAACATGTCGACGAGAAAGATTCTCAACCGACGCGTACAAGCGGCAGCCAGGAGTTGAGGCACGTCGAATGCCTTGAATAACCGACGCACCAGAGACTGTGTATTTTAGAGCAATCTTAATCTTTCCTTGTCGACCATCCCGCACAAGTCGAAATCCTCGAATGAAACCTTCGGATTCAAGGATTTTTGTAATTTCGATCTTTTGACCACTCGCAGGAATGACCGCATACTTTAACCCAGCGGAACTTGCGTTACGGATTCTTGTCAACATATCTGCAATAGGATCTGTCATATTCATTGCTTATTTTTCCTTACCAACTTGCCTTGATCATTCCCGGAATTTGACCATTAAGGGCCAACTTCCGAAGACAGATGCGACAAATTCCAAAGTCGCGATAGAACGCACGAGCACGACCACATTGGCTGCAACGGCTCTTTTTGCGTGTCGAAAACTTCGGCTCAATATTTGCCTTATGAATCATAGCCAAACGTGCCATTGGTCACCTCACTTCCTGAAGGGCATATCCATGAGAGCAAGCATCTCACGGGCAGCGTCATCGGTTTCAGCAGAAGTCACGATAGTCACGCTCAATCCGCGTGTTTTATCGACTTTATCGGTCTCAATTTCGGGAAATATCGTCTGCTCACGGAGACCAATGGAATAATTCCCTCGACCGTCGAAGCTGTTCGGAGAAACGCCCCGAAAGTCACGAATACGGGGAAGCACGACGGAGACAAGACGATCGTAAAATTCCCACATGCGCTCTCGACGCAAAGTCACCATGGCACCAATAGGCATGCCTTCACGGAGTTTGAATGCCGCAATTGACTTTTTAGCACGAGTAAATACCGCCTTCTGGCCGGTGATTGCTTCAAGCTCAGCAGCCGCTGCTTCAAGTGCTTTGATATTTTGTGTTGCATCGCCCTGGCAGCTATTCACAACTATCTTCATTATCCGAGGAAAACGCATAACGTTCACATCGGCGTGTCTTTTTTTCAACTCGGGAAAAGCCGCCTCAGAGTATTTTTTCGCATAACGAGGCACAACACCTTTTTGATGCGCTCCTCTTTCTACAACCACACCGTAGTCACTACTCTTCTTTCCACCAGAAGCTTTCTTTCCTGTCGGAGCAGACGAAGGAGATTTTTCATTTGCCATAGCTACAGCACCTCCGGAGCCAAACTGATAATTTTACCACAGTTTTTCTGCCTGAGCTCACGGGCAACAGGACCGAAAATACGCGTTCCAATGGGCTCGAGTTCAGTTTTGACGACTTTAACGAGAACAACAGCATTCTCGTCAAACTGTATGCGAGATCCGTCAGGACGCGAGATCTCTTTTTTTGTACGCACCAGCAACGCCTTGTGAACTTCGCCTTTTTTTACGCGTCCACCTGGCGCAGCATCCCGGACGGACACGACACAAAGGTCACCAATACTGGCGCTTCGACGATATGACCCGCCAAGCACACGGATGACATTCAAGGTACGCGCCCCGCTGTTGTCAGCTGCTACCAAGATCGATTCGGGTTGAATCACATTACACCTCTCGTTTCACACAAAATCGGTTCAAAAGCTCTTAGCTCTTTACCGACGCAACTTCAAGAACTTTCCAACTCTTCGTTCGTGAAATACGACGGCAAGGAAGCATGCTGACTTGATCGCCTGCAACAACCTTCAAACCCGAAGTATCCACGTGAAAAACAGACACGCGACGTTGCCGTTTACCGTAGAGTTTATTCTGAACAATACGCTCCACTTCCACCTTCGCTGTGCAGCCGTCCTTTGAAACCGTAGCAACTACCGCTAGAACCGGATTTTTCTTAACTTTTATTTCAATCGTGCTCATTTTGCCTATCCTTACTCTTTGGTCGCAACAATCCGACTTAATTTCCGGATGTCGTTACGGAGACCAATCACGCCTGACTTATCATTCAGCAACGATGGATCTGCCGATACACGAAACTTCGTCAGCGTTGATTGAAGGTCCACGAGTTTTTTTTGTGCTTCTATCCTGCTTAGTGAAGTAAACTTATTAACTTTGGACACGATTAGACCTCCCACATCATTTCACTGCGACGCACAATACGAGTTCTAAAAGGAAGTTTTGACGCAGCTAAATTAAACGCCTCTGTAGCAAGTTGAGGAGGGACTCCCTCAATTTCGAACAAAACCCGACCAACTTGCACAGGGCTAATCCAGTGGTCTAAACCCCCCTTACCTGACCCCATGCGTGTTTCTGCAGGCTTCTTCGTAACAGGCTTATCTGGAAATACTCGAATCCAGACTTTTCCACCACGTTTAATGTGCCGAGTTAAAGCCACACGACTTGCCTCAAGCTGACGCGAAGTTAACTTTCCGGCTTCAACCGATTGAAGAGCAAAGTCTCCAAAATCGACTGTGTTACAACGTTGCGCGACGCCGCTAATTCGGCCCTTGTGCGACTTACGAAATTTTACTTTTTTTGGTGACAGCATGGTACTTTACTCCTCACCAGCACGACCAACAGTTTTGTTGGCCTTTTCATAAACTTCACCGCGAAAAATCCACACCTTTACGCCGATTGCGCCATATGTTGTGAACGCTTCCGAGAATCCATAGTCAATATCGGCCCGAAGAGTATGAAGAGGCACACGAGCCTCCATATACCACTCTGTTCTTGCAATTTCAGCACCGTTCAGTCGGCCAGAAACTCGAACCTTGACACCTTTGGCACCGGCTTTCATCGCTTGCTGCATCACCTTCTTCATCGCACGACGAAAAGATACTCGCTTCTCAATTTGCTGAGAAACATTGATCGCTGAAAGCTGAGCATTTACATCTGGATTCTTCACTTCATACACATCCACCTTAACATTACGCTCTTTCGAACGAATTACTCGGCGAATTTCGTCACGCAGTGTCTCAATCTCTTTGCCCTGTTTTCCGATAATTCGGCCGGGACGAGCGGAATGTAACTTCACGACCAACTGCTTTGCAGCTCGTTCGATTTCAACTTTTGCAACTCCAGCTTCAGCATACTTTTTGTTTACAAACCTGCGGATCGCGAGATCCTCGCTCAGGTACTTCGGAAAGTCGCGTCGGCTAAACCAACGAGAATCCCAAGTTTTGTTAATACCGAGCCGCAAGCCTGTAGGATTTACTTTTTGACCCACGTCGATCTCCTTTATTCCGCAACCGTAAGCCGAACAGACAAATGAGACGTCTTCTTCTCAATGGGAGAAGCGCTGCCTCGAGCTCGAGGCATGAACATTGTTCGTTTCGGACCTTGATTTACCACAAATTCAGCCACGATAGCAGAAGCAGCAACGCTTCCGGGCAGCTGAGCCATTGCCGAACGAATGAGTTTGATCGTAGGAACTGACCCACTACGACGTTCCGCAGAAAGAACTGCAATAGCGTCTGCAACCGACTTTCCTAGAACAAATGGACGAAGCAAGCGAGCCTTCCGGGCTGTGCAGCGAGCCGCGTAATGAGAAGCTTTAGCTTCCATAATTATTCACCCCTCTCACTTCTTCTTGGCTGGTGCAGATGAAGCGGCTGAGGAACCGGCCTTCTTATCTGCGCCATGACCAAAGAATGTTCTCGTCGGAGCAAACTCACCGAGCTTGTGACCGACCATGTTTTCATTGATATACACTGGAATAAATTTTTTACCATTGTGGACCGCAAATGTTACACCCACAAAATCCGGCACAATAGTGGAACGGCGGCTCCAAGTCTTAATTACTTTACCTGAACCGCGAACTTTATCGGTGGCTTTAAGTAAGTAACCGTCGACAAACGGTCCCTTTTTTAGCGAACGAGGCATTGTCGTAATCTCCCTTACTTCTTCCGGCGACTAATAATGAAACCGTCGCTCGAATTCTTTTTCTTACGCGTCTTCAGACCCTTGGAGAGTTGACCCCAAGGTGAACAGGGATGACGCCCACCGCTTGTTCGACCTTCACCACCGCCCATAGGATGGTCGACAGGATTCATTGCAACGCCTCGAACTGAGGGGCGGACGCCCTTCCAACGACGGCGACCAGCTTTTCCTAGGGACACGTTCATATGATCCGCATTTGAAACGGCTCCGACAGTTGCCATGCAACTCTCTGACACCACACGAAGCTCGCCCGATGGCAAACGGATCTGCGCCATTCCTTCAACGCGTCCCACAAGTGTTGCTGTGGCTCCAGCAGAACGCACCATCTTAGCACCAGCACCAGGCTTCAGCTCTATGCTGTGAACCTGAGTTCCAGGGGGAATTTTAGCAAGAGGAAGACTATTTCCAGCCTTGATGTCAGCCTCTGGCGAATTCATGACTTTGGTACCAATGGTAACACCGTCGGTAGCGAGAACATAACGACGATCTCCATCAATAAACTTGATTAGGGAGATAAACGCTGAGCGATTAGGATCGTACTCAATGGTTTCCACCACTCCCTCAACGTTCTGACGGGTGCGCTTCCAGTCGATCACCCGGTAGCGAACTTTATTTCCGCTACCCTGATGACGAACGCAAATGCGTCCACTGTTGTT
Organism: uncultured Silvanigrella sp.; assembly: GCA_903932045.1. Taxonomy (GTDB): domain Bacteria; phylum Bdellovibrionota_B; class Oligoflexia; order Silvanigrellales; family Silvanigrellaceae; genus CAIZES01. The sequence continues at coordinate 15,246 of CAIZES010000027.1, read as the reverse complement.
GCGACCAGCCTTCGACGGATTTGGTTCGGTAAGAGCCTTCCAAGGCTCGTGTCCGCTCAGAACTTCGCGATATTTCACGAAACTCTGGAACCGCGTCGTCGAGGTATAACCTTTCAACTGACGAATTGGCATATCACTCCTCACTTCTGCGCGATATGGAGGAATTCTCCGCGCATTTTAACCGCCTATTGACGGCTATCATTACTGTGCCTCAGCCGCTGCAAGTTCTGGGGTAGGCAAAAATTGGCCTTCCTTCAAAGTCACAAACGCTTTCTTGACATTACTACGCTTAACATCGACAGGACGACCGCCACGGTTACGAGCGCGACGAACGATCTTTCCACGAGTGATGGATGTGTTCACATTCAAAGCATCAACACCGAAAACATTTTTCAAAGCAAGGCGAACATCATCCTTTGTTGCTTTGAGTGCCACCTTAAGTGTGTAAACTTTAGCTTCGGAGAGGCCAACGCTTTTTTCACTTAGGACTGAACCAAGAATTACATTTTCAAAGCGCATTACCATCGCTCCTTTCTTACTTGGAGACCCGGGCTTCGATCGCCTTGAGGGCGTCTGCTGCCAGGACCAGGTTACGCGATTCCATGACGTCGAGTGCTGTTAGCTGACTCGGCGACACGAGTACCACACCACGAATATTCCGATAGGCGCGGATTGTCTTTTCACTGGGTTCAGAAAGGCACACAATTACCTTTCCCACCTCCACACCAACGCTCTTTAGTACAAGGGCGGCATCCTTTGTCTTACCTGTCTCAACGGCAAGGCTTCCTTCGTACACAAGACCCGCCTGCATGCGTTTAGCAAGTGCAAGTTTAAGGGCTTGATGCGCCATTTTTTCAGGAAGGGGCTGACGATAGTCGCGCGCCTTAGGACCGTGAGCAACACCACCACCGACGTGGAGAGGTGACACAAAGGAGCCCCGGCGAGCCTGACCAGTTTTCTTTTGTCCGTAGGGTTTCTTTCCCGTTGAACGAACCATAGAGCGCGTTTTTACACCTACAGTCCCCTGACGACGATTTGCGCGGTAGGCTTTCACAACCTGCCAAAGTGTACCAAGGTTTCCTTCGGTAGCTTCTACCAGCCAGCTTGGGATATTTTCTATTTTCTTAAGCATTCCAGACCTCACTTCTTTCCGGCTTCATCAAACAAAAACGACACGACCGGAAGCACCGGGAACACCACCAACGACTGCAATGATTGCTTCCTCAGCAGACCATGAAGCAACGCGAGCGCTCTTGATACTTACCTGGACGTTTCCATCCTGACCGGGAAGTTTTCTACCTTTGGGTGTACGACCAGGTTGGGTACGCATGCCGATAGAACCTGGAGCACGGTGGAAACGACTGCCGTGGGCCGCTGGTCCACCAGAAAAACCATGACGGGTAATAACGTCCTGAAAGCCGCGTCCCTTGGAAAATCCGGTGACTTTAACCGTTTTTCCTATCTCAAAATTTGGAGCCTTCAAAGCACTCCCAACTTCATACTCGGCCGAATTTGCTACAACGTATCCGCGCACAAGTTTTTTTCGATTTCCAACATCATACTCGACTACCGCAAGAGTGCGACCGTCTTTCAGCTTTTCATGCCGCAAAACTTTTGCAGGCTGAAGCTTCAGAACAGTCACGCCCTTCGCTTCGCCGGCGTCAGTGAATACGCTGGTCATTCCCAGCTTCACAAAGGCGTAACGAACCATGCAAACTACTCCTACTGGATGCCATTTCGCAGAGCCAGATTTACAAACAAAACCCTCTGAAAACAAGAACAGAGGATAACAACAAAAGCCCGGTACATTCGAGATAATTGCTACGCCTTGCCACGGCCAGCAGTATCTTACTCAGTAAAGATTAATCTCGACGTCGACACCTGCAGCAAGGTCGAGTTTCATGAGAGCATCAACAGTTTGCTGTTTAGGTTCAAGCAAATCAACGAGACGACGATGCGTCCGAATTTCGAATTGCTCTCGAGATTTTTTATCTACATGTGGACTTCTCAACACAGTATAACGACTTATCCGTGTAGGAAGTGGCACGGGACCAGCAATTCGAGCTCCAGTTCCCTTTGCCTTGTTAATAATTTGAGCCACGCTCTGATCAACAAGAGCAACATCGTAGCCCCTCAAACGAATACGAATCTTTTGACTTTCCATGGTAACAGTCTCCACAAAACGAGAACCGTCTCGTACTTAACATTTACATACCTGTCAAGGGTTCTCTGCAACAAGTTGAACGTATGTGAAACGAAACTCACTCACCGCTCACAAGCGATGATGAGAGTGATGTCCACCTCCCAGTTTACCAGCAAGAAGCTGGGGAGTAGCTGCTTCGATAATTTGTTCCGCCTCGAGAGTTTGGCCTTCAACAAACATACCGACCTCCTTATAGGAAGGAACGCCGGTACCAGCGGGAATCAAACGACCCATAATAACGTTTTCCTTGAGACCGCGCAGGTGATCAACTTTGCCCGACATTGCAGCTTCAGTCAAAACCTTCGTTGTTTCCTGGAAGGAAGCTGCAGAGATGAACGATTCCGTAGACGATGCGGCACGAGCAATGCCTAGAAGTAAAGGTTCAGCAACCGCAGGCTTTGCACCCCGCGCAACTGCAAGTTCATTTTGTTCTTCGAAAGTCCACTTTTCAACCTGAGCGGCAGGAAGAAACTCAGTATCTCCGGGGTCCTTAATTCTGACACGACGCAACATCTGTTTGACAATAATCTCAATGTGTTTGTCGTCGATACTAATACCCTGCAATCGGTATACGTCTTGAACTTCGCTAACGAGATACCGTGCCAATGCCTTTTCACCAAGAACCTGCAAAATATCATGTGGGTTCAGTGGACCATCTACCAAAGGTTCGCCTGCTCGGATGAAGTCCCCCTCTGTTACAACGACATGTCTGCCTTTGGGAATAAGATATTCACACTGCTCACCAACTTCGGGCTTCACAAACACGCGACGTTTGCCTTTAACGTCGGCTCCAAAGGACACAAAACCATCAATTTCTGAGATAATTGCAAAAGAACGACGCTTTTGGGCCAAAAAAAGCTCAACGACGCGAGGCAAGCCACCCGTAATATCTTTTGTTTTCGCTTGTTCTCTAGGAATCTTTGCGAGAACGTCACCAATTTGTACATTGGATCCGTCATCCACAACAATAGTTGCGCCAGAAGGAAGAACGTAACGAGCATCGCGGGTTTCGGTTACGCGAACAGCCTTGCCGGAGGCGTCAACAACAAGAAGCGCCGGTTGCACCTTCGTGTCGCGGACTTCCTTAACAGTTTTACCAACAACACCTGTTGCTTCGTCAGCGCGATCCTCCAAAGCATCATGGAGATCTTGATATTTAACACGACCAGAAACCTCAGAAATGATCACAATACTGTGAGGATCCCAATCGACGAGTTTCTCGCCAACCTTGATGGTCTGTCCGTCCCGAACGTAGACTTTCGCACCATACGCTACAACATGTCTCTCGCGTTCTTTACCATCTTTACCGAAAACAATTATTTCTCCATTGCGCCCCAAAGCGGTACGAGGAGCATTTGCTTCCTCCCCACTAACGAAGTTGGCGTTGGCGGAGAAACTAACATGGCCATCGACTTTCGCCTCAAATGAGGACTGGATCGCTTGAGTAGAGGCCGCACCACCTTGATGGAAGGTACGCATCGTAAGCTGGGTTCCAGGCTCACCGATCGATTGAGCTGCAATGACTCCGACAGCTTCACCAACGTTGACCAAATGACCGGTTGCAAGGTCACGACCATAACACTTTGCGCAAACTCCACGCCGCGTTCGACATGTGAGCACCGAGCGGACGCGAATACGATCGATATCAGAAACATCAAGTTTTTTAGCCACAGCTTCTGTAACTTGCTCATTGGCGGCAACAACTAGCTCATCGCTTTTGGGATCGTTGACATCGTAAAGAGAAACACGTCCCAAGACACGCGAAGAAATCTTCTGTGTGATGTTTCCGTTTTCAACTCGATGAGATACTTCGACGCCATCCAAGCTCCCACAATCGTACTCGGAAACAATAGTATCCTGAGCGACGTCAACCAGCTGACGCGTTAGATAACCTGAGGATGCTGTTTTTAAGGCTGTATCAGAAAGACCTTTACGCGCACCATGAGTGTTAATGAAGTATTCCAACACAGTGAAGCCTTCGCGCAGTGACGCTGTCACGGGTGTCTCAATAATTTCACCCGTAGCCTTTGCAACCAATCCCTTCATACCCGCTAACTGGCGCATCTGGGTCTTGCTACCACGAGCGCCGGAGTCAGCCATCATAAAGATGGAGTTGAACGATGAAATTTCAACCTCGTTTCCTTCAGGGTTTTTCACCTTCTTCTTGGAAATTCTCTTAACCATAGCATTACCGATATCATCCTGAACCTTAGACCAAATATCAATAACACGGTTGTGTACTTCGCCCTTGGTTGTTAAACCGCGGCCGTAATCTTCCATGATGTTTTTCACTTCTTCACGAGCCCGAGTCAGAATCGCCGGTTTTTCCGATGGAATTTCCATGTCACTCAAGCAAATAGAAATGCCTGAAGCTGTGGCGTATTTGTAGCCAAATTCGCGAAGCGCATCAGCCACTAGAACCGTCTCTTTAGGACCGCAGATGCGGTAAACTTCGTTCACGAATACAGCGAGAGTCTTTTTATCCAGAGGCCTATTAAAAGCTTGGAAAAACGGAAAATAGGCTTCGCTACGATCGTCTCTGTCGCGGATGAATAGAAAATCGAATAACATACAGCGGCCTATGGTCGTCTTAACGTGTTCAGTGCTTCCATTCTCTGCCGGAACGCGAACATCCACAACGGAATGCAATTCGACGATGCCGTGATCATGCGCTTGACAGGCTTGACGAACACTTGAAAATTTCATCCCGCTTCCTAGGGCTGAAGGATCTTCTCGAGTGAGATAATACAGTCCAAGAACGATGTCTTTTGTCGGCTCGATAACAGGCGTACCGTGCTGCGGTGACAAAATGTTATTTGTCGACATCATCAGCACTCGAGCCTCAACCTGTGCCTCAAGCGACAATGGCACGTGAACGCACATGGTATCACCATCAAAATCAGCATTAAACGCCTGACAAACGAGGGGATGAAGTTGAATCGCTTTACCTTCAACCAACACGGGTTCGAACCCTTGGATACCGAGACGATGAAGCGTGGGAGCACGATTCAGGAGAACAGGATGTTCCTTTGTGACTTCCTCAACGAGGTCCCAAATTTCGGGACGTTCTTTTTCGACCAACTTCTTTGCACTCTTAATTGTGGAGACAAACCCACGTTCCTCGAGCTTGTTGAAAAGAAACGGCTTGAACATTTCCAAAGCCATAAGTTTCGGCAAACCGCATTGATGCAGTTTGAGTTCGGGACCACAAACGATCACAGAACGACCAGAGTAATCCACACGCTTACCAAGAAGGTTTTGGCGGAAACGACCGCTTTTTCCTTTCAGCATGTCGGACAATGATCGCAGCGGACGCTTGTTTGGACCTGTGAATGTTTTTCCGCGACGACCGTTATCGAATAACGCGTCCACAGATTCCTGGAGCATCCGCTTTTCGTTACGCACGATAATGTCGGGAGCATTAAGTTCGAGTAACCGAAGCAAGCGGTTATTGCGGTTGATAACGCGACGATAGAGGTCATTTAAATCGGATGTCGCAAAACGACCGCCATCCAACGGCACTAGAGGACGCAAATCTGGGGGCAATACAGGAATAACCGTAAGCATCATCCATTCTGGGCGGTTGTCAGAAATAGTGAACGCGTTCACGACTTTTAACCGTTTGATAAGCTTCTTGGTGTTGGCGTCCGACGTCGTGACCTTGAGAGCCTCTCGTAGATACTGAGCCAGTTCATACACATTGCAGCCTTGGAGCATATCGAGAACCGCGTCTGATCCAATTCCATAGCGGAACGAGTTGTTTCCGAACTGGGCCAATTTATCACGCAATTTTTCTTCTGAAAGTAGATCGTTCTTCTTTAGATCCGTTTCTTTCGGGTCGAGAATAATATACGATTCGCAATAAAGAATTCTCTCGACATCTTTTAAAGAAAGATCGACAGCGGCACCAATTCGCGATGGCAAACATTTTAGAAACCAAATGTGAGCAACTGGACATGCTAAGTTAATATGTCCAAGTCGTTCACGACGAACCTTGCTTTCGATAACTTCTACGCCGCACTTTTCGCACACAGTGCCACGGTGTTTCTTACGCTTATACTTTCCGCAAATACACTCGAAGTCCCGTACCGGACCAAAAATCTTACCGCAGAAAAGCCCATCCCGTTCTGGTTTGAATGTGCGGTAGTTGATCGTTTCAGGCTTTTTTACTTCACCAAAAGACCATTCGCGGATCTTGTCGGGAGATGCCAAACCGATTTTAACAGCATTAAAGCTGAGAGGATCGACCGGCTTCTCAAAAAAACTAAAAACATTCTTTAGACTCTCGTTCATATGGAAAAACCTTTCCTAACTCTCGCGAGTTCAATCCTCGTCGGCGTATTCATTGATTATCTGATGCTTCTCGCTGCAAGTCCTCGATAGTAATTTCACCATCAGGTCGCATAAGATTTACATCGAGAGCCAGAGACTGCATTTCTTTCACCAACACATTGAAGGATTCAGGTAAGCCCGGAAGCATCATATTTTCGCCCTTAACAATTGCCTCATACATTTTTGTACGACCTATGATATCGTCGGACTTCACGGTCAAGAATTCTTGCAATGAATATGCAGCTCCATATGCTTCAAGTGCCCACACTTCCATTTCACCCAAACGTTGACCACCAAATTGGGCCTTGCCACCAAGTGGTTGCTGAGTGACCAAACTGTATGGACCAATAGAGCGTGCATGAATCTTCTCGTCAACCAAATGATGAAGTTTCAAAATATACATCACACCAACTGTAACATTGCGATCAAACTTCTCACCGGAGCGTCCATCAAAAAGTTCAACTTGACCATTGTCGGGAAGATCTGCAAGTTTAAGATAATCAACAATTTGCTTTTCCGAGGCACCGTCAAACACTGGGTTTGAAACAGTTACACCTTCCTTGTATTTGCGAACGAAAACGCGTAATTCATCATAGTCGCACTTTCTCACGAAGTCGTGCACACTGGGATCATCCCAAATCTTAATTAGAAAGTCTTCAAGTTCCTTCCGTGGACACGCTTCTTCAACCATGCGATTGATTTTCTCACCGATACCACGAGCGGCCCAGCCAAAGTGTGTTTCAAGAATCTGGCCGATATTCATTCGAGAAGGAACACCAAGTGGACTCAATACGATATCAACAGGCTTACCGTTCGCCAAGAATGGCATATCTTCAATAGCAGCAATCTTGGAAATAACCCCCTTATTTCCATGACGTCCAGCAAGCTTGTCTCCAACCTGCAGACGACGTTTTATTGCTACGTAAACCTTGACCATCTTGATTACGCCTGGGGGCAGCTCGTCGCCGCGTTTCAAGCGACTCACCAGCTCATCAGTCATAGACTTCACAAGATTAATCTTGGTGTCCATGGATTTTTTGAGCTTACCCAAAAGGCCGCTCTTAGAGGGATCTACGACTTCAATTCTCCGAATTTGCTCAACAGACATTCCGTCGAAAATTTCGATGGTTATTTTTTGCCCTTTTTCAATTCTTCTCACTTCGCCGAAATGCTTGGATTCAATAGATACAGCAGCAATTTCACCGGCAATAAGCGTCTTCAAGCGCTCAATAGAGGACTTGCGAACGATTTCAACGCGGTCATCGGAATCTTTTCGTAGCTTTGCCTCTTCTGCTTGTTGAACTTCCAGCATTCGAGAATCAGGCTCAGCCCCTTCACGACAGAACACTTTGGCGCCAATTACGGTTCCTGTAACCCCTGGCGGAACTCGCAACGAAGTTTCACGAACGTCTGCTGCTTTTTCGCCAAAGATTGCGCGGAGCAATTTTTCTTCAGGTGTCAGTTGAGTTTCGGCTTTAGGGGTAAGTTTTCCCACGAGGATGTCGCCGGGTTTTACTTCAGCACCAACTCGTACAATACCTGCTTCGTCCAGATTTTTGAGAGCTTCCTCACCCACATTCGGAATATCCGAGGTTATTTCCTCTTTTCCGAGCTTAGTATCACGAGCCACGCATTCAAACTCTTGAATATGGACAGAAGTAAAGAGATCATCTTTTACCACCCGCTCAGAAACAACAATAGCGTCTTCGAAGTTGTAACCATTCCAGGGGAGGAATGCTACAACAACGTTTTGACCAAGTGCGAGTTCGCCCATTTCAGTAGAAAAACCGTCGGCAATAATGTCACCGGCCTTCACTTTCTCATTTACACGAACGATCGGCTTTTGATTGATACACGTATCAACGTTGGAACGGGTGAACTTTGTAAGGTTGTAGATATCTACTTCCGAAGCAACTTCTGTGGGGTCGGAATCGATCTCATCAGCCTTGATCACGATACGTTCAGCATCGACGCGGATAACCGTACCAGAACGCTTTGCAACCTTTGTTACACCAGAGTCGGCCGCAACTTTGCGCTCAAGATCGGTTCCAACGAGAGGCGCGCGAGTGCTGAGAAGAGGTAAGCCTTGGCGTTGCATGTTAGCGCCCATAAGAGCACGGTGGGCGTCATCGTTTTGAAGAAACGGAATAAGTGAAGCTGCAACGGACACCGGCTGACATGAAGCTACGTCGATGTGAGTAACTTCTTCCGCAGCAACTGTTTCTGTTTCACCCAAGTGGCGTGCAGGAACCAGGTTTGTATTGTCAATTTTACCGTCGCTTGCCATCGGAACACTAGCCTGAGAAATCACCAGAGGAACGGCTTCACCATTCAAGACGTGATCTTTCCATTCCTCGCTCGATGTCATGTAGCGAACTGTGGAAGTCAGTTGACGATCATTTACTTCACGATACGGGGTTTCGATGAAACCGTACTGATTCACACGCGCATAGGACGCCAACGAAACTATCAGACCAATATTTGGACCTTCAGGAGTTTCAATTGGACAAATCCGTCCGTAGTGAGTGGGATGCACGTCACGAACTTCGAAACCAGCGCGCTCACGCGAGAGTCCGCCTGGTCCAAGGGCCGACAAACGGCGCTTGTGATAAACCTCGGCGAGCGGATTCGCTTGGTCCATAAACTGACTGAGCTGAGACGACCCAAAGAACTCCTTCACGACAGCGTTTACGGGTTTAGCATTGACGAGATCGTGCGGCATAAGGCTGTCCAGCTCTTGAAGCTGCAAACGCTCCTTAATTGCTCGTTCAATACGCGTCAAACCAATGCGATACTGATTTTCAAGCAACTCGCCAACAGCACGAACACGACGATTGCCCAGATGATCGATGTCGTCGACATTTCCACTGCTACGAACAGCTAGAAGCATCTTGATTGTTCCAAGAATATCCTCACGCGTAAGAGTGCGATGCTCAACGGGAATACCAAGATCGAGACGCTCATTGAGTTTAATGCGACCTACAATGGAAAGGTCATAACGTTCTTTTACAAAGAAAAGATTTTGGAAAAGTTGTTGTGCATTCTCCGGGGTAGGAGGATCCCCTGGCCGCAAACGACGATAAATTTCGAAAAGCGCTTCCTCCTGAGATGAGGTTTTATCGATCATTAATGTGTCACGAAAAGCAGAATCCACGTTAATATCATCAATAAAAAAGACTTCGAATTCTCCGATGCCGCGCTTGATAATTTCCTTTTGGATTTCTTCGCTAAGCTCCATATTCATTGGAAAGAGTACTTCGCCCGTATCGGTATCTACTACATCACGAGCAATGATCTTTTTAACAACTTCTTCCTTGTCCATAGGAAGGGACTTGGTTTGAGCTTCGGTCAATTTGCGAATGTGATGTGCGGTGATTTTACGATTGCGCTTGACAAGAACTTCGCCTCTACGCTTAGGATCAGGATCCGCAATATCTGAAGATGCCTTGCGGTTGACGAGCTTCTCTGGAAGAAACTTACGACGAAATTCTCCGTTTTCAACGACAATTGACTCTCGATCATAGAAATAATCAAGAAGTTCTTCGTTGGAAAGACCGAGAGCCTTAAGAACGATTGTCGCAGGCATTTTGCGACGACGATCGATACGGCAATACAAAATATCTTTAGAATCGAACTCAAAGTCCAACCAAGAACCGCGATAAGGGATGATACGCGCATTATAGAGAATTTTTCCAGACGAGTGCGTTTTACCCTTATCTGAATCAAAAAATACGCCGGGTGAACGGTGAAGTTGTGAGACAACAACGCGTTCAGTACCGTTCACAATGAAGGTACCGGTTTCAGTCATTAGAGGAATCTCACCGAAATAAACCTCTTGCTCTTTAAAACCATGAATCGACTTTGTTCCCGCTTCGCGATCAACACGCCAAATAAGCAAACGGACCAAAACCTTTACAGGCACAGCATATGTAAGGCCTTTTGAGCGACATTCATCTTCACTGTACTTAGGTTCTTCAAGCGAATAGCTCACAAATTCAACAGAGGCCGTTTCCTCAAAATCTTTGACGGGAAAAACACTCTTGAACACACCCTGGAGGCCTCCCTCCGAAGATTTATCCGCTGCGTTTGTTCCTTTCAAGAAATCGGCAAACGATCGCTTTTGAATTTCGATCAAATTGGGCATTTCAACAGGCGACAAGGTCGCACTGAAATCCCGATACCGCGTAAAATTGCGGCGGTGACGAACAAAACTCGACGCTAAATTAGACATACAAGGATCCCCATGCGTTCGAGGTAACATGCATGCCAAGACACAGGAACAAAACGCCCCGGCATCTTAGCACCCTCATCTCAGAAGAACACTTTAAAAACACTCACTCACCAAACTGAAACAGGACTATTGACATCCTCTTTTTTGTTCAGGAATGGGAAAATAGTCAACCCCATGCAAAAGTCAAGCCAACCGAAACAATTCGATTGGCTTGACTCAAGAAATTAACTTATTTTCAAAAATCAAGTTGTTACTTAACTTCGACGGTTGCGCCAGCAGCGGTAAGCTTCTTCTTGATTTCTTCGGACTCAGCCTTAGATACGCCTGTCTTAACCGACTTAGGTGCACCCTCAACGAGGTCCTTTGCTTCTTTCAAGCCAAGTCCTGTAATTGCACGAACTTCCTTGATGACTTCCAGCTTCTTGTCGCCGCCGGCCTTCAAGATCACTTCGAATTCAGTTTGTGCTTCTGCAGCAGGAGCGGCAGCGCCAGCGGCAGCAACAGCTACAGGAGCTGCTGCGGACACACCGAAGATTTCTTCGAGTTCTTTAACAAGCTCAGCAGCTTCGATAAGTGTAAGACCCTTAATAAACTCAACAAATTGTTCCTTAGTGATTGCGCTCATTGTATTTCTCCTTAAGTGCACAAAAATAAAAAATCTAACCCAAATTTACAAGCAGAAAGCCTTATCAGCTAGCTGCTTTTGTCTCCTTAATCTGATTCAGCACGCTAACCATTGCACGGGGCACACCTTGAAGAACTCCAAGGAGTCCGCGATGAGGCGCAACCATGGAGCCAATGATTTTGCTGATCAAGACGTCGCGCGACGGCAACGAAGCGAGGAGTTCAATATTCTTGGTTGTAAGCTTATCACTGCCGATAGCACCACCCAGAATCTTGAGTTTCTCGTTCTTCTTAGCGACTTCACTAAGCACTTTCGCAGCAGCAGCAGGATCGCCGTAAGCGAATACGATACCAGTTTGACCCTTGAGCCACTCAGCGACGATCGCTTGTGGTTTGCCTTCAAGGGCTTTCTTGGCAATTGTATTCTTGACAACCTGAAACTCCGCGTTTGTTGCGCGTAGTCCCCGACGAAGACTTGTGAGGTCTTCAACGGTCATTCCGGAGTATTGGGCCAGAAAAACTGCGCTGGACTTGTCGACAGAGCCGACAATATGTTCGCGCCATTGGTTCTTATTTGCGAGATCCAATGTTGCCCCCTTTCCTCATTCTGGAAGTCGGCTTCTACTTCGACTCCCGGTTTAACATGAGCTGGGGTCTAGTCTATGCGGGATTTATCGGATCCGGTCCGTACCAGCAGTCTTCGACCCATCAGCAAAACAACACCAAAACCAATTCATTCGCTATGAAAAACGAACGACTCGGAAACTTACTTGAACGATGAGACGTCTATTCGAATACTTGGGCTCATCGTGGAACAAATGTACACGGACTTCATGTACGTTCCTTTCGCAGCAGGAGGCTTGGCGCGCAATACCGCGTCAATTACAGTGCGCACGTTTTCTTCGATCTTATTTGCTTCAAAGGAAACGCGACCAGCGGGGGCCTGAATGATTCCAGCCTTGTTCACACGGAACTCAACGCGACCAGCCTTTGCTTCTCGAATAGCTTGCTTGATGTTGGGAGTAACAGTTCCGGTCTTGGGATTGGGCATAAGACCACGAGAGCCGAGAACTTTACCCAACTTACCAACAACACCCATCATGTCAGGAGTGGCGATTACTGTTTCAAAATCGAGCCATCCACCTTGAATTTTTTGTGCGATGTCATCACCACCGACAAAATCCGCACCAGCTTCTTCTGCTTCGCGAATTTTTTCACCCTTTGCAAATACAACAACGCGAGTCTTTTTTCCGAGGCCGTGGGGAAGAACGACCGCACCACGCACGTTTTGATCGGCGTGACGAGGATCGACACCTAGGTTCATTGCAACTTCGATTGTTGCATCAAACTTGGTGTAGGAGACTTCCTTAAGAAGCGCAGAGGCTTCAGTGAGTGTGTATTGCTTTGAACCAGTGATTTTTTTTGATGCTGCAACTAGCTTTTTTCCGTGCTTTGCCATGACATAATTCCTCTGAGGTCAAACGGTCCCTATCGGACCTCCCTCTGAAAAAGATTAACCCTTAACTTCTAAACCCATAGAACGAGCAGAACCGCGAATCAAACGTTTTGCGGCTTCCAAATCGTAGCAGTTTAGGTCAGGAAGTTTGGTTTGAGCAATTTCAGCAACTGCCTTTTCGCTAACCGAACCGCACACAGCCTTACCAGGTGTTTTGCTACCAGACTCAATATTTGCTGCCTTTTTGAGGAGCACCGCTGCAGGCGGAGTCTTGGTGATGAATGTGAACGATTTATCAGAGAACACCGTGATGATTGTGGGAAGAATTGTCCCTGCTTGCTTTTGTGTGCGAGCATTGAATTCTTTCACAAACATTGCGATGTTGACACCGCGCTGCCCCAGAGCTGGACCAATAGGCGGTTGCGCCGAAGCTTGGCCCCCTGGAATTTGCAACTTAATCATACCGACAATTTTTTTAGCCATTGAAACTCTTCCCCATATAGAATGCATCCGCACAGACGACAATGCATCCGATGCGAGGCTTTCCTGCTAATACAACTGGAAGGGAAGATCAAGGGAGAATCTCGTGGAACGTTGGAAACAAGAAAAAAAACCTCGTGCCCTCTCCCCTTAGCAGGGTGTTCAAAACTGCCAGGATGCTTCAATGTCAAGGTATGGTGCAACGGGAGGTCGTGCAGGGAGATCGAACAAAACGTCCTTTGCAGTTCTTGGAGCATCCACTGTGTGTGAGCTTGTGGAGAATTCGAGACCGAACGTACTCTGAACAGCAAAACGACCCGATACCCGGTCTGGGCGAGATTCGTAGGCGAGCGTAGCTGCTGTGCGTAGCCCAAGATTTCTTTCGACCCAAAGAAAGGCATCATTTGAAAGCCTGAACTGATTTTGAACAAAGGATGGTTCAAGGTGCCCGTATCCGCGAAGGTGATTGGGGAGATCGATATGACTCGCTTTCCAATTGATGACTTCGACGTCGGCAGGAAATGAAAGCCAGAATGTTGGGTAGCGCTGAGAATACCTATAGAAGTTACGAAGGGCTCTTCGAGCATTAGGACTTGATGCTTCGTTCGAATATATGCGTTCTTCCGGATCGACCGAATTCCAAGACGAGATCGTCCCCGAAAAAATCAAACCCTGTGTGTATTCTGGGGAAATATCTTGCGCGTAATTAAAACGCAATGAAATTCCACCACTTTTCTGAACATTGCCATTTGAATCTTCATATCGAAAGGTTCGGTAACCAATAGATCCATTGGCATTAAATACTTTCTCGACAGAGTCAAAGAATTGGTACGAGACAAAAGCATCTGTGAGTAGCCACGCTCCCGCCTGCACTTGAGGCTGAACGACCAGGGCCGAAAGCATTCCACTAACGTCTCCACCAATTGCGAATCCGCGAGTGAGACCCAGAATACAAGAATCCATGATGCTACATCGTAGAGCAGCTTCTTCGGGATTTGTTGCTGAATGCATCCGCATTGCAGTCAACGTTTTTGCCGGCACACTGCGAAAAACAACCTCGGAGTCGCTATTGACCGAAGGAGAATTTGGTTTTTCAGAGACCGAAGATTCATTGGCCGGCGATGATTGAGGGACTTTGGCTGCTTCTTTGGAAGTCTGTTCCTGCGCAAACACTGCGGAAGAAAAGGCAAAACCAACATACAATCCCGCAACATAAGTTCTATTTCGCACATTATACTCCTTTTGAAAGGGGGGCTCCTGCAGGATATCTCAATGACGGATGTGAGTCCAACAGCATCCCTTGTCGCTTTGTTTCCAAAATTGCTATAATGGAGACGTTTTCAAGAACCTCGGAGATTTTTTCATGCGTATCGCAATTTCGGGTCAAAGCGGGTGTGGTAATACCACTGCGACATCAAATGTTGGGCAAGCACTGAATCTTAAAGTTCACAATTACACGTTCCGAGATCTTGCCAAGGATCTTGAGCTAGAGTTCGACACCATTCATCAAGATGCTCCGTCAAATTTCATTTACGATTATCTTACGGATCTTCAGCTCATCCGAGCCGCACTTTCAGGATATGTTATTGTGGGCTCTCGCCTTGCAGCATGGATGATGGATGCTGAGCTTCGTATTTGGCTTCACGCTCCACTAGAGGTCCGAGCAGCTCGCATAAATAAGCGAGAAAGCGAAAAAAATTCTTCTTATGAGCACGTTCTTTATAAAACATTGCTGCGCGACAAACAGAATCACGCTCGTTATCTCCAACTTTACGGTATAGATATGGAAGATCATAGCGACTTTGATGTTACGATCAATACAGAACTTCTGAGTGCTGAACAAGTATCAGGTCTCATTGTTGCTGCCGCCAAGTGGGCAAGTCAAAATTCTACCGAAAGAAAGAACTTGCACTTACGCAG
>CAIZES010000026.1 GCA_903932045.1 uncultured Silvanigrella sp. | reverse complement strand
GCTTAAATAGACAAACTTGCGCTGCTTAAGTTTACGGTATTGGGTTGGATCCCGTTAATCTGTTAGCGACGGACCTCGGAAGCCTTGTTTGGAGCAGGGGCTTGGTTGTTTTTTGAGTGACGCAAAAAGCGGGTGATCTTGTACTCAAAAGCTTTCAGGTTTGATCCAAAGATAAGCATTCCGAGAATGGCAATTAAGAAAAACTCAACAAAAGCAATTTTGTATAGGTCCATGATGTGTTCCTCGTGGTGTGTGACTTATACACTAATTCGAGTTTCTGCTTTAAGTCAAGAAAAATCTCTTGACTCTGCCTCTATTTTGGGCGGAATAAGGAGGTTCAAAAGACGAATCTAGGAGATGTCATGCTGTTTCCAAAAATGTTGGGGCTGTTTTTTGCTGCCGGTGGCACTTTGTTTGGGGTTTCGGGCTGCTCTTACTTTGATGCCCATGATTCTCCTGCGGCTCCTTCGCATTTGCCGGGGCGTTTGGTAGAGACAACGTATTCCGATGCCGATCTCGAAGCGCAAAATTTGAAGGTTCTTTATCGATTTCGAAGTGTCCCGAATTTGGTGATGGTGAAGTCGCAGGGTTTTCAATCGTCGTTATCTCAGCCTTCAGGAGCCATGATTTCCATTGCCGACTCCTCCGTATTTCAGAATCTCATGGCGCAGCATGGTGGCGATGATATTCGTCGCACCGTTCCTGATCACAGGTTGAATCTTATTTCGGCACTGGCATCTCGGGGAGCGGCTCGAACCGAAGCTGGTTTTTCTACTGTGTATTCCGACATTGCTGCTCGTGGAATTGTTATCAACTCGGTGCAGGTGGCTGTTGTTGATTCAGGGGTTATTCCTGTTTCCTACCCCATGAAGATGGGGCTGACCTCATCCACAAATTTAACATTGGACACCGACGAATGTCGTTGGAGTGAGCATGGAACGGCAATAGCGAGTGTATTCTTCGGAGTTTTTTCCGGTGGAAACTCTCCTTGTAGCACAAGCTCGTACGCTGCAACCGAACAGCTTATGGAACCAGGGTTGTCTCCGTTTGTGCGTCTTCATTCTATTAAGATTTCATTTGGAAAAGAGGGGCAAACTTACCTACGCCCCAACTTGGAGTCTCTTCAATTGGCGGCCGCTTTGGATGAAGCCGTTGCTTCGGGTTCTCAAATTGTAAATTTAAGTATTGCGTATGACGACAAATCCCCTCCCTATGAGGCATCGCTTGCAGAACAATATGTCATGGCTAAGGCTGCCGAACGGGGTGTTGTGTTTGTGGCTGCTGCAGGTAACGCTGGTAGGCATTTAAAGGGAGTTGATCTCTTTCCTGCAACTTATAAACTCGATAATATTGTTGTTGTCGGTTCTCACACAACGGAAATGCGGCATGCGCTAAATTCCAATTATGGCGTTGAAGTTGATGTTACGGCCCAGGGCGACCAAGTATTGACTTTGGGAATTCTGGGAAATGAGGAACGATTTTCCGGAACAAGTTTCGCTGTTCCCATAGTGGTTTCGGCTCTCTCCCTCTATAGAGCCTTAAATCCAAACGGGGATTATCGGGCAATGCTTCGTGATCTCTATTCCAGTTCAAATCCCAATTATGCTTGGGATCAGAGTCCGTCAGACGGCCCTATCTCGCGTTATGGGCGCCTGGACGTTGTGCAATTGCTAAAGAATCAGTATCGGTAACGAATTCTTCCCAGGCGTTCGTTGTGTGGCCTATGCGTGCATGCTATGCTTAATCTAATGTGCAAATCACATTTCTAAAAAAACTGGAAAAGTGCCCGTTTTTGGTTGGGAGTTCGGCATATGAGCAAGTTTGCTGCTGCATTTTCTGTTTTGCTTCGCGGTTCTGTGTTCGGTGTTGGGTTTGGTGCGGCATTGGGTGCGGCATTGGGCGCGGCATTGGGCGCTGTGTTTGGTGGATCTTTTATGCCGGAAGCAGAGGCCTCTGTTTTTGCAAATGACTACAAAGTTCTGTGTCCCAGTAATGCCGAAGGCTGTGCTTGCGTCGAAAAGCCCGAACCTGAAAGTCGAGTTGTTGCGCGTTTTACGCAGTACACAAAGGTGAAGTCGGCAACAGGCACCGATGGCAGTTTAGACAAGTGGGTTTCCATTTCCGCCGGCACTGAAACTTGCTTTTTGTCGCATGAGAATGTTCGAGCTGTCTATTGGGAAAATGAGCGTTGTCCTCCTGCCGATAACGCAAAAAATCTTCCCTGGCACAAGCCATCTCAGTTTTTGCGAACTGGGAGTGCTGGAAACAAAAAAATTCCCTTAGGAAAGATTTTTCCAACTTACTACAACATCGCCGATGAAAACTTTTTTTCCGGACCTAAAAATGAAGAATTGCTTGAGGTAGGCAGCAATCGTCTTTTGGGGCGCGTAAGCAAATCGTTTCGTGATTCGCTCGACTTTGAAGGCACTGGTCAACTGGAAAGCGGAATAATTTTGAATGTTGGCGAGCGTGCCAATGGTGCTTGGAAATATGTTGTGTTGCCTTCTGGAAGTTTCGGATTAGGTATTTTTTCGCAATACCTTTACCCCATGCAATCGGCTGCAGTTGATTTTAGTTACCTTTGTGAGCAAGCAAAGCTGCCTGGTTGTTCTGATGACGCTGTTGCAAATCGCAAGCGGCATGCGGGAATTCTTTTGTATGTCAAGCAATTTGATGGCCTGACTCTTCCCAATGG
>CAIZES010000025.1 GCA_903932045.1 uncultured Silvanigrella sp. | reverse complement strand
TGTCTTCTTCAACTTTGGAGGAGCCAACATCTTTTCCCATATATTTAAGGAAAGTGTAAGCCATTGCACCACCGATAATCATGTTGTTTGCAATTTGAGTGAACTTTTGCAGAACAGTAATTTTGTCGGAAACTTTTGCGCCGCCAAAAATTGCAGTCACGGGAGCTTCTGGATTGCGGAATGCACCTTCCAAAAAGTCGATTTCTTTTTTTACCAAGAAACCAGCGCAACGCTTTTCCAGAGGGAATTGTTCGGCAACCGCAAACATAGATGCATCAGCGCGATGGCTTGTGCCAAAAGCGTCGTTCACATAAAAGTTTGCCCAACGAGAAAGTTTCTTTGCAAACTCGACATCTCCACCCTGCTCTTCTTTGTAAAAACGAAGATTTTCGAGAAGAATGATTTGATCTTGCTTGAGATCGGAAACCATTTTTCCCAGTTCGTGGCCCAGATAGTCGGACGCCAAAACAACTTCATGTTGTCCGCCCAAAAGCTCTGCCAAACGCTTGCCGACGGGCTCTGTTGAAAACTCAGCCTCGAAACCAACGCCCTTAGGACGCCCAAGGTGCGAACAAGCAATAATGCGACAGTTGCGCTCCATGAGCCAATGAATGGTAGGAAGTGCTGCGCGAATGCGCGTATCGTCGCCAATAACGCCTTTTTTAATAGGCACATTCAAATCGAGTCGCAGAAAAACCACAGGGCGTTCTGCAGAGTCAATTTTGAGATCTTCCAAAGTACGAAGTCTACCGGCCATAACGAGTCTCCTTTGCGAGGGCTAAACAACATGGGACAGACACATGTGAAATTTATCACGTCCAGGGGCTTCTATGGAACGGAAGGAGTCGACTCTTGTCAAATTTGATTGACGTCCAATTGGCCAAATTGAATTGCCAAAATTTGCAAACACCGCAAACACATGAGAGAAATGCATTTTACCGGTCGTATGTTCCGCCTGTTTTTTTTGCTGTACGCACGGAGGATTGTTGTGACATCTACATTGTTTTCGCCTGAGCTTTTTACCAAGCACAATGTGTACGGAGTTGTTTTATGCGGAGGATCGGGCACTCGCCTTTGGCCTCTTTCGCGACAAAATCGTGCAAAACAATTCCTCGCGCTGGGTGGTTCTGAACAAACACTCCTCCAAACATCGCTTCACCGGCTGGATCGCATGATTCCCGCGCAAAACCGTTGGCTCGTACTTTCACCATCACAAAAAGCCTTGGCAGAAGAACAAACCGGAAAAATCATTGGTCGCTGTGTCGTGGAACCAGAGGCTCGCAATACAGCCCCCGCTGTGGCTCTTGCAGCATGGCAGCTTCTGCAACACAATCCTGATTCCACTATGGTTGTTCTTTCGTCCGATCACGCCATTGGAAATATTGCAGGTTTTGAAGAATCGCTGGCACGAGCTGTTTCCCTTGCAGCACAAGATCAATTTGTTGTTATTGGAATTCGCCCCACTTATCCAGCAACAGGATTTGGATACATCGAAACAGCAGAAACCATGGAACCTGGCGGCTTTCGCGTGGCAAGCTTTCACGAAAAACCGGACGCCAATACAGCCGCTGATTTCATAAGAAAGGGAACTTACTTATGGAATGCGGGCATGTTCATTTGGAAAACAAAAACATTTTGGAAAGCATTTTCAGAACTGCAACCTGAAATGGCAAAATTGATTGAAACCACAAACAAATCGAATTTGGCAGAGGTTTACGCAAAGCTTCAAAAGCTACCCATTGACATTGCGTTTATGGAGAAAACAAAAAATGTAGCGTGCGTTCCCTCGTTGTTCGACTGGAGCGATATTGGATCGTGGGCTGCAGTGCGCGAATGCTTCCCATTGGATGCTAACGGAAACGCACTGGCCGGCGATGTTGCTGCTATCGATACCCAAAACACAGTTGTTCACAGTTCGGGCCCTTTTGTAGCAACAGTGGGTGTGAGCAATCTTGTTGTTGTTGCCACTCCCGATGCCGTTTTGGTCATGCCACAAAATGCCAGCCAAGACGTAAAAAAGGTTATCACACATTTGGAATCCAAAGGGCGTCGCAGTCTTTTGTGAACGATGGAGAGAAAAAATGAGCAACAATCCGAAATTTTCAGCCAAAAATGTTACCGAACTATCACACCCGCTCGCAAAACATTTTGTGGCACATCTTCGCGACAAAACAACCAAACCCGCTCTGTTTCGCACTCTCTGCAAAAAAGTCTCGTTGCTGCTGGCTCTTGAGGCCTCACGTGAATTTGAAGTCACACTTACCGAAGTTGATACACCCTTGGAAAAAACAACATGCGGCATTTTTTCGGAAGACATTGTTATAGTCCCCATTTTGCGTGCAGGCTTGGGTATGATTGAACCTATTATGGAATTATTTCCAAATGTAGCTGTAGGATATGTTGGCATTCAGCGTGACGAAGAAACAGCACTTCCCAGCGAGTACTATTCCAAACTCCCGCCCTTGGAAGGCCGTACCGTTATTCTCACCGACCCCATGTTAGCAACTGGAGGCTCGGCCGCACACGCCATTGAACTCATCAAAAAGTGCAAGCCAAGCAAAGTTATTTTACTCTCCATTGTGTCGGCCCCCGAAGGGATTTGTCACGTTGTGAATGCTCACCCCGATATTCACATCGTAACGGCATCCATCGACCGTTGCCTCAGTTCCAAAAAATACATTTTGCCCGGGTTAGGCGATTTTGGCGATCGCCTTTATGGAACCTCTCACTAACAAAAGCATCTCGCAATTCGAGATCTCTCGTTAACAGAGGGCAAGAGCCTGCTCCAAATCGGCCTTAAGGTCTTCAACATCCTCAATGCCAACAGCAAAACGGACAAGTCCGTCGGTAATTCCACCCAACAAGCGCGCTTCTTTTGTCATTTTGGAGTGAGTCATGGATGCTGGATGAGAAATAAGACTCTCCACACCACCCAACGATACAGCCAACATAATGAGCTTCACGTTGTTCATAAGAGTTTTTCCAGCTTCAATACCGCCTTTGAGCTCAAACGCCATGGTGGCTCCACCGCCACGCATTTGTTTTTTGGCGAGATCATACTGAGGATGCGAGGGCAACCCTGGATAGCGCACTGCAGACACCTTGGGATGCTTCGAAAGCCATTCAGCCAAAATCATAGAGTTTTGCTGCGCCTTTTCCACGCGTAACGTGAGCGTTTTAATGCCACGAAGAACCAAGAAAGCTTGGTGAGGATCCATATTGCATCCCATATTCACCATCATCGTACGCAAACGTTTTCCAATCGCTGGATCTTGAGCCACAATCATT
>CAIZES010000024.1 GCA_903932045.1 uncultured Silvanigrella sp. | reverse complement strand
GTGTGTTAAAATATCACATTATTCATATTTTTCAAGCTGTGATGAAAATAATTTACATGTTTTTACTATGTTTAAAGAACAACTCCGTACTTTACTCCATCATTCGTGGGAAACACCTGATTAAATGAAGAACGAGTATTTCGCCAACATGAGATTGATGGACATGTTCGTCGAATTAGAGGATATCTTCTAGAGTTTTTTGGATTTGACAATATCCCTGTTATTCCATATTCTGCAGCTGCAGCATTCGATTCAGTACTAGAAACTGATTTAGAAAAGAAATTGACTCTTTTCCATGCTAGCAAATTTGACAATATTCACGCCATAATCATTCAGTTAGTGCAAGAACAAGGAATCTCAATACGTTCTCGGGCAGCCTATGAATCACTTATGTATCATTTTGAGAGAATTGAAGATGATCTATATCGACGGATATCTATTCTTCGTCGCCAAATTTCAGTATTGGGGGGTAATATTCGTGCCAGTCAATACGCGTTTGATCAGATGCATAAGCGCCACGCCGAAACTCTTTCGTCAGTAAAAAAACATTTCTATGCAGCAAACGAAAAAATCCATGATTTTGCCGAAGAGATCACTAATGGTGAATGCAAAGCACCAGAGTAGTCATTTTTGAAGATACTTAATCTATCTGCTGTTGATAACAAGTTAGCCGAGCTGAGACTAAATATTATTACTGACATCCAATGTGAAATGGAGAGAATTCAGCACGAATTATCTTTTGATCTTACTCTTGCGGTTGATCAGACATTAAAGGAACCATCGATTGGTATTTCTGACAAAGGATTGTCATGGTTAAAAGCTAAAGAAGCAACCGGGAAATATGGTCGAATAGTAGGAGCACCAGTTGCTGGTTTTGGCGCTGGTATTCTCTTTGGTTGGGCTGTCGCAAATTTTTGGAATCCATCTGGTTGGGCTGCTTTTGCCGCAGGTGTGGGTGTACTTGCTGGTGGATATGCGGTTAATGTTGGAGTAGAAAAAATATCAGCGGTTGTTGAGGATGGGGCTAAATCAGATTTAGCAAAATATCGTGCAAAACTGAGAACAAAATGTAAAGAGAAGTTGTGGAATACTTATGGTGAAATCAATAAACAGAACTACAAATGGCTCTGTACAGTAATTGGAAATGCAAAGGATAACGTTGTTAACGCACTGTCTTCTGCAGAGAATGATGCCAAGGCATTTGTGGGAGCCGCAGAAATATTTCGCTGTGAGTTAGAAACACTAAGATATGAGTCTTCTCATAAAGCGGTTATTGCTGTGTTGCGTATCATATATCCAACCAATATTCTGGAATGTTTTACGGTAACTGCAGCACCACGAAGACTGGGTTATCGGCTAAAAATTGTAGTCCAGCCAAAAGATAATGGTTCCATTTTGAACCGATTAATAGGGTCTGGTGGTTCAAAAATGAGAGAACTTGAAACACATTGTGGAACAGAAAAAATCAACCTAATTGAACGTCCATATCGGTGCGACATTGACACAGAAGCAATTGTTGCCGCGTTGCGTCCTGGGATAATTGATATCAAAAACATTCGCATTATAGATAATAACAATAAGAATAACATGGCTATTGTTGTTTCGGCAAAAAAAGATGAAATCAGTAAAATTATGGGCAAGAAACATTGGAATATTAGGCTTGCAGAAGCCGCACTGGGCTGTTCAATTCAATTAAAGTGCATTGATTAAGGGAGACACAAAATGGTCGCGAATAGAAAAGAATCCAATCAAGATCTCTTTGTTGTTAAGGTCAACGCAAAGATTCAAGATATTATTTCTCGTTTGTCAGATTGCATTGAAGGTGATCCTGTAGTTACTAGGAGAGAGCAAATAAAGACACTTTTTAAGCAACTACAAGCTTCTAGAGTTAGACTTCTTATAGCTGTTACTGGCGAGACTAATGTAGGCAAGAGTACTTTAATAAATGCGCTAACCGGTTCTAACTTAGGTGTTGATGCCGATGTTAAAACAACAAAACGAACAGAAGTCGATTATAAAGAATCGATTATTTTAGTTGACATGCCTGGCACGCTTTCTGGTAAACTTGAGCATGATGAGATTGCAACAAAGGCAATTATTGAGTCTGACTTGGTGTTGTTTTTGATTTCTAATGAGCTATTCAATAAATCAAGCCTTCCAAGTTTTACTCAAATAATAGAAAAATATGGTAAGCAAGAGCAAATACTACTAGTAGTAAATCAGTGTGATCGTGTCAGTCTTAGAGGGCGAGCCATAGACGAAGCAATTGCGGTTATGACTGAGTCTTTGCGTGAAAAACTTCTTCCTTTTCCTATAGAAACCGCTGGGCCGGTTTTCATATCGGCGCGCGATTATCTGGATTCTCTTAATGCTTCCAATAATGATGAAGCACAACAGCTTTATGAAGACAGCAGAATAGATACTTTGGTTACTGCACTTGATCAATTTTGTAAAAATAAGGGGCCCAGAGGAAAGCTCGCTAGACCGATCCAACAAATTCTTGGGACAATCGAGGAAATCAGGAAAAAGCTTGTAACATGTAGCTGACAAACCGGAGGAGCGAGTACTCCATGAATTTTTGTCTCGTAAAATAAATATCTATACTAATAGTAAAACTGATTGGATTTCTACTTCGAATAATATTGGAGATGAGGCATCTCAGGAGGTTCTTGAACTTGCCGATCCGGTGCTACGTGCAATTGAAAAGCGTGTGGACGTTCAAGAAATTAACTCCCTTTGGAATAGCGCAAATGATGGAACTGATAGAATTAAAAATAAATATGAACAAAAATTGAAACAAAATGCAGAAAAATTGGTTTCAGAAATCAATAAAAGACTGCAAGAATTAAACGATTCTCCTATTGGTATAGAAGCACATAAGTTGATTAATATAGATGATATCAAAACGAAACAAGATGTAAAATATAAATCGGGCAAGCCACCTATTCCAGACAGTCTAAGAAAAGGGATGAAATCCGGGCTAGAAAATGCGGGAGAATTCCTTGCGAAAAATAGCAAAGACGCTGGAAATATTGCTGTAAAAGTTGCGAAGTTTTTTGGCACAAAATTCAAACCCTATGGAATGCAAAAACTTGCAGGTAATGTCGGTAATGTTGTTGGCAAAGCAGGCAAGGCACTGGGACCTCTTGCTGTTGGAATTGAGGTATATCTCAATTATAGGGACGAAACAGAGAAAAATAAAATTGATGAAAATCGAATCAAATTTAAGGCAGAAATCAGGAGTACCTTCGGAGAATATGCAAAAACGCTTGAGGATTCTGTGCGAACAAGTGCACGGGAATTCGCCACAAGTGTTTATGAGACTTCGCTAACCGAACTTCAAAAGCAAAGAACAGAGGCTAGCCGAATCAACAAATCAGAAGAAAATATTCTATCTACCTTAGATACTATTGAAGAAGAAGCGCGAGAACTTCTTGCTAGCTTCGATGAGTGGGGAAAAGAAGATTAGCGGGCACCGAGAAAATACACACTCAAACCGTGCTTCTGTAACCGTGTAACTCATGAGTAGCCGCTTACCTTGCAGCTAAAAGCACAGTTGGTCGTTTTTCAAACGGGTTCACGGCTTGTCCTCTAAAACGAACCTCAAAATGCACGTGCGAGCCCGTAGCATGACCTGTTTGCCCAACCAATCCCAACAGCGATCCTTGTTTTACAACCTCTCCAGTCACTAACGTTATCTTGCTCAAATGGGCATACAGAGTGCTCCAGCCGCCGCCGTGCGAAATTTCGACAACATTGCCAAAGGAAACCGAGTATCGCGCGCTAATGACCACACCAGCGCCATAGGCGAAAACCGGACTGCCTTTTGCGGCTTTGAAATCGATGCCCTTGTGGACTCCCCCAATGCGAGGTCCGAAATCGCTTGAGATGACGCCGACAACAGGCGCATAGCGGACAGGCAAAACAATGGGACCAAACTCGCTGCCACCCGCAAACGCAAGCAACTTCCCAGCTCCCCGAGCTGGCAAACGACTCGCCAGCGGGGCTCTCCCAAAGTCTTGAGGGAGAGTGCGCAATGGTTCCCCAACGAACCCCTGAAAGGCAACTCGATCAACACCAGAATCACCTGAATTTCGTGTCTTTATAGAATTTACACCAACACCTGTATTTACCGATACGCCAGAATCAACAGAAACACCTGTCTTTCTTGTGTTAACCGAATCGGAAGTATTTCTTGTATTGAAGGTATTTCCTGTTTTTATGGCGTTTATCGTCTTTTCTGTATTTCCCGTATCGCCTGAAATAACAGTATTACCGGAAACGCCATCATTGCCCGAAACACCTGAATTTCCGGCGTTTGAAGAAAGTGAGGAAACACAACCCGTAAGTATCATTGTTGTGCATGTTATTTGTAGAAAACAACGCATCACTCCCCCTCTCAATTGAGGCTCATATGCAAGGGTTCGATGAGGATACTCTCACGACCAGATGCGTCTATTTCGTCCACAACAGGGGCAAGAGCTGAAGCTTCATCCGAGAACGCGTCGAGCCAAATCTCGCAGAGCCCGGTTTCCGTGGGTCGGTGCGAGAGGCGCACATACCCCCTGATAGCTTCTCCTGAAACATCAGTCACAAGGATGTCTGTCTCAATTCCGACGAGCTGATACAAGAGAGCCGCCTGGGAATCAGAAAGAGCTTCGGCTCCCTTTGCCAGCTTGAATCCTCTCGCGCCGTCGGCTTCCATGTGACGGTAAGAATCCGCGGAGTCCTCGGATTGCTCCTTTGAAAACTTCATCTGACCGATGTACTCCATCCGACGCAAGGCTCTGGCACAAGTGACAGCGGCATGCGCATTGCGGCATGGCATAACGTCGAATGCCTGCGGATCATCGACGCTTCTCATCACCGCAAAATACTGCTCAGACTTCTCTGCCAGAAACGCGTTTTCCGAGTTGCTTCCGAACTGCCTTTTTGGCGCCATCTTTTCCTCCTTTTGCATCTTCAACCCACGTGCCACATCCAATACAAACTTTCGCACCGGACTTTGTGATCTTCACCGCCTGTTTGCATTTCTTGCACTGCCCGCCTTTGGATTTGCCGCTAGCATTACAATCATATGAAACTTTGCATTCCGGATTTTTCGTAGCAAGGCATTTCACATAGTATTTTCCCTGCCAACTCCTGACCTGTAACTCTGAATTGCATTTTGGACATGGAGGAATCTGCGGAATACCGCCGTCGCTTTCGGCCACCATACTTGCAATATTTTGGTCTTTTATCTGTGACACAATTTGCTTGGTATATTCCCGCACACTCTCCATAAACAATTCAGGAGAAAGCTGCCCACGGCGAACTTTTTCCAGACGATTCTCCCAATCTCCAGTCAGCTCGGGACTTTTCAGCGCCTCCGATTGCAGGCTTTCGATTAGGCGTATCCCTTTTTCTGTGGGAACAATTGCCTTCCCTTTTCTCGCCGTGAACTCCCTGGAGAGTAGGCCCTCGATAATCGCAGCTCGCGTGGCTGGCGTCCCAAGGCCAGAGTCTTTCATGGCCTCGCGCATACTTTCATCGGTGAGATTTTTACCTGCCGTCTCCATGGCACCCAACAAGTCAGCCTCGCTGAATGCTTTAGGCGGCTGGGTTTTTCCTTCCTTAGCCTCGTTTCTTTCGGGAGTGACTTTCTCGCCTTTTTCGACTGCCGGGAGAACATTGCTTTCACCTTCATCGGTATCTTTTGCAGATTCCATTTGGGTTGCTCCGTCCACAACAGTCCAGCCTGGTGACAACACAACCCTTCCAATAGATCGAAAACGATCATTGCCAACAGCAGTAACAATGGTTGTTTTGCGTGATATTTCGTCATCAAAAAATGCAGCAATGCTTCTTCTGACCACGAGATCGAAGATTTGTTCTTCTTCAGCGTTCATAACGCCCAACTTGCCTGTGGGTAAAATCGCGTGGTGATCTTCGACTTTTGTCGCATCCACAAACCTTTTGCCGAGGATTTGTCCAGAGATCTGCTTCACAAATTCTGCATACACTTTAGGAAGAGTGCGAAGAACCTCCGGTAACTTTGCCGATTCAGATTCTGTTATGTAGCGACTATTCGTTCTGGGGTAAGAAAGAATGCCTCGCTCATAAAGAGCCTGCGTCAACTGAAGCGTCTTTTCTGCGGAAAAATTGAATCTCTTATTGGCTTCGCGCTGCAATGAAGTCAAATCAAAAAACTGCTCAGGTTTTCTCGCCTGATTGACGCCAACCACAGACTCGACAATCCCGTGGAGACCGCGAACTCTCGCAACAATCGCATCCGCATCTGACTTCGTCGCAATCTGGGTGATGATCTTTCCATCATTTTCAGTGAACCAACGCGAAATGTAGCTTCCCTGCTTAGCGCGAAAGACGGCTTCGACCTGCCAAAACGGGCGCGAAACAAAGGCTCGAATCGCCTTTTCCCGCACCACAAGCATCGCCAACGTGGGCGTTTGTACTCTGCCCACTGCCCAAACACCGGTTCCTCCTGCTACCTGTGCTCGCAGCGTTTGCGCACGAGTTGCGTTGAGTCCCACGAGCCAATCGGCTCTGGCACGACAATGAGCAGCAGCTCGAAGCCCCGCAAAGTCAGAAGCGGGTCGCAGCGAGCCATAAGCTTCACGGAGTGCTTCTGGGGTGAGCGACGCTGTCCAAAGTCTTTTGACAGGCAGTTTGCACCCACTTGCACGATAAACAAGATCAAAAATAAGCTCACCCTCACGCCCCGAGTCGGTGGCACAAACAACATCGCTTACGCCAGGCCGCAACAGAAGCTCTTTGACAACTTTGAACTGATCTATTGTACTTTTGGAAGGAACAAGCTTGAATTCTTGCGGAAGAAAGGGCAGTTTTTCAAGGGTCCACCGAGCCAAAGACTCATCATATGCCTCTGGAGGAGCCAACTCCACAAGATGCCCAATGCACCATGTGATGACAACCGAGCCATCGCCAATACAACCGTTTCCTCGCCCTTTCACACCAATCGCATCTGAAATCGCGCGTGCCTGCGAGGGTTTTTCAGCAACAATCACTCTAACCATTCATCAGATCTCCATCTCAATCGTTTTGTCCTGCTGCACCAACTTCCGCATCTCCGGCATCGCAATTTCAATTTTTTCCTTGCCCAGCGAAACAACTTGACACACCTCAAATCCATCACATCCGATACTGCCAGTTGCCTTATCAAAGCTGTAAAGATGAGAAGAATGAAGCTTTGCAGCCGCCCAGTCCGCGATGGTCGCCGCAGATCGAGCCTCTTTATACGACATATGATCGCCGTTCATGAGAAACACAGCGTCATCACCTCGAATCGAAGCTGCTTTGTCTATCATATCGACCAACGAATTTTCTGTGACTGTTTTTTCGAGGCCATTAACACTAATATATTTCTCAGGCTGTCTTGAAATCTCCATGACATATTCGCTTGCTTTCTCGGCATCTTTAGCGGCCTTAAAGATCTCGTTTTTATCTTCTTTGAGAACCTTGATCCAAGACTGAATGTATGCAGCATGGGAACCTAAATCTTGCGAGATACCAGTTTCTCCCGAGAGAAACAGGCTTGTTAACTCCGCTCGAAGCTCTTCTTTTGCATACTCTTCTGATCCAAACTGATGCTTGCCAACTTCGCGATTAAGGCGACTTTCGTGCCCAGTCCAATGACCAATCTCGTGCAAAGCGGTTGCGTAAAACTTCTCGCTAGAAGGAAACTGCTCTCGCTTTGGCAAATGAATTTCGTCACTATTCGGGCTATAGAACGCTCTGTTATTTTGATCACATTTGATGGACGCGCCGCTTTTACGGAGAATATCTTCTGCCTTTTCTTCAGGATTCCAATCAAATTTCTTCGCATTCAGCGCCGGCACACCCTCAATCTGATTGGCATTAAAGACATAGAAGTGCATGACATATGGCCGTTCACGTTCAACCAGCGCCGTTTTTGTTTTACCATCTTCCCCAACAATTGGTTTGCCATCGGCATTTTTCAGCGTCACTTCATCGTGGAATTTCCAATACTCGATAAGCGTTCCCTTTTCACCCTTGCGGACTTGCCATCCATTGTCTCGCGCCTGGTTGAAGGTGCACCAACGAGGATCATCCCAGGCATTTGCGCCAGCAACGAGCGCCAAATGCAAAGCATTGCCGCCTTGGTATGGTTTTTCGGTGGTCGCGTTGTACGGCCTGGCAAAAACGCCGTTCGCTCCTGACCAAGGTTTTTCCCAAGGGATAGAGCCCTTTTCAAGCTCTCCCACAATTTTTTCCGTCAGTTCTTTCCGCAGATCTTTGGGCTCGGTTGTGCGCGTAGGAGGCATGATTCACCTCCTCGCCATTGGTGAATAGGCATCTGCATCCTGCTCGCACGCGTCACAGACGTCCTTGAAGGAATCCGATGGCTCCATTGCACCCAACGACAGCGCCTCGCCCCGTGGGATGGCACCGCGAAGGAGTCGGATGGCAGACTCCCGAACGTCGTCCTCAACGCCCAAGGCCGCCGAGGCACCCTTGGTCTCAAGAACTGCAAGCACCTCCGCTTCGGTCCGACTTTCCGACCGGATTCGACCAACCAGTTGTGCTGCTGTATTATCAATACTTTGCATAGGGAACCCTCCTTTCAGCCCAAGTATATCGTTATGTATTTCTATTTGCAATGTACATAATCATGTATACAGCGAAAATCAGTACTCCCACCTCAGTGAATAATACCCATACAAATCAATGATAAACGAGATTACAGAGCCCACACGGTGCCAAATATACACCATCTTTATACTTACACTTGATATTTTGGTTAAATTATTTTACCATGAAACCGATAAGAACCTATAAGAAGGAGACCAACTCTTCTTCTCATGGATATGGGGTGAGCTATGGAACTGCAAAAAGCGATCGGTGAAAAAATCAAACAGCTTCGGACGCAAAGCGGATTCAGTACGCGCGATCTTGCCGATCGTCTTGGCCTCACAAACCACCAGGCCGTGCTCAATCTGGAAAAAGGAGAGCGAGAACTCAAAGCGCATGAGTTGTCCAGGCTATCCCGAATATTTCACATCGACATGAATGACTTTTTCAATACAGATGAGCAGAATTCACGCCCGTTCGTACTTTGGCGTTCCAGGCCACAAACAAATGCGTCGGAAGCAGAAGCCAAGTTTGTCCGTGTGTGTCGCGATTATAACCTTTTTGAAGAGCTGCTGACGGTGGGTAGCGATACCTTTCCCATCACATTTCCAAAACGCATCCTCGATTTGGAGAACTTTTCCAGAAACGACGCTTACGATCTCGCGGAAGAGATTCGGGCGAGAATGAATCTTGGAGTTTACCCTGCACAGGTGCTGGTGCGAGTTCTCGAAGATCAGTACGGCATCCGATTTTTTTCAGAGAACCTAGCAGGCGAAGGTTCAGCGGCTTGCACCTGGTTTTCTGGAAAGCCCTGCCTGCTCATCTCTGCTTCGGAACCCGCCTGGAGGCAACATTTCAGCGTCGCTCACGAACTGTTTCATCTCATCACCTGGGACGAAGGACTTTTCCAACAAGTCGAAGCGGACCCCAGTCTCAAAGAGAAAAACGAAGTCCTTGCCAACGCCTTCGCTGCGGGCCTCCTTATGCCAGCCGAGGCTGTCCGAGCTGAAGTAAAGCGCGCCAGCAACGACGGGGCTCTCTCCTATGGAGCTTTGGTCGCCATCGCCCGCCGTTTTGATGTTTCTCTCGCGGCCTGCATCTTTCGCCTCGCCAATCTCCGTACCCTCAGTCAACGCGACGCCCAACGTTTGAGCGAAGACCCTGTTCTCAGGAAATTTGATGCGCAAGTCAATCGGGAGGAGCCTCGAACTCCCTATCAATTTGGAGCAACATTTCTGCGCCTTGGCTATATCTGTTACGAATCCGGAAAAATATCTCGGGCTCGCCTTGCAAAAGCACTCGACGTTTCTCTTGTTGATTTACCTGTCGTATTGAATATGGCAGGTCTTGCTGAAGTGGAGTGCGAAAATCGTGTCGAAATTACTCATTCTTGATGCCAATGTCATCATTGAGGCTCATCGCCATGGTTATTGGCGGGCACTTACAGCTCGCTATCAACTTCACATTCCGAAAACAATTGTCTACGAAAGCCGCTATTTCACGGACAGCTACAATCAGAAAATAAGCATCGATCTTTCCGCTGAGTTGGCAAACGGAAAAATTGTTGAAATCGAAGCCACCCCCAACGAGATGGCGAAATTATCTCAAAACTTCAAGCCGACATTCGTGGAATCTATCGATGATGGCGAACGCGAAGCTCTTGCAATTCTGTACAGTAGAGCTGATGCTCAGTTGCTTTTTTGCACGGGAGACATGCGAGCCATAATCTCTCTTGCCGTCATGGAGCTTTCACACTGTGGCATTTCTCTCGAACAGGTGCTCAAGCAAGCTAGCCTAAAAAGCGTGACCATTCCTGCTCATTTTAGCGAAAAAACCTTCCAAAGACATCTTGGACAAGGCGTACTGGAACGATCTATGCATCTCAGATCTGGTGCCAAATGAAACACAATATGCACATATTTCGGCTATTTTTTTGCCTCAAAGGAGGGGTTCGTGACAACGCAGCTTGAGAATCGAGTCAAACGTTTACGCCTTCGGAAAAGCGATCCAGAGCGCAGTTCCATAACATTTATCAAGGAAGCTCTCGCGAAGTCGGTCGGCAAATTTGATAAATCACAAGATGCTATGGACTATATTTCCGAGGCAATGACTGCGGTAGACCAAGCCTACACAAAGAAAACATTTGAAGAATCTGATCGAGTGCAAAAACAAATTGCCGAGGCATGCACCGCAAATAATATCAATGTATCATTCCGAAATCAGGGTTCTGTAACCAACAATACACATATACGCTTCTTTAGCGACATAGATTTACTTGTTATTACGGAACATTTCGTGACCGTAATTGCACCGTTGCAAGCTACAAATCCATACAATGGCAATCCAATTCAAGATCTTCTGGCGCTTCGAAAGCTTATTGAGACGCGTCTCAAAAGCTCATATTATGAAGCAAATGTCGATATATCTGGCACCAAAGCTATTCGTATCTCAGGTGGATCTCTCAAACGTGAAATTGATATAATACCAGCGAACTGGTGTCATACGAAACAGTTTGCGGCAGGTGATGAGAATCATATAGGCGTGATGGTTCTGGATACATCCGGTCCAAATAGAGTGAAAAACTTCCCCTTTCTGCATAACCAAGAGATCGATTCAAAAGACAACGCCACGTTTGGCGCCCTTCGCAAAATAATTAGATTCGTAAAATCCGCAAAGTATGACGCTGATTGTGAAATAAATGTCTCAAGCTACGACATCGCGTCACTTTGTTATCACCTTGATACAGATGTACTTGCATACCGATACTCCGACGATCTTCTTATTGCCAGTGCGTGGCTGGACTTTAGTGAGAAACTTCTGAGTGACTCGCATTTTCGATCGAGTCTGCATGTTCCAAATAGCACGCGTTTACTATTCTGTTCCAACGGACTCGATGTCAATGGTTTAAAAACATTGAATAGTGAAGTAGCGTCAATCATTAATCAAGCAAAAAACACAAGGAACATATTCTAATGACAGAAACATGTAGCGTACAATCTAAGAAACTGTTTCGAATTCTTTCTCTCGATGGGGGCGGTGGAAAAGGAATCTACTCCCTCGGAGTTCTACGAGAATTGGAAAGGACCGTTGGAACCTCACTGAATCAACACTTTGATCTTTTCTATGGGACCAGCACCGGAGCAATCATTGCCAGCGCGCTAGCAAAGGGTGTAACAATTGCAGATATAATAGAATTCTATTACAAAGACCTACCGACTATCATGAAGTGTTTTTGTGCGTCCACTCGTTCAGAGCGGTTACGATCTTGTTTGAGAGCTTTTTTCGGTGACGATACTTTTTCCTCTCTTGGCAATATCGGACTAGGTGTCGTGGCTACAAATTTACACGAAAAGAAGCCTTTAATTTTCAAAAGCCTGCCTAGTTTGGCTCATGGAATGAAACACTCCTTCGATCCCGGATTCGGACTAACTCTTGCAGAAGCGCTTGAAGCATCATGCTCTGCCACCCCTTTTTTCGCACCGAAGTCATTGAATTTGAAAAATGCCTCGCGCATTGATGCCATTGACGGCGGATTTGTTGCCAATAATCCTTCGCTATATGCACTTATTGATGCTAGAAAGGCATTAAATATCGAGGACACTAATATCCGCTTATTGAGCGTTGGAACTGGCATGTACCCTGAGAAATATCCTATTTATTCATACCTAAGTGGTTTCAAGTTAGGACCAGCATTGAAAATAATTTCGACGCAGTTTGCATCTAGTGCAAACTCGATTCATAGCATTTTTCGCTTACTCGCAAATGATGTATCATATGTTCGCGTTAATGATACTTTCGCAGATCCTCAACTGACAACAAGCCTTTTCGAGCATAGAAAAGCTATTCTAGAGCGCCTCTTGGGTAAGGGGCGAGACTCATTTGCTCAACAGGAAAGTGATATTAAAAAAACCATTGTTTTATAGCCTTAACATCACATCAAATATCAATCTCCGGCAATTCAACTGGCTTTTTTTGTACTTTATCAAATGAATTATCCTTACTCTCCAACACAATCTCATGTGCCGTTTCTTTATCGCCAGATCGTTCTGCTCTACCCAAAAACTTTGCCTTGTCATCGACAAACATTTGAACATCATATTTCGCACGAGTGAGTGCAACGTAAAGTGAGTTTTTGGTCACGTTTTCATCAATCGCCACCAGAACCCTGTCCGCCGTCTTGCCTTGTGCCGCGAATTTTGTTTGTGTCCATGCGTAGTCTACATGCTCAAAATCATCAAAAGAGACAAATTCCTTGTGCCCGCCTCGATATTTAACGTCAACCCCGCCATCTCGCACCTTCGTAACCTCAAACTCCTGGCCATTCAGACGATGATTTTCTTTGTCATTTTTAGTCCACTTCATTTTGTCGCCTTCGGCGATGGAAAGATTTCTATCCCTGTACACGTTGGCGTGTCTAATTTTTGAAACATCAAGAATGCTAGAAGCGCCAGTGCCGCTTTGAACGATAAGAGTGTTGGTGATCGCATCGGATTCCAACACCACGAGCCTTCTTTCCTTGCCGCGATGTGTCTGGATCAGAAGATCTCCCTTCTCATAGGAAAAAGCGTTTTGCTTTTGAGCCTCTGTCATGTCCTTTGTTCTCAGAACTTTTGTCGTTGTTTCGTTGGAAAGTCGCCCGGATTCTAAAAATGCCGAACGAATTGAGTTCGTAATACTCTCGCGCTCTCGATGCGTCGTAGCGAGAATAAGTGTCCGTTCTTGTTCTCGTGGGGAAAGCGACAGATAACGGTGAGCACACAATTTATCTCGCGACATTTCTTTTTGCCGCTCGAATACTTTGTCTTCAATGGCAGAAATAGCTTCCTGCACCTTCCCTTGT
The DNA here is from genome assembly GCA_903932045.1 of uncultured Silvanigrella sp. Lineage (GTDB taxonomy): Bacteria > Bdellovibrionota_B > Oligoflexia > Silvanigrellales > Silvanigrellaceae > CAIZES01. The sequence continues at coordinate 2,848 of CAIZES010000024.1, read as the reverse complement.
GACAGCAACGATGCTGCGACATGAAGACTCTCATCCTTCTGTCGTCGGCTCTCATCCAAATGAATTGTTTTTAGGCCCGACGACTGCAAATGCTTGAATGCGGCTCCTGCCTCCACACTCGCTAGTTGTCTGGTGTCCCCAACAAACACAACTCTGGCCCTACTGGCAACAGCCTTGGTCATTAGCTCAAGACAGTCTTTCTGTCCAAGAAGACCAGCTTCATCAACAATCCATAGCTTTTCTTTTGACGATCCACTCGCGTCAGATCGTGAGCGAAGTAACGAAGCCACGGTATCCGCTTTGCATTTTCCTTCAGTTGCAAGCGTTTTTGCAGCTTCTGCACTAGGAGCAAAGCCTTCCACTTCAAATCCTTGCTCCTCCGCGATTTTTCGAACCTCATTGATTGCGAATGATTTGCCAGCACCAGCGACACCTTGCCATGCTATAAACTGATCCTTCGTGACAGACGTCTCCAGGATAGCTTCGCGCTGCCCCTTCGATAATCCCTCAACGGCCTCAAAGCAACGAGCCAACTCTCGCGCTGCTTTCACCCGATCATTTCGGGACAGGCCAGATGCAGTCAGACATTCTCCGCGCAATCCCCGTGTTTCTGACAATAGAAGTCTTTTCCCATCCTGCAATTTCTCTTCGAGCTTTCCAACAATTCCATCTCCTAGACGAAATTTGGTGGTAACATCACGAATTTTTTCGAGGGCAAAAAGCTGATCTTCTCGTTGAATAGTCTGAAGTTTTTCAAGCCGCAGTTCAACATCTTCGCGCGTTAGTTTGCTCTGAACCCGCCCCTTGCCTTCTTGGACAAAGCGGGTACACTGGCGCTCATGCGCCAGCGCAGATTCGGAAGTAAACCGCTGTCCCTTCACACCAGGTTGGGCTTCAAGAATTTCCTTTCGAGACTCACCCTCTGCAATGCGCCGTTGAACATCTCTCCAAGCGACTTGACCTAAACTTCGTGCCATCATCGCCACCTCTACGGCGTCTCGATCAAAACCGACATTCCGCTCCGAAAGAGACCCAACAGCGAACGCAAACGCGCCCCCAAGATTCTTGTTGTAATCCCTCGCACGAACCTGCGTTGGGGCATGAGGGTTGGGATGCTCCAAAGCGACGGCGGCGGCTCTGCTCTGCCAGTAGGCTTTCATCTCTTCGACGGGAATTTCTCGCCCTTTTGGAGGACGAATTTTCATCTTCTCAACCCGTTCTTCTTCCTTGTTGGCGCAGTCCAAAGCCTTGATTTTTTCGCTGCGTTTTGAAAATTCCTTCAAGCTAGCCTGCGAATAGCCTTTGACCTCAAACGTCCCATTCGCTTTGGTTTCGATGTCGTAGCCAAGCTCCTGAACCCTTCTGGCTAGCTCGTTTTGATACACAGTCCCAAGAAGCTTTCCATGCCTCCAAAATTCGTCATGGAACACACTGCGCCACTGCCCATCTCGCCGTTTTGTCATGTTCAGCACCACGCAATGAGTGTGAAGCTGAGGATCTTTTTCGCGACTTGAATCGTGATCGAACTGTGCAATAAGAAGGTTTCCGGTGCGATCAATTGAACGGGTTTTGGAACCGCCGATCCGCGTAGAAGAGTGCCGAGTTTCCATTATGGAAAGCGCCTGAGAAACCGCCTCTCTGTGAGCCTCAAGCAACCGAGTATCACCCTTCACCAATGCGAGTAAACTCACGCTCTTTGGGGCGCTCAAACAGACATCGGTCCCCGCTCTTTTGATCGCTTCACCCTTCTTGCCATGGATGATAGTCGCGCTTCCATCCGGTGCCTTTCCGTGGCAAAGATTGTGAAAAGATGACGCTTCAACATGACCAGAAAGGCCGAGAAGTGATGCAGCTTTTCCAGACCAACGCGAGTTTTCTTTCTGGACATCTTTACTGTAATAGTTGTCCTTTTTGAAGTACTGCGCCGCCTGTTCTGGTTTTAGGGCTGCAAGGGAAATCACTGTTACTCTACTCCTTCTTCATGGCATCTAACCTCGTCTTCACACCAGTCTGAATCTCCTTGATGAGTTCTTCATTTCCCTTGAGTTGAGTACGCATCCAGACACCTATCGTCGTCACCTCTTTTACAAGGTAATCAAGCATTTCATCCTGATTCTTCGCTGGCTTCCGCCTTGCTCTCACCGCGTCTCTTAGCATCTCTGGAACCGTCTTTCCCAAACGCTTAGCTTCGGCTTCAATCGCCAGTGCTTCGGCATTAGGAATGCTCACCGCATACGTCTTAGCCATACCACAATTCTCCTATTTTGATCCATATGAGTTATCAAAAAATTACCTACATGATCTACTATATGCTATTTTTATATTTATTTGCAACACTTTATACTCAATGCTATATGAGCCACCAATGCTATACCATTGAGCTAGCTCTCAGTGTTTGTCCATGTTTTGTATATGTTTTATGCCATTTTCCGAATTGGCCCATTGAGCCACAAGTGGCGTAGTGTCTGGTGACATGGAGCAATCAGAGATTGCGACAGGGAACCGAACCCAAGCCACAGGGTGGCGCAGGGTTCAAGGGTCCAGGGGCAAAGCTCCTGGTCGGCAGCCCCTTTGGGGGCAAGCCGAAAGGGGGAACTCAGTGGCGCAAGAGGCAGGTTCGAGGTATGATAACTTGGGGGGCTTTGGATTGAAAAAAAGCAAAACAGCAAAGCAAAAACAGAGGGTCATTCAGGATGCGGGGTATCTTAAACGAGGCCAGATGCCTCGCAATGAATCCGGCCAGCCGCTTTGTCGTTGGTGCGGTGCCGAGGTGCCACGACCCAGGCGCACTTTCTGCTCCGATGCCTGTGTTCATCAACACAGACTCCGCAGCGATGTTGACTACCTT
>CAIZES010000023.1 GCA_903932045.1 uncultured Silvanigrella sp. | reverse complement strand
GCCAAGCGGCATCACCGTTTTTTGCACGAAATCGTTCATGAGAAGGTATTTGTAATCGAAGGATCCTTTTTCGTGGTCAACGTCAATTGCAATTCCCTTCCAGCGACAACTGGAATTCCCTAATTTCAGGCTCTCAGAGGGCTACATGGATAAAGGGATTGGATTGAAATAGTCATTATATCCGGTAGTTGTTGGAATATCTGTCAATTATTTGTATTTCCAAAAAATGTGGCAGCGCGTTTTTAGTGACGCAAGTCGCCTTTACTTTGGCAATAAGACAGGACTTTCTGGGGACAGAAACTCCATTTTTTGGAAAACTCGCTCACAAACCGCCATAGAGATTCAGACTCACTTAAGTAACTCCATGTTTCTTCCGAGAAGGGAACAAGCGGAACAAAGGAATGTTCCGTTGTGGCAACTAGAGGAGCTTGCCGTGAAATTACTGCCAGTGTTGTTGGCAACATTGTTGTTGAGTGTTGGCTGCGGAGCTCGTGAGGTGCCTGTTGAGACTCTGCTTGCAAATCGAGGGTCAGACCCTGCTGCAGCTGCCGATCGCAATAACACCGATGACTATCCTTCCGATAAAAACGGAGAGATTGATCATGGGAAGCATGAAGATGAAACCGGACCCCATGTTGGACAAGGACCCGGTCATGTGCAGGATCAACACCCAAACCAGAGTGGTCCATCCGGCACCTCTCAGTCTGCCGATCATTCCGAGAAGCCCCATGTCGGCCCGAAGCCTAATCCATCGGATTCGCAGCCTAAACCTGTTCCCAGTCCGAGTCCCATTCCCTCTCCTAAGCCAAATTCTGACGCCAATTCGATGTTCAAGTTACTTGAAAATTTTGAACTTCCAGAACCGGAATTGAAAGATGAAAAAGAGTCGTTGTTATGGGCAACGTACTATTATCTTCCAGAGGTGAATGCCGCTGATGCGGGATTTGCGTTGCTTAGCGTTGGTGGAAAGGAACTTGGTCCGAAAATTTCCAAAAAAGATTGGTGTAACGCCGCAATGGAGGGGTCTATTCGGGTTAAATTTGAGGATAGAGAAACAACGTATAACTATGCGGGCGTGAATGATAAGCAACAAGTCGATTGCTCTGAGTACTTCCCACATAATGTGGGAGGGACTCGATTTAAGCCTGCCAGAGGCGCATTTGGTGATGGTGTGAGAAATTATCGTCTTATTCCGTTTCGAACAATTGCTGTGGACAGTAAGGTTATTCCATACGGAAGTGTTGTTTATATTGCCGAGGCAAGAGGCGTGAGGATTGTTCTTTCTGACGGAACCGAAGTCGTTCATGATGGATATTTTTTTGCGGGTGATACTGGTGGCGCCATTAAGACAAATCACATTGATGTTTTTATTGGTGTTGCAAAGAAGAATCCGTTTTCATGGGTTAAGAGTAATTCAAAAAAGACATTTCCTGCATATGTTCAGAAAACAAGTGATGTTTCTCAAGCATTGGAAAAATATCATACCTCAAAATATATGGAGGAAGGATTATGAGTAAACTCTCTTTCGCCACAACGATTATTGGGGTGACCGCGCTAGCGACGATGGCGTGTGGTGTGAAACATAAGTTTGATAGCTACAATGGTGATGTAAATGCTTCCGGAGGCAGTGATGGATTGGATGAAATCAATGCTGCCGGATTGATTCCCTGTGAGAGCAGTGCATGGCAACCTGTGGGTGTGAGTCGTCCAGATAAGCTCTATTTTTTGCGATCTTGCAAAAGAGATTATACAGAACCTCCTAAACCAGAGCGTAACCTGGATATTATGTTTGCCCTCGATGTCACAGGATCAATGGGGGCAGAACTGGATGCTGTGCGTGGTGCAATTCACAGTTTGATTGAAATTATTGCCGCTGAAAAGTGGAATTTACGAGCAGGATCCATTGCATTTGCCGATGAAATTTTGGAGGAGCATCCCGTTTCTACAAAACTTTCTGAGTTGTTAGCTGCAATGGCATCAAATCAGCCGAACTGGAAAGCGGAGCCAGGTTTTGGTGGCGATGCGCCTGAGATTGGACTTGCTGCAATCGAGAAAAGCCTACAAAATCTTCAATTGGGCGATCCGTTAGGTGCAGTGGAAGAGAAAGTTCTCGTTTACGTATCAGATGCTCCCGCAAAGCTTTTTAGTAATCACGGATTTGACATTGTACACACATCTACTGTTCTTAAAGGCTATTCTTCGCAGCTTTCTAAAATGCAGACTCAGCCTTCGTTTCGAATGTTTTACTCCAGCACCACTTCGCGCAAAGGACTTGTTGACGACATGCCTACTCCTTTAACGCAGCTTGAAAATCTTGTGAGTAGTTCTGGAATTGCGGGAATTAAACTGCCGTTTCCGCTAGTAACAGAAAATCTTGAGCAAACATTTATTGTTCCGCTGCGACAAGGCGCTTTTCGAACGGAGTTTTGTAAATTTGAAAAAGCTCGGTTTGTGCACGTGAGCTCGGGTGGGGAAATAGTTCTCGAAAACGATTCGGGTTCATCAAAAGCATATATGCAAATTGCTATAGGAGCATGGAAATCTGGTGACTACAAAGTGACAATAGATAAAGGTTGTTCGATTTCTGGAACGCGTAGAGAAGAAATCGAAATGCATTTGCCATAGCTTTCAGGTTGATACGGGTGAACGAAGAGATGCTTAAAATGAGAAACCAAAGTTAGCATAGACGCGATATGTTGTTCCGCCTCCAGCATTTATGAGATTGTCAAATTTGTCGGGAGAGTTTCCTTCGCTTGTTCGCGTTGAAATGTCATCGGGATAAAAGGGAGCGGGAGTTGAGCGAGTCGTGCGCAGACCAATGCCTCCACCAAAGTAAATTCCTTTGGAGCGATTCCATTGTGCTCCTAAAGAAAGTTCGGATGAAAGGCTGTTATAAAGGGCTGTGGGTTGATAGAGGGTATTATAATTTGTGGCAATATCCAATCCGGATACAGCATAATATGTGCGAATATCTTTGGTGGACCAGAATTGGCGGCGCGTTCCCTTCACGCTGTGGTACCAAATCATGGCTTCAATGTTATCGGAAATAAGAATGCGAGGGGCAATATTGAACTCTAGGAAGTCACCTTCCATGAGCATAAAACGGACAATATCTTTACTCGGAAAGCTGGAGTATCTGGCGTACCTTAAAAAAGAATATCCAGAAGGAGCGCCGAGCGAAAATAGCCACAAATGTTCGATTCTAAGGTCGAGTGTTGCGTTGTAACCAGCAAAGGCAAGTGTGTTGCCAACCGAGTATCGATCAAAAGTGTATCCGGTTTCTAGCCGAAAGAAATCCTTTTTTAGCGATGATTTTGTGTGAAAATCAACAAGAGTTCGCATGCGATTTGTGTCTGGAACATTGAGTTTTATTCGAGTTCCGGCTTCGGCTTCGAAATACTCTCCTGCTGCGATTTGGATTTCTGGAACAACACCGAGTTCGAAACCTCGTCCATAAACCCCAATAGATTCATGTGGATATTTTAGGCGAGATGCTGTTTGATATAGCCAAATTGTGCGATTTGCCATAGTAGCATCGAAGTCGAAAGCAGCAACGAAATTTAGTTTCGATTCGGACGAAATTTTTTGTCGGTTTCCAATCCCTGTATGTAATGATATTGTGCCACTTCCGTCTAAAATTGTGGAGGAGGATTTTGAAATTGAGCTTGTTTTGAAATCGGTTTCATATGTGGTTTGTGTGAATGGATCAAGTGATACGTTTTCATTTGTGGCAGCGCATTCGGAATTGAGACGGAATGTTCCTTGGAAGAAGTAGTAGCGACCTATTTTGCTGTCGAGTGATTCTGATGACGGCTTTGTGATGAATGTTGATATTGGCGGTTGAGTAGATTGGGGGAGCGGTATGATATTTTGAGGAAAAGTTTCTGTGCGGGATGTTGTTGTCGATTCTTTTATACGCGCTAACATTTTTTGACGATCTTTTTCGATTCTGCTTGGAAGTATTTGAATATTTGATAAAAGTTTTTCAGCGGCATGGTAGTCTTCGTGTAAATATGCTTGTCTACCCAGCCAAAATGCAGCGATGTCTTTGCTCTCTGGGGAGGATATTTGTTTTTGGAGGATTGCTTGCGCTCTAGGGGAGAAATTTGAGCGAACAGAGCACTCGCCAACGAGGCCAATATCGTCAAACTCCATTTTTGGAATTGGAATTTCCTGCACGAAACGCAGACATTCGGCGAAACGGTTGAGTTCTCTTGCTGATTTTGCGGCAATGCGTCGAGCTTCTATGTTTGTTGGCTGCTTTGCTACAATTGTTGAAGCATATTGCAGAGAGCCGGTGTAGTCGAGTTGGGCAAAGCTCTGTTGTGCGAGGAGCCAAACATCTGGGGAGGCAAATGCCCTTGGTGTATTTAAGGGAATGATTGTGAGGAAGAATATTGGAACAAACAAGATGCGAATAGAACGCGCGCGAAAACCTAAAGAACGCATTGTGAGTTCCCCCAAGGTATTATCCCATAAGTTAAATGGATGTGTGAAAGCTTGGGTGTCTAAATATCGTCGTCTTGATGGATGCACTCATCTGACAGTGGTTTTGCGAAGAACTCATGGCGCGTGTCGAATGAAATTTGGCGACCTAGCATGACCATAAGTTTGACGGTGAGACTTTCGAAGCTCATGTCGTTACCCGAGATCACTCCACGCTCAACAAAGGCTCGGCCGTTTTCGTAGGCATTGAGCGAAACCATGCCTGCGCTGCACTGAGTTGCCATTACAACAGGGATTTTGTTTTTAAATGCATTTTCGCAGAGTGAAATCCAAGATGAACTTTCAATGGGAAGATTTCCCGAACCAAAACCGCGAATAACAATGCCGCGAACCGATGAAACGATAGCATTGATTACTGTGGGAGATAAATTCATTCCAGGGACGCAGTCGATTGCTATGATGTTGTCGTTGGCGCGGCAATCGAGACAGGGTTTTGCAAGTGTTGATATTTGAGCTTTACGACGCAGGGAACGCTTGTTCACTCTAAAGTGAACGCCAAATGAACCCAAAGGTGGTGCGTTATACCCACGGAAAGCTTGCATGTGTTCGCTGGAATATTTTGTGACACGAGTTCCACGATGGACTTTGCTGTCGAAACAAATCATGATTTCGGGGATTCCCAGAGTGGCAAGCTCAACGGCGTCAATAATATTGGCGCGGGCGTCGCTGCGTAATACGCTGAGTGGGCGTTGTGAACCTGTGAGTACAATAGGTTTGGTAACATTCTCCATGAAAAAGGATAGAGCTGACGCAGTGTAAGCCATGGTATCGGTGCCGTGTACGACAACAAATCCGTCGAAGGAGTCCCAGCGTGACACAATTGTTTCTGCCAAAGTTCTCCAGATGACCGCACGCATGTCTGAAGAGTCGAGGTTGCACAAGATTTGGAGATCGAGGTTAGCAATGTCCGCAAGCTCGGGCACTTTTTGCAAGAGTCCACCTAGGTATCCTGCATTCGATGGCTGAACTTGGTTTGTCCCTGCATCGACATGCATGCCAAATGTGCCACCTGTATGGAGCAGGAGAACTCGCTTTTTTTTGAGTTGCATGAAAACCCTTTTAGTTCCGAACCCAGTCGTGTAGGCTCTGTTCGACTTCCTCAAAAGCAAGTGTGAGCATCATTTCTGAGAATTGCCCAACGGAGAGAGTTCTGCCACTTGCCGTACGAACTGTATCTTGTTCTAGAACGCTGAGTTCTTCAAGTGATCCGTTTTGGGAAACGAAAAGAGTTCGTTCTACGTCTTCGCCCGAGAAGTCGACACAACGTGGAAGAACTTTTGTAGCGCGATCTAAAGTGATTGATTTCTTGTTGGCATCATATTGAACAAGAAAACCGGGGCGACTTGGCACTTGAAGAAAAATATATTCGATAGGTCGCTTTTTTTCGGTGTCTGCGATGGTGAATGAGCCTTCGAGTTGAAAGGAGCCCGATTGAACTCGGACGCCCGCATATGAAAAAGCTTCGTCAGGTGGAGCGCACCGTGTGAACAGACGTACGTCGTGAGTCAGAATTTCGGAGAGTGCTTGTAAAAAGATGAGCCCTTTGGGTGCGTGCCCAAAGAGGCCAGCTTTACGGCATGTCGATTTTGAGTTTTCCCAGCGTTTCAGAAAATCCATAAAATTCCCTTGAGCGCCCTAAGCTTTCAAAGATGGTTTTGTGAGGTACAAACAAACTCCGTGGTACTTCGAAGAACACAAGGTTAGTGGTGGCGGAATTACCAATGAGTTCGTACAGCACCGTCTCATGATAGCACACAGATTTGCCTTGGTACTCTTTTCGGGAAAGCATCCAGAAGCGGTCGTCAAAAAGTCGACGGAAATCGACTTTTCTTCCGGAGGTCTTTTTGTGGGAATCGGCAAAGTCGTGAGTTTTGAGCTCGAAAAAAGTGAGAACAGGGTTGAAATGGCTACAGGAACCTCCCGGTCCGAAGTATTTCTTGGAATCTTCGGCGCTGGCGTGTGGCATTTCCATGCAAAGTTTTGCTGTTTTGCCATCGGGAAGTTGAATGAATACGGGCCCTCCTCCAACATCGGCATCGTCCTTCTTTACAACCCCAAAAACACTTAATGGACGATCGAGATTTTCTTGAATATGACGCCAAAGAGTGGTGTTGTTTTGTGTTTTCTTGTCTGTTGTTGGCTGATTCCAGTGGAAGAGTCCGCACAGAAGATTGAACATAGACTGGGCAGAAACACCGATAAAATCTCCATCGGAAGAAAAACAAGGCATGAGTGCCTCTTCGGCGGTTTCGGGTTGAATAAGAGCGCCCAAGAAGTCCAGAGCCAAACAAACTGCGATGTTTTGGATGCGCGGGTTCTTTTGTGCGCGACTTGCGCTTAAGTGGTGTGTAACTTCTGCTCGTAGGAATTCGATGGCATCGCGAATGAGTCTGAATCCATCGGCGAGTTCTGACAACTGCACGCTTGTGTCGACAGTGGCACCAATCACATTGTCGATGTTGCGAACATGCAAGCATTCTGCTTTGGGAAATTTACTGGAAACTTGGGAAAACAGATGAACCAGTTCTCCATGTCCTGCAGCTACGGGACTATATTTTCCTTTTTCTACGATCGGATTGCCTTCTAAGTCGAAGCGGATTGTGGAAAGATCATTGCCTTGCTCCATGATAACCCAGTGTCCGGTTTCGCGGCTTTCGCTTTTTAACCAACTGGGTGCAAAGGGGGTTCCGGCGAGCTCGAAAACATTACTGTAATTATGCGTGATATATTCTGACTCATGTTTAACAATTCGTCCGATGTTTTTCTTTTGTCCTGCGGGGACGACGAGTATGTTCCCAAGATTGGGCAGAAGTGATACTTGTTCAGCCATTTTGAGGCGCAAAAATGAATCGCCTTCGTTGGTTGTTGGAACGAGAGCTTTGGGTTGGCCTGCGTATAAGTTAAGTATTGCTTTCGCAGCAGCATATGCTTTTATAACTGAAGTCGGTTGAAGTGTATCTGATTCCGTGTCGCAATCACAACCTTCGCACTCTCCGTCGCTACAACATCCTTCGGATGATTCGTCGCTACCGCAACTACAATTTGAACACCCATCGCAGTCGTTGTCCGAGTCTTTGTAGGATTCATCGGATTCATCGGATTCATCGGATTCATCGGATTCATAACAGCCATTGGATTCAGTTTGATTGTTTAGTAAATTATCCCAATGTGAGCGCCATTCTCTTGCGGAAAAAGTTGGTTCATTTTTTTTATCTTTTTTGTTGTTGCTTTGGCTAAACTCGACGTCGAAGAATATGCCTAAGAGAACCCCAAGGCGAATGTATTCGCGAACAACGTCAAGAAACTCTTGTTGTTCTATCATGTCGGGAAGTAAAGCTATCGCCGGCTTCATTGATATTTTTGCTGCAGATGTTTGAAATTTCTCTGCTTGGGGGAGTGCTTTTGTGGATTTTTTTGTAATCGCGTCACTTAAACCCTCGACGTGACTCTCTACTTCGTTTGTAAATTTCTGAAGCTCCCCCAAAAAGCGCGAAGCCGCACCAGCTGCAGGAACCATTGTGACAAGGTGGTTTCTCGCCCAAAAATGATGCGCATCGGAAAAGTAGGATTCGCCTTTGAGTGCTGCCGCGTCGGCTAACCATTCTTCAAGTGCATTCCAGGCAATGATACCTCCGTTATCTACTGTACATGAATTGCTTACTGGAATTGATGTGTTTGTTTGGCCGGAAAGAGCTGCACGAATGCGACTCGCGTGCATCTGAATTCGTTCGGAAGAAAGTCCCGTTTTACGGATTAGTTTTGCATCTAAATCTAGAGTTGATTTCGATTTTTTTTCTGTGGTGCGCTTTGTTGTCTTTTTGGCGATCTTTTTTGCCATAGCAGTCTCCTGTTGGTTTGAGTCACAGGATCATAGCAAAGCGACGGCAAAGCGAAAGTCACTTGGTGAGTTCATTGTTGAGTTGCTAAGTCAAATATCTGGCACAATTTTATGGGCCGCGTGTTGGGAAACGAAAAACAATTGCCAGTGTGTCCGCCCTAAGTACGAAGTCGAGATTGATGTGGTGCATGTGCAGCGATTCTTTTCCGCCTGCAGCGATAAACAAGGCTGGCATTGATTCTTTGAGTGCGGCGATTGTGTCAGGTGAAATGGACTGTTCGTTGATTTCAACTTTAAATTCGCCGGCGTGGTTGTTGCCGCTAAAATCGAGAAACATTTCCTTAGCTTTTTTTCCTTGAGTCTCGCAAAATCCAAGCAAGAAACCTGTGAGGCTGAGAGCCATGACTGGCTCGAAACAGACACATTCCTGCTCGCTAGTGAGTGCTCCCTCCTTGAGAATTATCTTGTGAGACCCTAGCCATTCAAGCAGTCGAACCGCCTTTGCTGCAAGATCTTTTGCTTTCACTATTGAGCAAAACTCTTTTGGAACATGATGAGAGGCAAGGGCATTTATCAAGCGGCAGAGGGTTTCAATAAATTGTGGTTCAGGTGTTACGAATTCACAACCAAGTCCGCGCGCCTGTGGTGAGGATGGGCTCAGCGGAGTTTCCTGATTCCATTGAACAACCGACGCTCCTTTTAAGGTTGGAACTCCTGGGATCTGAAATTCATAGGTGATGTGTGAGCCAATTTCTGGCATTGGAATTTCCGTAGGGAGTGCCACAAAGAAACCGCCGAGACCCAAATTGAGAGCAACTGTGTTAAGAATTTCTGTGTTTTCGAATTTAAGTTGCACATCCATAAGAACTGAAATGCGATCCCAGCGTCTTTTTTCCGAGGATTCTCTTCGTTCTTGTAAGAAAGCAGTGACATCTGTCGCGATTATTTTTGCTGAGCAAGGTTGTTCGAGAACAGATCGAACCTTTTGCGCAAGGTGACCCGTTGGCTTAGATTCTCCTGCAATTACAGTAACGTATAGAGCTGTTGTGTTGGCTAAAATAGAAGCTATTTCTTCCCAAAGAAATGGACCTGTTCCTCGCTTTGCATGGTTCGGTATTACAATTGCATCTACGGTGATGGAGCTTAGTAATGAAATGGCTTGTTGTGCGTTCGTGGCATAAATAATGCTGAAATTTTCATTTTCTAATGCTTTTGTGAGAGACTCTCCTATCTTTCGATCCGATTCAAACATCAATACAGAAGTACGTTCGGCGACGGTACTGCGAATGATGGTGTCGCCTGGCGAAAACGGGATGTGCATAATGGGACCTCACATTGAATTTCAGTGACGTGAATTTTCTGCCAACTGGAAAAATTCTATGAGTGAAAGATAGACTGTGTCCACATTTGTATTGTTGAATTTTTCTGGGGATATTTTGGTATTTTCGGCAGTAGTAAGGTTCATTTTTTGAGTGTTTCTCGCGAGTTGATTGCCCGTATTTGCTGTGATGTTTAGATTTTGACCAGTGAGTGAAGTCGGGCAGCTTGCGGGCTTTGATACCCCTGTGACCCCTGATGCGGCCTTAAGTGCATCAAAGTTTGCACAGATTTTTTGTTGATCAGTGGTTGATGCGGAAGCGTATACGGTGTCTATTTTTGCAGCCGCTTGAGTCAAACTTGTTTTCATTTTGTCTGCCGAAGCGCCAGCGGCGGATTTGTACTCAGTGATTTTGCTGCGCGCTGCTTGGAGTTGAGTTGCGGAGCTGTTGATTTGATCCTTCACGGATTGTGGCATGCCATCGATGGCTCCAACGAGATATTGAAGCACTTCGAAATTGGCTAGAGTCCATGGAATCAGTTCACTGCTGACGCCGCTATTGATTGCAGAAAGGGCATCGTTGATTGTTGCAAGGTTTGTTGCACTTTGAATTGCAGTGAACTTTGCTTCTAGGTCGACGACGATATCGGGAGTTGTGGGAGTTGCGGCAGCGTTTGCTTGGAATTGTTTAATGTAAAGAAGTTGATAGAGAGATGCTGCTTGCCCAAAAGTGCCAATGGCTGCGGAAAAAAGGGCTGCATTATTTGTTGAACGCGTGACACCTTTGCAGCGGTCCGCCGAAAAAGCTGTATTCATGCCACTGTCGGTTGTGAGTTTTGAAATTACGCTTTCGGGAAGAACTGGGCAAATGGCAAGCCAGCTTTCATTTAGCTTGCTCAGTTTATTGGAAGCTCTGCGGATTTCTGTTGTGAGAAGTCCGTAAACCTCGATTCCTTGCGCGGTGGCTGCTGCTTGAATTGGAGCCTTTTCATCTGTTTTGAGTCCTACAATTTCAACAAACGAGGCTAAACCCGTGTCTGCTAGGCTTGTTTTTGTGGTTGCGGCTGACTTTTGGTTGATGATGTTTTGCATGATTTCGGTAAGCGAAAGTCCCGCTTGTCCGTTGAGTGCAAAAGACCATCCGATGCGAGCCGAAACATTCGCAGGATCTTTTGCCACAGCTTCTGAAAAAAGTTCGGCGGCGCGGTCATAGTCCTCTTGGTCGTAGGCCTTTTGACCATCAAACATAAGGGCAGAAGGGGTTTTGCTACGATCTTTTGTGTCGAGCCAGTTGTTGCCGCAGCCTGAAAATGTGATTGCTGCAGAAGCCCCGATGGCCACTGCGACTGGAATAAATGTGAGATATTTTGCTTTCATGTGCAGCCTCGCATAACGAAAGAGAGTGAGTTTGAGTTGTTCTCTTTGGCAGTATGACTTGTGGCTGTGCTGATGTGATCTGCAATTCATTCCCCGTGTCGGGGGGATGGCGGTTTGGAAAAAACGAGGTCTGAATATTTCGTTATGGTCGTCATATCATTTTATCGACTTCTAAAATGATATTGGTTTGTTAAAACGAAGATGGCTCGAAGTTTTCGGGCCAGGTATTTTCTTTTAGATAACTCAGTATTGAAGCTGCAGCGGCTCTGCCGTCACCCATGGCAAGGATGACCGTTGCGGCACCGCGGACGATGTCTCCTCCAGCAAAGACGCCCCTTTTGCTAGTTCGAAACTGAGAATCGGCAGCCACGTACCCCCATTTGTTGGTAGCGAGATCGGGTGTTGCTTGTGTTACGAGTGGGTTTGCGCCCGTACCAACAGCAATAATGGCCATATCGATATCGAGTTTAAATTCGCTTCCCTCTATGGTGCGTGGTGAACGACGTCCGCTGGCGTCGGGTTCTCCGAGTTCCATACGAACACAATCAACTGATTTGAGCCATCCGTGATCATCGCCATTGTATCGTAGAGGATTGCAGAGGAGTAAAAATTCAACGCCCTCTTGTTCGGCGTGATGAATTTCTTCTAGGCGCGCGGGCATTTCTTCGCGAGAGCGGCGATAAATGAGGTAGGCTTTTTCCGCTCCTAAACGCACCGCTGTTCTGACTGCGTCCATGGCTACATTGCCACCACCCACAACGGCGATTTTTTTTCCGGTGTGAACGGGGGTGTCGTAGTGCGGAAACAAATAAGATTTCATCAAATTAATTCGTGTGAGATATTCGTTTGCGCTGGAGACTCCATTCAGGTCTTCGCCTTGGATGTTCATGAACTTCGGAAGGCCAGCTCCGATTCCCAAATAGACGGCATCAAATTTAAGTGCGTTTTGAAGGTCTTCGATGGAATAAAGTGTTCCAATAATTTTATTGGTGTGGATGGTAATTCCAACTTTTACAAGATTTTCTATTTCGTGATCAACAACTTCTTTGGGAAGACGAAATGCAGGAATGCCGTAGGTGAGTACGCCTCCTGCTCTGTGAAACGCTTCAAAAATGTGTACTTCACATCCAGATTTTGCAAGGTCTGCAGCGACAGAAAGACTCCCGGGACCGGAGCCTACAACCGCAATGCGCTTGCCATTCTTAGGCAATTCTATGGAATGAGTTTTGCCATTGTTGCGCTCCCAGTCGGCCAAAAAACGTTCAACATATCCTATTCCCAAGGCCTCTCCGGATGTTTTTTTAAGAGTGCATGAGCCTTCGCACTGAACTTCTTGAGGACAAACTCGTCCTGTTACTGCAGGAAGAGCGTTGTCGCGCTTTAAAACAGAGAGGGCTTTATCAAAATCTCCGAGCGAAACGTATTCAAGCATTTCGGGGATTTTGATACGCACTGGACAACCCTGTACGCACGGTGCCGCTGGGCAGAGTAGGCAGCGTTTGGCTTCTGCGATTGCTGTTTCTGGGTCGTATCCTAAGTTCACTTCGTCAAAGTTTTGGGCTCGTACTTTTCCGTTTTCCTCGCCGATGGGATGACGTTTGCTTCTGGCACGTGCCTGACGTTCCTGAGGAGAGAGTTTGGTTCCGCAAAAGGTGTATTTTTCCATAGCTTTTGTCCTCAGTCGTTTTGTTCAATGTATCGATTTAATGAACAATTTTCTTCGCGTTTGTAACTGTTTTGGCGAATAAGAATAGAAGGCCAGTCCAGCAGGTGCCCGTCAAATTCGGGGCCGTCTACGCATGTGAATTTGGGTTTGCCTCCAACATTCACGCGGCAGCCTCCGCACATTCCGGTGCCGTCGATCATGATGGTGTTAAGGCTTACAACGGTATGCGTTGCGAATGGGCGTGTTGTTTCGGTACAAGCGTGCATCATTTGAGCGGGACCAATGGCATAAACGCCTCCGATTTTCTTTTGAGAATCGTTTTCCAAAAGACGCTGGAGGGGCTTTGTAGCTAATCCTTGTTCGCCTCGTGAACCGTCGTCGGTGGTGACAATAAATTCATTTGAAACGTTCTTTAGCATGTTGTCCCAAAAGAGAAGTTTTTCGTTGCGAGCTGCGTGTATAGAAATGACGCGAGTTCCCTTTGCATGAAAGGCCTTTGCGATTGGATAAATAGGAGCAACGCCAACACCTCCTGCAACCATGATAACAGTTTCGTAGGGCTTGAGTTCTGAAGCCTGCCCGAGTGGTGCCGCAAAAGCAAAAAGGTGCTCTCCAGCACGCATTGAGCAGAGCTTTCGAGTGGCGGTTCCGACTGCCATGATAATGAGTGTGACAGTGCCGCGAGTGGAATCCCAATTTGCCAATGTGAGAGGAATGCGTTCACCTTCGGCGTGGGACATTGCAATGGCGAATTGTCCGGGTTTGGCTTTGATGGCAACTTGGGGGGCGTCGAGGACCATTTCGAAAATGGTAGGTGTAATTTCGTTGATTGAAAGTATTGGAGTGGTGCTGTGCATGGCGATATTCCTCTAAGAGCAATGAAGCACGGTATGTGGCGATTTATACACGAAAAGAGAATTTAAAAAAAGCACGCGAAAAAAGACAACGCCTAAGGGTTCCCCAAGCGTTGTCCTTTGTTCGTGAAGTAAGAATATCACGCAAAGACAAAAGAACGTGTCTGAGCGCGAAGCTTACTTTTTGTAGACAGTAGCAGCCAAGCGAACGCGGCCTTTTGCGCGGCGTGCAGCGAGAACTTTACGACCGTTTTTGGTAGCCATGCGAGCGCGAAAACCATGTTTACGCTTGCGAACAATTTTACTGGGTTGGAACGTGCGCTTCATAATAAACCTCTTGAATGCTGTGGTCGCACTGTGTGCGGACTCGACTCGGTAACATAACTTTTCGAGACCCGCAACCAGGTCTTGCAACTGGGCGCATGAACCGCTAGCTTCGGCGCTCGCTATGAGGCCCTGATTTTGGTCCCGGCAAGGCGAAGAAGGAAAAACACAATATGGCTTATGATAGAAAAACAACAGGAAAGTCGGCGGGTGGCAAGGGCGGCAAGAGAAGCAGCGGCGAAAAGGGAAGTCGATCTGCTGGCGACCGTGCACCGCGCCGCTTCGACAAAAAGCCCGAAGGCGACCGCGCACCGCGCCGCTTCGACAAAAAGCCCGAAGGCGACCGCGCACCGCG
>CAIZES010000022.1 GCA_903932045.1 uncultured Silvanigrella sp. | reverse complement strand
TTCTAATTTTTCTAAATTTTTCTGGGCTATGCTGAGTTTTTTTAATATATCGTCCATGATTGTCTCCTTTTGCTTATATTATTTATTGTTTATAAATTAATTTTTGTACTCCTCTTCTATCATGTTTTCAATAGCATTCAATGCATTTTTATTAAACACAAATTTTTTGTTCTCTTGTTGAGGTTTCTTTTTATTGACTTTAGCTTTTTCTATTTTTTTAATTTCATTTAGAGCCATAATCAAGTGTGATTGAATGTGTCTGTATTGTATGCCCAAAGGCAATGAGTCTAATGCTTGTTGTATTTGATTTTTAATTTGAGGATTCATTTTTTCCTTTAGATGTAATTTAATAAATTTTCTGTTTTTTTGATTTCGTTTAAAGCTACGATCAAATAAGATTGAATTTGTCTGTAGTGAGCCTCCGAAGGCAAAGAATCTAAGGCCTGTTGTATTTGATTTTTAATTTGAGGATCAGGAACAGTGATTTCTAATCCTTCTAAGACTTTTTTATTTTGCATTATAATTTGTTCGCTTGGTCGTTTTATTTTTGCCACAACTCGGCTCCAAGAAATAGGATCGTCAACCAGAGTTTTGTCGTAGTTTATAACTTGATTTCTGGCAGCAAAATGTGATGGCAGTTGGGGCAGAACTCAACTTCGCGACCCGTGCGAATGGAGTTCATGAGTTGTGGTGCAATTCCCATGTGGCAGTTGCCGCAGGCAGTATTTAAAATGCGTGCAATGGGGCCGTCGGGGTTGCGTGTGACTTTGGAAACGCGACGATAGTGTTGCTGTAAGCGGCTTTCCAAACGTTTTACGTATGTGTCGCGCACGGTTTCTAGTTCGCTCAGGCGGCCGGCCGATTCTTTTTCAGCATCTTCGGCTTTTTTGCGTTCGTCGGCGCTGGCAGCCAAGGTTTTGGCCAACTCGGCTTCGTCGTGCGAAAGGAGTTCTTTGGCTTTTTCAATGGTATCTTCGTTTTCGTTGCAATGACGCACGTTGTCGCGGATTTCTTTTTCAAGGTTGTCCACTTCACGCTTTAACCCGCGGTGTTCGTCGTCGTTTTTAGCGGCAAACAATCGGCCGGATTTTTCGGTGCGAGCTTCTTCGAGTTCGTCGATGCGACGATATTTTCGAATGAGATCGCCTTCTTTTAAACGCATATCGCTGCGAATGCGAGAGCTTCGTTCTTCAATGTCCTTCGATTTTTTAGCGAGTTCTACAAGCTGGCGCTGTGCTTTTCGCTGATTTGCTGTGGCAAGGCCGGCCTCGATGTCGAGACGGAGAAGCTGTTCGAGTATTTCGTAGTTTGGATTCAAGGGAAACCTCTTGCAATGCATTTGATCCGATAAAAACGGCAAAACTTTAAACACCCATAGTAGCAAATGGGTTGCGGGCTTTCAAGGGGAATCGTCATTTTTTGGTAAATGTTTTGAGGGGATACTTAGAAAGCGAAGGGCAAACCAAACTTCTTATCTCTCTGCGGCGCAGAGGTCAATCGGAAAGGCATCGGACCTGATTGGATTTCCATTTTCATCAATCATGACAATGAAGCCGTCCACTTTGCAGGGGGCATTTTTACCGCTAACTTGAATAAAATGATCGCGATAGTTTGCTTTTTTTGGCGCATAGTTAACTGCAATAAGATAACTGCCTCCAAGCGAAGCTGTGTTTTTGTATCCAAGTTGTGCATCTGGGTAAACGTCGCTGCCAGTGATTGTGAAGTCTTGAAATGTGATTTGAATCATATTTCCTTCCACTTTTTGGCCCGTGAAAACGTTATCTGGCGGTGGATTGTATGCCGACTGCTGTAAAAAGAAGATGTCGCCATTAAGTTTCACTTGTTGAAGTGTTGGATTATATTCTACTTTGAATGGATTCTCGCTATTTTCGCCAACCGATGTAAAGCTCCATTCGCGGACTGCTCCTACAATTTTCTTCTGTAAAATTTCTTTCGATGTTTGCACAATAAGGGAACTGAGATTGAATTCCAAGTTGGTTGCGTTTGTGTTGTTGGGTGTACCGGTGCTTGATGTGGAAAACGGGATAATGTTGCGAAGGTCGAAGGCAGTGGCAAGCTGCGGAAAATCCAATTTGCTTTTGAACGATATTGTTTTCTCGTATTCAGTATAAGCAAGAATGCCGCCATCCGATGTTTGAGCATTGGATGTAAACATTTCGTGATTGAGGGGAATGCATTTTCCAAAATCAACAGTTGTTCCGTCGTTGGGTACCCACGGTGCATTGAATGCATTTGTGATGCACGTGCGAACGTCCTCTGGTGTATTTGCCACAGTTCCCGAATTCATCTGCTTTGCGAAATCTATGTCCGCTCGAAAGCGGGACAAAATTGTGCCTACCCCCGCAAAGCTTTTTGTTGCGGTGAATGGGTTGGTTTTGATGATGGTCATGAATGATGCGTCGCTTGCTGGAGTTCCGTCTATTATAGGAACAACGTTGCTCGAACTAAAAATATTGAGCCAGTATGTGGAATTTGTGGGTTGGGTTGCTGTTGTGCGTGGATGATTGCGAGGGGTATCGGCGTTGTTGTTGTTGGCATTGCTGTTGTCGCAGTTGAACTTGCACTTTTTATCGTGTTCTGAGTACGGATTTTTGAGTCCACATCCAACTGTGTAAAAAACTGTGCAAAAAACTGCTGCCAAAAGAACTGATTTTTTTTTCACTCCAAGCTCCTCCTTGTTGCAAAAAGGGCGCGAAGTTTCCCTTTCCCTTTTTCTGCTTCTGGTGTCTCAGTAAGAATAACGCGTTTTTGTAGAGCTAGGAGGAGCAGCTTTTGCCCTGCAAGAGTTTCCTCAGACAGCGGCTTGTCCGAGTGTGGGAACAAGGTATTCACGAACATATTCGTGCACACCGGTATGGAGATGAGTTGGGGCGGGGATAATGCCAATGGAGTTCCACGACGACAAATCTGCGCATGTGTAGTTTTGATACTGTTTGGCCAAAGCTTTGGGCATTTCAACGTATTCAATTTGTACTGGTATTTTCAGCGCAGAAAAAACTTCGTTGACAAGGGTGTTCCAGCTTTGGGGAGTTCCGGTTCCAATGTTCAAAAAGAGTCCGTTCCCTGAAATGGATGGGCTTGTTGCAGTGCTTTTTATGCGTTCTTGACCCAAAACAATGAGGTCTGCTGTGAGGCGTGCGATATCTTTGACGTACACAAAGTCGCGCATTTGTCCGCCGTCGCAGTACTCGGGGCTGGTGCTTTTATAAAGTTTCGCTTTTTTGTCGCGACAGATTTGATGAAACAGGTGCAACACCATGCTTGCTTGGCGGCCTTTGTGATGTTCGTGGGGGCCATATACGTTAAAGTAACGCAGGCCAAACCACGACGGTGGGGTGCGTTTTTGTTCAAGGACCCAGAGGTCAAAATCAAGCTTTGATTTTGCGTAGAGGCTTAGAGCTTCATAATCATGGCAAAGGTTTTTTTTGTCGGAAAAACCTTTTGTTCCGTCGCCGTAAACTCCAGCGCTTGAGGCATAAATAAAGGG
>CAIZES010000021.1 GCA_903932045.1 uncultured Silvanigrella sp. | reverse complement strand
GGGGGTGAGTCGAAAACCGTCAATCCTCGTTGCTGTGACTTCAACTCTACCGAGATTCACGAACGGCAGCATAAACTTTTTGGATCGTTTCAGCACACCACTGAAGAAATGAATCATCAGCAATCAGCATTGATCAGCACGTTTACTTCGGATACATTCCCTTCGGAAAAGTGTTGCTGGCTTTTATCGCGGTTCAGGAAGTCCACTTTTGGGGCTCAACGAACACGTTGTTCCTGGGTTTAAAAGGACAAAAATATCAGCTTTTCCCTAATAGAAGCTTTTCCAGTGTCACGCGGTCAGGTGGCGTTTTTTCCAGAACACCATCAACCGTGCCTCCAAAATCCTCGACCTTTACGCTGCTGTTAGACGCAACAAATATTGGCGAATGAACGCGCTGCTTGAGTTGGCGAGCGAATTCGTGGCCGTCGATTGCGGAAAGAGATCCAAAATTGAGGTCTGTCACAATGCACGTTAAGGATTCAAGAAAACCTCTGTTTGCAGCAACATATGACCAGAATTTCTCTGGCGAAGCAAACGTGACCAGTTTTCCGATGGGCCAATCCATTTCCCAGCTCATCCTTATGGTTGCCACATCATCAACAAACACCGAGACCATAGAACGTTCGTCTCTTAGTGCATGTTCTGCCGATTTATTTTCATGTGAAACCGTTGTAGAACTTGAAGACGATAAAGAAGAATCAACAATTCCTAAACGCTCCAACGCTTGGCAAAGGAGCTTCAAAAGATGGGTGCGACTCATGGGTTTGGGTAGGAAGGCATCGGCACCCAGCGCAATGGCTGTTTTGCTATCGGATGCAGAAATTCTGTTCGAATGAATGCAGACAAAGCCTGCCAGCCCGCGCTTTCGCATTTCTTGCACCAGCTCAAACCCGGAAAGCGACGTGGGACCGAGGTCGACATCCAGGATTGCAAGATCGGGACTTTGCAATGCAAGTGCGGCATCGCTGTGCTCGGCATTTACGACTTCCAAAAGTACTGCCAAATCTGGGTTTTGAGTCAGACTTTCAGTGAGTGAATTTCTATAGATGTTTTCGTCATCCACAATAAGAACAGTCAAGCGGCGGCCCAAATTGGGAAGCAGATTTTTGAGCGCTATTTCGAGCCGAACCTCCGCGTCGTCATCGGGTGTTGCATTTCCGAGAGCCTGGAAACGCGCACTGATCTCTTGACTGGTTTTGGGAAGTGCACTCGCATCTGGAACAAGTGCAGGCTCAATGGCTGGCAGTGTGAGGTGAAACTCCACGCCAATTTCGGGGGATGATTCACACCAAATTTTTCCACCATGGGCCGTCACAATTTTCTGGGCAATGGCGAGCCCAAGACCTGTGCCACCCTTCTTGCCACTGGTAAAAAAAGCTTCAAATAGCTTGGGGAGACTTGCAGCGGGAATTGCAGGGCCATTGTTTGCAAGCACAAACTTCACAAATGAAACTCCGTTTTCTTCAATATTTGAAGTCTCAATTCGAACGATGCCTTCAAGCTTCATGGCCTGCACAGCATTAGGAACGTTCAAACATTCTCTCTTTCATAATGTCTGACACCGGTTTGTCGTTGTGAATAGAAAAGGTGACTTCGTGATTCACCGTGCACTCAACTCGAATAGGCTCCTCTGGTTCCGCCTCAAAAGCATTTTCCAAAGCCGCTTCTAGAATATATTTGACAACTTTTCCGTCGCTCACAATAACGTCATGCGGATAAATCCACTCCACTGGGAGACCGTGCGGTCCTCGCTTCAGTTTCTCCCGAATGGCATCGAAAAACTGATGAAGTTCAAATTCAGATCGATTCGAAACATATGTATTTTCTTCGACTCCTTTCAGCAAACAATACTTCTCTATGTGCTCCAAAGTATCGCTAGCAGCGCCAGCAGCCAACTCCAATAGTTTGCCATTTCCATCCTCGGCCAACACACTCTCACTCTTTTTCAAAAGTTCAACAACACCAAAGGAAGCGCTCGCGTTGTTTTTGAGCGTATGCAACAAACCTCGTTCCATAACGCTCCTCCATTTTTCAGCGGCAATGCTTTGCAAAGTCACAAGCCGAAATTGCTCTCCACCAACAAGAACAAGGGAAATGGTAAAAGCGAATTCGTGACTCGTGGTGGTACCATTCTTTTTGAAGGTCAAAAAGCATTCCCCACACTGCCTATCAGAACTAAAATCCGCCAACGCGATTGCAAGACCACAAGAACGACAAGCTACGCTTGTTCCGCATCCGCCAGGATGCAGAGAACAATGCACACAATGAACTGCTTCTCCGGGACGAAATCCAAGCACAGTGTTAATATCAATTGGGTCTAGAAACTGCTGAAAGGCCAAATTCCCTGCCACAATTTGTCGATCGGAATTCAAAACAATAAGACTCACTCCCACCGCCTGAACAATGTCAGTTACAATGGAATTCTCTAGCCAACTCTCGATTTGTTTTTGAAGTGCCTCTTCGCATTTTCTTTCAGCGGATAAAAAATCTGACGGAAGATTTACGCTCATGCTATAATTGCCCTTAAGTGAGTGCATTCAAAAACAGATACACTTAACTATCTCAGGTCAAAATTCATAAACAAGTTTCACGCATTTCTCGGGTGGCGTAAAGTACGTCGCGGAGTAAAAAAATGACGACAATATTCAAGAGGTCTTTCGCAATTCATTCAATCGATTGATTGACATTCAAGAGTTCTTGTTCTACGGTTTCTGTGAGTTCCTTTTTCTTTTTCCGGGAGGCCGCAAATGCTCCATAGAAAAACCCACAAACACAGCATTCTCGCAAAATTTTCTACTACCAGCCTCACCCCATTTGCTGCCGCTGCAGTCTTAACTTTTCCCTTGCCTGCGCGCGCAGAAACACTCGATCTCGCAACCGCGATGGAATTAGCAGGCAGAAATTCACATGTGAGCCGTGCCGCGCAATTTGAAACCAATCAGGCCCACGAAAAAATAGAACAGGCCAAAAGTGGATTTGGTCCGCGGCTCGACCTCGAGGCCACACTGGCATCCATCAGTAAATCCGTAAACTCTCTCGCGGGAAAACAACTTGGCACGCAATATATTCCCGACAAAATTGAATCGGCCACACTCATAGCAACTCAACCACTCACGGGTCTGGGCCCCACTCTTTTTCGAGTTCGCTCCGAAATATTAATGGCAAAAGCATCGCAACATATGAGCGAGCAATCACTGCATAATGCAAAGTACGCTGGAGGCGAAGCCTTTTTGCGTGCGGCCAAAGCCGACCAGCTTTACCAAATTGCACAGGCAAGCAAAACTGTGGCCACAAAACAAAAAGCCGATGGCAAAGCTTTAGCGCTTGTTGGAAAACTCAAACAGTCCGACCTGCTGCGTCTCGATCTCGCCGTTTCTGAGGCACAAACACAATTCACACAAGCAGAGGCTGTTCGCGATGTTGCTTTTTTTTCTCTTGCTGAACTCATCAATTTCCCGCACAATTCTGTGATAGAAATATCTGATGCAGAAAGCAAATCCGCAGAAAATGCCTTTGCAAATTTAAGTTCGGATGCCTCAACGTTCATCACAAAAGCAGAAAACAATCGCGCCGAAATCCACTCTTTAAAAGCCGCAACAGATGCTACCGAACTCGCACGCAAGGCACAATTGTTCGATTTCGCACCCACAATAAATATATTTGCCCGATACGATCGCGACTTTGCAAAAAAAGACCTCGACGTACCACTCGCTCACAAGCATAACGCCACCACCGGTCTTCCAATAACCATTGCATCCGATCATTATGCAGCCACCGATACTCGCGACACCTTCACATATGGTCTTTCGCTTCGATGGAACATTTGGGATTGGGGAACACGAAATTCTAGAGACTCCGAAACACTTGCCAAAACATCGGTGCTGCGCGAAAACTTAGAGCAGGTAAAACAACTCACTCGTATTGAAACCATGCAGGCGCACCGCGATCTCCGCGCTTCCATGAATTCACTGGAATCGGCAAAAGCTACTCTCAAATTTGCGGAAGAATTCTACCGCCAAACCAATGCGCAGTTTTTAATGGGAATGGCAAGCGTGCTAGACCTCACTGCAGCAGAACGCGACCAAACACGAGCACGGGCTGCACTTTCAAACGCTCGCGGCGACTTCGCCTTAGCACAGCTCAAACTCAAAAAGGCAGTTGGCGATGACTCTTTCTAAACAAAAAAAGGCCAAAACCATTCAAACCCGAACAAGCGATGTCACACGGGATCGCATTTTGGACGTGGCCAAACATCTATTTTCAAAGCAAGGCTTCGCAAAAACAAGCACCCGACAAATTGCGCTCGGTGCAAAATGCAATATCTCACTTATCGTATACCATTTTGGCGGAAAAGAAGGACTTTTGGACGCTGTTGCAAAATCGGTTGCGTCGGGTGTTTCTAAAAAACTCTCTCATGTTCTTACAGAAAACAGAAAACCGAAGCAGAATCTTCACAGCATTGTCGATTTTTTGGTAGACTATTTATACGAAAACAGCCCCTTCCTGAACATCATATTTAAAGCTTATTTGCCTGAAAACAGGCCACTCCCGCCACTCTTTGTGGAACAAATTCAACAAAACGCCGCAAGTGCTGTTGCCATATTCGACAAAATGAAAAAAGAAGGCACAATGCGCACCGATCTCGATTCTCGCACCACTGCTGCGCTTTTCATGGGTATGGTTATGTTTCAAATGATAGCAAGCCCCATGCTCAGTAAAGTGATAGGCCCGCGCACTCCCGAAAACATAAATCTTCTCAAACGCACCATTGAATCTGTTTTTTTGAACGGAATTCTCACCACACACAAAAGCGGAGAAAAGCATCCATGAAAAAATTTGTTCGTGCGCTTCTTGCTATCACACTTCTTCTTTCTGCTGCACTGGCGTGGAATCTGTGGAAACAACACATCGAACAAATGCGGCCACCGGGCAGTTCGGGGATTTCCGAAGGCACACGCATTCTTGTTTCGAGTCGCATTGGCTCGCGCATCCAAAAAATGCTTGTGGACGAAGGCGACCGCGTGCAAGCAGGGCAAACACTGGCCGAGCTCGATTGCGTGGATTACGATGCACAAGTTGCTGCAGCACAAGCAAGACGCGATGCCAATAAACTGCAAGCAGATGGGCAACGAGCACAAGCAGGGTCAATACAGGTGCAAGAAGGACGCGCCAAAAAAGACAGCCAAAGAGCGTTGCAACTTCAGCGCGACAAAGCCATTGATGATGTCACCGTGGAATCGCTCACAACAACAGCTGCCGATTTCTCACAGAAAGTTTCAGCAGCACGTTCGCAAACATTTGCTGCAGAACGTCAATTTCAAGCTGCTCAGGCCGAACTCAAAAGAGCCCTCAGTTCACAGGCAGAGTGCAAAGTTGTTGCGCCACGTTCGGGCGTTATCTCAGTACGAGCACGCGAAGCTGGAGAAGTTGTGCTTCCAGGCGCATCCATTTTTGAAATGGTGGATGACTCAAAAATGAAGGTTAAGTTTTATGTCACAAACCAAGATCTCGGACGGGTTCAAGTTGGCATGAAGGTTGAAGCCATTGCCGACGCTTTCACTGACATAAAGTTTTCAGGCACAGTGACACGCATCTCAGACACTGCGGAATTCACACCCAAAACTGTGCAAACCCGAAGCGACAGAGATCGCCTCGTGTACGCAGCTGAAGCGGATATTCAAAACGAAAACGGAAAAATTCGCACCGGAATGCCCATGGAAATCAGCGTCATTGAAAATAACAAAAGGTGAAAAACAATGTTAGAAGCTATGTTAATAGCCGAAAATTTGGAACACCACTTTGCCAAAGTTGTTGCTGTGAATCGGCTTTCTTTTCAAATTGAACGCGCCGAAATATTTGGTTTGATTGGAGCCGATGGCGCTGGCAAAACAACCACGATGCGCATACTGGCAGGACTCATAGACCCTCTTAAAGGAACCGTGCGCGTGCTAGGACTCGACCCACGGGACGAAAAAAATCAGGTGCGGACAAAGCTAGGATATATGCCTCAACGCTATAGTCTGTATGGAGATCTCAGCATTGTCGAAAATCTCAAATTCTTTGGAAATCTCTTTTGCCTCTCCCGTGCCGATTGGGAAAAAAGAACCAAGCGTCTTCTTGATATCACCCGTCTCTCACCCTTCAAAAATCGGCGTGCATGCTTCTAATTACTGTCAAGAACAATATAGCGCACCCGATACTAGATGAAAGTAAAGTTTTCGGGTGGAGAAGTAATTTATGGTC
>CAIZES010000020.1 GCA_903932045.1 uncultured Silvanigrella sp. | reverse complement strand
TTCGTTCCACATGCGGGTCATCAATGCCTTCGAATGCAGCAAGAAGCGAATCCATAGAAGCCACCTCGTTGGGATATTGAAGATGGCGCCACTCTACCGAAAAACCAAACATCTAAAAACACTTACAAATCAGATAAGACACCCCTGTATACTCACGACGGGAATTGCTAAAATCAACAGCATTGTTGTCCACGTAACCTTTGCGCTCGAATCAATTTGAGGAGGTCATTCGAGGCAATTGTGCCTCGATATGCCCATTCAACCTAGAAGGGAGACAAGTTTTTAAAGGATTCAATTGTTTTGATTCAATCATTTAACTCATTCGTCCAAAGAGTGACTGTGTTGTCGCGTATATCAACCACAACAGGAAAATCGGGAACAGTGAGTCCATTGGCAAGCACGCCTCCGGCGTCCCACCCCTTTACAACGAATAGCTTGCGGGTTCCGCCTTCAAAATAGGACGAAGTTTTCCTTTGAAGATCGCTAAAATAATACCAGTTTTCACCGTCGAGTTTATAGAGCCAGTTTGCCAATACAAACGAGGCATCCTGATTGTCCCAAACTTCAACAGCAGAAACTCGCATTTTTTGTGAGGCCGAACGGCATTCCTCCTCCGGACGATTTTGTGACAAGCAAATATCTTGCACTTTTCCTGATACAAACTTTTTAAACTCACCAGAACGAGAAACAATCACCCCTACGTCTGCAGCATTTGCAAGCGCATAAGAATAATGATTAAGCAAATAATTATGAGATAAAATGGATTTAAAAAGATCCTGCTGATAAGCAATTGCCGCTCTCGATTCCGAAACAACCCCCGGTATAAACTCTCCAACACCCCTAAATTCGGCCGCACTCGCTTGCACAGAGGCAAAAGCGGAAACAGCAATAGACGTACAACACACAAAATAAGACTTCGACATAGAAAACCTCCCGTTACAGTTTTAGAACGACTCCTGAAGTATTAAGGGACATGCATCCACAGCGCGTATAAGTCAAATGAAACCAGGAAATGGGGACCATCAATAAATGATATCCATTCATTTCGAATTGGATGAAATTCGAATTGGATGAAATTCGAATTGGATGAATTTCGAATAATCCTGGTCTTCGACGTTTCGTCCTAAAGCACATATTTCCTGCAATCACGTGACTCGTTTTGATTCTCGCTCGTATCTAACCCAAACTGCTACGAGCAGATTTAATAAACTGTGCTGCAAAAAAACCACAAACAGCGACGCAGGATGCAGCAAAAAACACAGCAGGATAGCCGTAAGCAGTCCAGAGCAATCCACCCAACGCAGGAACAGTCATAGAAACTGCATGGTCGATACTAATTCCCAAGGAAAGCGTAGCGGGAATATCTGTTTTTTCGTAGACAATGCGACTCAAATAAGTGGTGCGCGCAATGCGGGTTGCAAACATTAAATTATCTAGAATATAAAGTGCGTACAGCAGATAAACATGCACCGAAAGCGCAAATCCCAAGCAAATTCCCAACAAAACAACGGAATCAAAACTCAAAACGGCGCGTTCGCCCAATTTGTCCACCAATTCGCCAAATGCCTGCCGAAAAAAAACTCCCAAGGTGGCTGCAACCATAAGCAACAAAGCCATGGTGCTAGGCGAAGTTCCAAAACGACTCACCAAAACCCACGGAGCGAAGGTCAGAAAAACCTGCTTACGCGCACCCCACAAAACATTCAACATGTAAAACAACATGTACTGTTTGCGAAACACAAAGGCTCTATTCACTCCACCTTTGTCTTGCTCCAAGCGCACACGGGAAAATGCCCAAGACGCAAACAACGCCGAAATTCCGGCAATGATATACATGCCACGATAGGAAATTTTAACAAAATCACTCATCAACAACCAAACCAACGCGGTACCACCAATCATAGCAAAATTACGCATACCGCCAATTTGACCCAACCGACGCCCCGAAGCCCCACCCTTTGCAAGCATCAGGCCCATTGCGCTTTCCACGGGCATAAAAAGATGATCGGCAAGATTCCAAACAATCACCCACAAAACCATTGTGCTCACACCGGGAGAAAACCAACCCAACCCAATCACACCAAAAAACGAAAAGAAGCCAACAAGAATGAGCCACCGACGCATGGGAAAAGCCGACAAAAGCCCGGTGATGAGAATCATCAAAAATCCGGGTAATTCGCGTGGGAATTCAACAAAACCGCGACCACTTGCCGATATATTAAAAGAATCGTGCAAGTAATTATTAAACGTAGAATTCATAATTCCTTGGTTCAATCCCAAGAAAAGAATTCCCAAAAAAAACATTCCCATGCTGGTACGGACATCTTCCGAAAGTTTTCCGCCACGACTTTTTATTCCACTCAATAGACTCAAGATTTATCCCTCGCAAAACTTGTCAATTCCTTCGAGTCTCCCGCCTCCAACAACTCCACCGACTCCATGAGCAAGCCTCCACGGGCAGCAAGTTTGCCCAATGCGTCAAGGCGCCTCAAACGCGAAAGACTCACAGACACCGAAAGTCCCAAATCACGAGCCAAATGTTGCAAGCTCGCAACTCCAAGACGACCCGATTTCAAATAAGCATCCACAAGCTCAGCAAACAACTCTTCTTCCAACTCGACGTACGACAATGGAAAGGAAATTTTATCGAGGGAAACGCGATCCTCAGTGGAAGCCGAAGGGCATTGCGCACCCACCTGAGTGGAAAAGCTTTTTGGCAACGTTTTGAGAGTTATGAGCCCATCGTGAGCATCAACAGCTGCTGCCTGCAAAACTTGCCACAATTCGCGAACATTTCCGCGCTTCCAATCGTAGGCTAAAAAAAGTTTTCGCACCGACGAAACAACCCGAAACGTAATGCCAAGAGCCTTGCGTTCCTCATTCAATCTAACAAGAAGAGCATCGAGAACATCATCACGCTCCTGAGCCGAGCGTTCGCGCACGGGTGGCAAATATATTTCATATGCACGCAAACGCTGTAAAAGATCGGCACGAAACTCTCCCGACTCAATCATTGCCTCAAGATCTTCGTTTGTAGCAGCAATGACTTTTACATGAACTTTTCGCGACTGTGTGCCCCCAACTGGGCGAACCTCACCATTTTCAAGCGTGCGCAACAACGCAGCCTGAGCGCCCAAAGGGAGTCGGGCAACTTCGTCTAAAAAAAGCCAACCACCATCGGCAGCCGTTAGCAAGCCTAGTTTTGCAGCAGATGCGCCTGTGAATGCTCCTTTTTCGTAGCCAAATAACTCAGATTCAATGAGATCTTTGCTGATGGCGCCCGAATTCACGGTTACAAACGGAGCTTTTTTGGCAAGTGCTGCACGAAAAAGATCTGCAACAACCTCTTTTCCTGTTCCTGTTTCTCCTTGCACCAAAACCGATTTAATTCCCGATGCCAAAATTCGCGGAATGCGTCCTTCGATTTCACGCATCACCGCACCCGTTGCTGAAAGCGTGGGAGCCGTTGCCAGCACTCGCTCGTGTGTGAGCAAAGCTTGAGTCACTCGCAAACAAAGTTCGTGCTCCTCAATATGCTTAGCTACAAAATCGGACGCTCCAGAAGCAAGAGCCTTCACAATAAATTCGGAATCGGCAGAACTGGAAAACAAAATCACTGGCCCATCAAATCCACGCGCACGCAGCTCAGCCAAAACTGCAATACCATCACGCTCGGTTCCCAAGTCGATATCCAACAAGGCCAAATCGGGAGGAGACTCTGCAAACGCTTTCCAAAAATCAGGCTCACACACACTGCAGCGATACAAAAAACTGACCCCGAAAGTAGGAGTGGACAACGCCATCTCGGCTTTCATGTGCATAACCGGATCATCATCGAGGTGAAGCACCGAACGAGGCTGTTGAGACATAAAATCGGCTCCCAAGAATAGATGTGAATCACGAACGCTGAAGAAAATGCTATCATAGCGATCCAAAGGAGCAAAACTCACTCTTTGACAGTTCATCGGAGGAACTCTTAAAATGTGCGGAAGATACGTCCTTGCAAACAACCTTTCACAAATTTCTATGCGCTTTGATGCTACGGTTTCTGCAGACATTCAATGGCCAGGCACCTATAATGCAAGTCCGGGACAACAGCTTCCCGTGCTTATAACTCAAAATGGCAAGCTCACTATCGCGCTCATGAAGTGGGGACTTTTTCCGGGATGGGCTACACAGCAAGCTGGAATCACACCTAGCATAAATGCGCGCTGTGAAACGCTTCTCGAAAAACCATTTTTCAGAAGCGCCTTCCGATCGCGACGCTGCCTCATTCCCGCAAACGGATTTTACGAATGGACAACCGTTGACCAAAAAAAACAGCCTCACTACATTTTCCCAGAAGAACCTCTCGTTGCCATAGCTGGATTGTGGGAACCGCCCGCACCCCATTCACAGTTCCCAACCTTTGCAATTGTCACGCAAGCGGCCAACAACTTCATGAAGCAGTTGCACGAACGGATGCCCGTTATACTCACGCGGCAAGAAGAACAAAACTGGATGAAGCAAATAAGTATTGAACGCAGTTGGTTTGAAAGCACCGCAAGCAAACAAAACAATCTCAAAATGACTGAACACAAAGTTTCGCCACAAATGAACAATGCAAAAAACAACGCTCCCACCTGCATAATGCCCGTTTTGTCACTTCAAAGGCTACTTTAAGAAACTCGAAGGAAGGCAGATTGTTGAACTTGTTGCGATGGTTTTGAGCGAGACTTACCGCAGCATGGTGCTGCGATTCTTTCCAAACGCACTTATTGTCTCCGAGAGTTTTCATGTCATTAGAGTCGTTTTTCAACACTTTCAAAAATTGTGGCACCAGTTGAATCCATGTTGCGCGAAGGCCGCAGCGGTTTCCCAAGCTGCAACCCTGATTCACGTAAAGCGCTTTCCCAATTCAAATTGAACATTGCTGCTGAGGCTGCGGCCAG
>CAIZES010000019.1 GCA_903932045.1 uncultured Silvanigrella sp. | reverse complement strand
TTGCGTACAATCCGCCGCGGTATCCCAGTTGTTTGGCAAGAACTTTTGTGCTTACGAGCGGAGTGGGATCGAAGCCCGCTGGGTGTATTTTGCGCGCGTTGCTTTCTAGATTTTGCAAAAACGAAAGCCAGCTTTGCTCGCATCCGGTTTCACGTGCGATGGCGAAACTGCCGAGGCATTCTCGAAAAATGGAATACCCATTTTCACCAGCGTTCCAGCGTTCGGCTATAACCTCTAGGGATAAACTCGCATCGGAGGTGTTGAAACACTTTTGCAAAGGATGTGTGTGCTTGGGTGAAGAGTTTGGGCATATCAAATGCCCATCCAAGGCGTCATATGTTGTGTTGCAAATAGGGCAGAAAAGCTTCACTTTGCAAGCCCCGTCATTTTGTTAAATTCACGAATGAGATTGTCCCATTCAGGAATTTGCGCAAATGCGTTTGTCCAAGTTTCGGGCTGCCAGAGTTCTTCAAGTTCTTCTGCTGTGCGACCTTGTTGCTCAACCCATGTGAAGTATTTTAAATTGTGCACGGCCTTGCGATCGTAATAGTTGAGTTCTTTTGTGTGATTGATATTTGCGCCGTGGAGTGAGTGCTCAAAATCGACGTGCGCATTAATGTACGTGTATGGACCATGGGCTTGTGTGAGTTCCTGAACGCGTGAACGGTACATTTCTGAGGAGTCGGTGAAAACGGTGAAAATGATGTCGTTTTCGTCGCACTCATAGTACTTGGCCATTTTTATTGCTGAAAGCATGTTTGAGATACCCGAAATTCCCAAAAGCTCGAGGCGATTGATAACGTTTTGTTGTATGCCTTTTTCTTTCAGAACTTTGCGACCTTCGGGTTCGTTAAAGAGGCGCAAAATGCGCATGCAATCTTCGTCGTCTACAGCAACAACCATGTCGGTATTGCGAACATTGTGAACCCAAGGAATGTGTTTGTCGCCAATGCCTTCGATACGGTGTCCGCCAAAACCATTTTGATAAATTGTGGGGCACTGAAGAGCCTCGGAAGCAACAATGCGCGAGTTAGGATATTTTGTTTTGAGATATTCACCTGCACCAATGGTTCCAGCACTTCCTGTTGCCGACACCCAGCCCGCCATTCGACTTGTGGGGGTTTTTATTTTTTCAAACAGGTCAGCGACCGCGTGGCCCGTAACGGCGTAGTGCCACATTGGATTCCCAAATTCTTCGAACTGGTTAAATATGACGCAGTCCTTGCGATTCTTTTTGATGTTCCAGCATTCGTCGTAAATTTCTTTAACGTTGCTCTCGCATCCTGGTGTAGCAATAACTTCGGCGCCAATTTTGTGAAGCCACTCAAAACGTTCTTTGCTCATGTCTTGCGGGAGAATGGCAACGGGTGTGCATCCTAAAATAACGCTATCAAATGCCCCTCCCCGACAGTAGTTTCCGGTGGAAGGCCAAACGGCTTT
This sequence comes from uncultured Silvanigrella sp., assembly GCA_903932045.1. GTDB lineage: Bacteria > Bdellovibrionota_B > Oligoflexia > Silvanigrellales > Silvanigrellaceae > CAIZES01. Next base: position 16,699 of record CAIZES010000019.1, on the reverse strand, counting down.
TTGTGTGGAAGGATCGAATTTTCCACTCACAAGGCGCGGTACCAAACAGCCAAAAGCCGCGCCAACTTTGTGGGCGCCTGTTGGAAAATACTTTCCAATAATACCAACAACGCGAGCCTTTGTGCCGGTAAGCGATGAAGGCAGTTCGAAGGCGTTGACGTCACCGTACAAACCGGTTTTCACATCGTTCCGCCATGTGATGCGGAAAAGGTTGATGGGGTCGATATCCCAAAGGCCTACGTTTTTGACCTTATCTTTAATGTGCTGTGGAATTTTTTCGGGATTGCGCATTTCTTCGAAAGTGGGAATGACAATGCCTTTTTCTTTACATTGTTTAACAGTTTTTTCGAGCACCTTGTGGTCTACGGAGTCGATTATTTTTTTCATATGGAATGTTCCTTTCGTTTGATTTGTTTCAATTCCCAATTCATAATTTTCAATTCAATATTTTTAATTCAATATTCTCGATTCTATTTGGTTTTCCCTAGCAGTTTCATTTCGCGGAGGGGCAAACTTGTTCTTCGTACTTTATCGAATTGATAGAGTGCATTTGCTACGGCTCCTGCAGTTGGCACAAGGCCAATTTCGCCAACGCCTTTTGCACCGTATGGCCCATGGGGATCGGTAACTTCAACCCCAATAACTGTAATTTCCGGCATGTCTTTGGCCTTAATAATTCCCAAATCGTTAAAGCGTGTGGATGTAGGGTAACCATTGAGTAACGGAAAATCTTCGGTGATGGCGTAGCCGAGTCCCATATGAATTGCTCCTTCTATTTGTCCTTCAAAAAGAGTGGGATTCATAATGCGGCCTGCATCGTGCGCAGCCACAACGCGTGTTATTTTACCGGTGTCGTTCAGTTCCACCATTTGTGCTGCATAGCCGTAAGAATAGTGAGTGACGGTTTCTTTGCCTGCGGGTGTTGCGCCTACTTTCGTTGTCCAGTCGCAGGTCCATTCGCCTTCAAACTTTTTGCCAACTAAGTTTTGAAGACTGTTGTTTTTGAGTTCATCAGCCAACTTCCGTGCAGCAATGCGCACAGAATTTCCAACCAGTGATGTGCCACGTGAGGCAGTGGTCATGCCGCAAGGAGTTTCTTCGTGGGTGTCTACTTTGACCTCAATAATGGAGGGATCAATTCCTGTTTCTTCGACGCATGTTTGCAGAGCAACTGTGTGTACACCCTGACCCATTTCGGTCCAGCCGTGATGAATAACAACATGGGTTGGCGATACGATATCTATACGTGCTCTGCCAATATCGGGCATACCGCAGCCAATTCCGGTATTTTTTATTCCAGCTGCAATGCCAGCGATTTTTGCTTTTTGAAACTCATCCTTGATGGCTTCGAGGCATTTGCGGACACCAACGCCACTTTTCATAACTTGGCCTGTGCATGTGGGTTTTCCTTCACGCAAAGCATTATCCCATCGGAATTGCCAGCGATCGAATTTGCCCATTTCGCAAAGTTCGTCGATGAGTGATTCTATTGCAAATGCTGCCTGATTCACTCCAAAACCGCGCATTGCTCCACAGGGGATATTATTTGTGATTACCGCAGTGCCTGTGACGTGCGTATTGGGCACCGTGTATGCACCGCTCGAATGTGCAACGGCGCGTTCAACAACTTTCATGCCAACAGAAGCATAGGCACCGGAATCGGCGGTGAGTTTTGCAATGAGTGCAGTGAGCTCGCCTTTTTCGGAACAACCCACTGTGTATTCCATTGTGAAGGGGTGACGCTTGGGATGCATGTTGAGTGATTCTGCACGGGTAAGCTTAACCATAACGGGCTTTTTAAGGTGCCATGCAAATAATGCGGCATGACCTTGTACCGTGAGATCTTCTTTGCCACCAAATCCACCACCATTTTGAACTTGAATAACATCAACCAAGGTTTCGGGGAGTGATAAAATTTCGGCTATTTGACGACGATCTTCATATGCGCCTTGGCCTTGCGAAAAAACTTGGATTCCGGATGCACCATTTGAAGTCCAAGGTTTGGCCATGCAGGCTTCGGGTTCCAAAAATGCGTGTTCAATGCGCTGTGTTGTAAAGGTGCGGCTGGCAACATATTTTGAGTTCTTGATGGCAGTGTCGGCGTCGCCAACATGAATTTCCGAGTGGGAAAGAATGTTGCCTTTATTTGTAAGCTGAGGGGCAGTTGGCTTGAGTGCTTCAAACATGTCTGTTACAGGATGAAGCACATCGTATTCAACTTTGATTTTTGCAACGGCCGCACGAGCCTCTGCTTCGGTATTTGCCACAACGCCAGCAAGGACATCTCCAATATAGCGAGTTTCGTTGCCCACATCGATCATAAATGGCCAGTCACGGTAAATGATGCCAATGATTTTTTGGCCAGGAATGTCTTTGGCCGTAAATACGCGCACAACGCCGGGTTGCTTTTGAGCTTCGGAAATATCTATTGATTTGACGAGCGCCCGAGGATGATCGGAAAATCGCATGGCACCAAAAAGCATTTGAGGTTCGCGCATGTCTGCCACAAAAATACGTTGCCCTAGCACGGCCTCGCGCGCCTGATACTTGGGGTGGCGCGTTCCAACTCGGCCTGTGCCCGACTTAATTTCCACTGGTTTGTTATCGCGTAGTGCAGTTGCTGCAGCTTCAATGGAGTCTATTACTTTTTTATATCCTGTGCACCGACAAATATTTCCGGCCAGGCTTTGCGCAATTTCGGTGCGACTGGGACGGGCATTTTTATCGAGAAGAGCCTTGGCGCGGACAACAATTCCGGGAGTACAAAAACCGCATTGTACGCCGCCTTTTGCAACAAAGGCATCGGCAAGAGCATTTTGTGTTTTGGTGTCGAATCCTTCTATGGTTGTGATTTGTTTGCCAGAGACCTCTTGCATTTTCATGCGGCAGGAAAGGCGTGGTGTATTATTGAGAAGAATTGTGCAGCATCCGCAAACACCTTCCGAAGAACAACCATCTTTGGGGCTGGTGATACCTTCTATTTCGCGAAGATATTTGAGAACTGAAAATTCGGAATCGCCGTTCCATTCCTTGCTTTGGCCATTGAGCGTAAATTTGAGTGATGTCATGGTGGGTCCTTTCAATAACGGAACCCACACTTTGCCTAAAATGTGCGATTTTGTCTACACGATGCAATTTTTGTTTGGCCAAGTTAGATGCCTCATGCTTACAGCATGTGAGCGGCTGAAAATAGAAATGACGCCGAAGAAGCGTTGATGTCTTGCTGCGCAGCGCTACCTAATTTGTTTGCTTTGCCTCTACCCCATTGGTAGATACTTCCGAAGCCAACTTGGCTTGATGCTTGTGCCCACGTGAGGTACCCGGTGGCTCCGTAGTAGTCGATGCGTTCTTGCTGTGAATTGTATTTTCCGGCCTGAAGTTCGGGGCGTGCGTCGAAGTTTGTGAAAGCACCAACCCGAAATGGGAGTGACGGTGTGACATAGTATTCCATGCCTGTAGCAAAGTTGGTGACTGCCGTTCGATAGTTTGTTGCAAGGCCGATGTCGTTTACAGCCGTGTTGTGTTCAACGTCGAAAGTCCACAAAAAACGGGGCGTGGCAAACCAGGCAAACCCTCCACGAATGGCTACGGGCCATTTTCCGTATGGTTCGTTGTTTGAAGCCCGTTGTGCATTTTGTCCTGGCAATGGTTGTGCCGATTGCGAGGTGACTTCATCAAAATTTGCAGGATCGGAGCATACGCCGCCGTGGGATGTGACTTCTGTAGGACACGATTCTTTGGGAAGCAGAAAGTCGCGGGTGAGGGCTTGACCGTTGCTAAAACGTTGGTAGTAAATTTTGTCGCCTTCGTAGGTGAACTTTTGATTTAGCAAAAATGTCGTTTTTGCTGATATTCCTAATACGAAATTACCACCGAGGGCAATTTGTGTCCCTAGCCCGCTTTGAATACCTTGTCCTGCAGTTTTGTAGTTTCCGTTAAGGGATTGAATGTAGCTGAGGTCGCCTTTCCCGGATATTTTCGATGTGTCCACGCCGTAAATTCTACCCGAGAAATCGATAATGTAGGGCGTTGTTGAAAGATTGCGAGGAAGGGCCGAAAATTGGTACTCTTGGCTGAGTTCATTAATATTCAAAAAACCTATATTCATACCAACGGAAAATCGCGATGAAATTCGAAGTGCTGCAGCAACGTCTGCTCGCAATGTTGTTGCTGTGAGTTTTACGTTGCGATGAAAGGCGCGAACGCTGCCGCTTGCAATGAAGTCGTTTTGATCGCGAACTTCGTTGTCGGGCGAGTAAATGGCAAAGCCAGCAGCAAATCCTGGAATAAGATTGTCGAGCTTTTGAATTCCGCCAAAAAACGAAGGCACAAATCCTTCGCTGTGTTCAGTGAAGTCGGAACCATCGATAATGTTCTTGTAGGTGATTGTTTTTTTGTAGTAGGCATTTGCTGAGCCAGAAACGTCTCCTGTTGTGGCGAATGCCAATCCTGCAGGGTTGTATATAACGCCGGCTGCATCGTCTGAAACGCCTGCGTAGGCACCTCCTAAACCAATAGCCCTATCGCCGGGAATAAAGTTGGAATAGTGAAAGATGTCAGCGTAGGCGTAAGATGAAGGGAGTAAAATGAATGCTATGAAGCCCAACTTTTGGGGAACTTTTATTTGAGAAAAAGGTATTTTTGTTGCTCTTATTATGGTTAATCGTTTTTTGGTTGAGATTATTTTTGTAAATATTGTTTTGGTTAAATTTCCTTTTTTTGACATCATGCTTTCGCACCTCATTTTTGCGCCGTTGTTTGGTTATACAGTTTGGAGTAAAACCCAGATTTTTGCAGCGAAGATTTCTGCAGCGAAGATTTCTGCAGCGAAGATGTCATTTGCATAAATCGTTCTTTTCCTAGCGCAGATCCTGCGAGATCTGTACTGAGCGCCTTGTATTGCGCCTTTAGTTTTTCGATTCGAATCTTGAGGTCGGGGTGAGTTTTGTCGAGACTTGCTGTTGCCGCTGTTCCCGACTTCTTGTTGAGTCGTTCGAGGTACGCAATGTATGCTGCGCCGTTGTAACCAGCACGCATCGTGGCTTGAAGCCCGTAGCTGTCGGCTTCGAATTCCATGTCGTGATCGAGTCCGTCTTGAACAAGTGCAGCAAGGCCGCTGCGAGCAGCTGCAACTATTGATAATGCAGCTCCATTGGGTCCGGAAAGATATCGAGCAAGTGCGGCTCCGGCTTGAGATTCTTGTGATGTGTGTTCGCGTTCCCTCATCTTGATTTGCGGATCGTCGATTTGTTTTTGAGCTTGTGCGTCGCGTTTTCGGATGACTTTGAGCACGTGTCGTTTTACGACGTGAGTGAGTTCGTGAGCCAAAATGCCCGCGAGCTCTGCCTCGTTTTCGGCCATGGCTATTGCGCCTTTGCTTATCAGAATGTAACCGCCCGGACTGGAATAGGCGGATATAGAGTTGTTTTCAGTAATTTCGAATGCAAAGCGGTATCCGGGAAAGTCGCCAGTATCGCCAAGATAGGTGCCAATAAGTGCAACATAGTCGGTAAGAGCTTTATTTTCATTTTTTCCATATGCGCTGATAAGGCGTCCTGTCATGTTGCGACCGATTTCTATTTCGGCGCGCATTTCTGCTGCTTGAGTTTCTTCCTGTTGTGTGAGCTTTGCTGGTGGTGAGGATTTTGTGTCTGATGTTGACGCACAAGATATGCTTAATAAAGTTGAAACTGCGCCCAGAAAGCCAAGAACACATTGTTTCAAAAGTTTGGTTTTCAAATTGGGTTTTGGTTTTGGCTTTAGTTTTTGCTTTAGGTTCAGTTTTAGCTTCAGTTGCAGTTTCATGGTGCCATTCCTTTTTCGTTTTCTTGAACAATGAGATCGGAGAGGTTTTTGAGCCTAAGCGATTGAACAACGCGTTCTTCCATTTCCAAAACCGATTTTATGTCTGGACGTGATGTGTTGATTTGTCCAAGCGATGCGTCGTCGGTTGAAGCAAGTCCTCGAATTCCCATTACGGCGTTTGCTGAACGTGAGCGTGAACTGTCTACGTCTTCGTCTTTGGGGCGTGTTAAACTGCGCACATAATTCATTACGTTTTGAGATGAACCCGTGGCTTTTTCTGACAAAGATGTGTATGGAATGTAGCCAATTTTGCCTTCACTCGTGGAAACTTTTCGAAACAAGAAATTTCCGCCGTCCAAAAGCGTTACCGGAGTTCCTGCTTGGAGTGTTGCGCTCACTTTCGCCTTTGACGACTTGTCTTCTAAGAGACTGGTGTCAGAACGGTTTACGAAAAGAGTTTTTTCGGCTGCAAGAGCTGCAGTGCTAACAAATGTTAAAACGATGATGCTGCTTTTGAAGAAGTCTTTCATGTTTTTTCCTTCGGCAATAATCTGGCGGAGCGAGGGGCTGGACACCAATCTCTATTAGCACGATGATATCAAAGGTTGTGCTTTGGGGGTTACGTCATTCTCTTGTCGTGTTTGAGGTAGGAAATGATATTTTGGGGCAAAAATGTGAGTCTTGGGGCGGTATGCACGTCGCTTCTGTTCACGGGTTGCTATACCCTTAAGCAAGGATACCAGCAGGCGCGGTTATTGGTGGGTGCACAACCTGTTTCCGAGGTTCTTCAAAAGGGTTTGGAAACTCCCGAACGTCTGGCAAAATTAAGGCGGGTGCCTCAAATTTTGGAGTTTGCAAAAAAAACTCTGTTGTTGAATGTGGGCAAGAGTTATTCAAAGTATATTTCTTTGGATACAGCCTCGGTGACCTACATTGTTCAGGCGGCAGAAAAACGACGACTCAAGCAAAAAACTTGGTGGTTTCCGTTTGTGGGTTCTCAGCCGTATCTCGGTTTTTTTGCAAAGAATGATGCGTTAGCGTTTCGAAAGCAGCTTATTGAAGACGGATATGATACTTCACTGGGAGGCGTTCGCGCATTTTCAATGTTGGGATATGTTGCTGATCCCATTTATTCGTCGATGTTAGATGGACAGAGCGTGCCAGAACTTGCCGAAGTCCTGATTCACGAACTCACTCACGCAACTCTTTATGTCCCAGGGTTTTCTGCATTTAATGAAAACCTGGCAAATTTTGTGGGTGCGCGTGGTGCTGCACTTTTTTTGGGAGAGCATTCTGATGTTGGCGTGAGTTCTGCTGAGTTTTCTAAAACGGTGGCGCAAAGTTTGAGTGCACAAAAGAAGTTTGGAATGTATTTGGAACAGACAAAAGCGTCACTTGAAAAGTTTTATACAAGTGCGGAGCAAAATGCGGATTGGGTTGTGAGTGATGAGTTGTTTTTGCGTGCGCGTGATCAAGTTTTCAACGATATTGCTTTGGGCTACCCGCAATTTATGGGAGGTGCTGAGAAAGGTACCGACTATGAAGGAGCATTTTCGCGTGAGCGTTTGAACAATGCCACAGTGCTCGGCTATGCTTTGTACGAAGCGCACCAAGACATTTTTGAACATTTGTTTGAGCGCGCTGGAAAGAGTGTTCCGCACTTTCTTGACATGGTACGGGAGTGTGTGAGGTTGAAACCAGAGTCTGAGGCCGATTTGTGGGCTCGGATAAAGAACTGTGGGGAGAAAAAGTTGTGAGTGGTGATCAAAGTGCTGTTTTGGAGAAGGAATCAGGGCATATATATATTCCTTGGTGGCGCCGCACCTACCTTGTGAATCGCGAAATGCAATTTCGTTATGCGCGTTCGGCTTTGGTTGTTGGGGCTGTTACAACTTTTATGTCGGTTGCGCTCTTATTGTGGGCTTTTTGGTCATTCAATATATGGCAGGGACAACGTCTGCCAACGCCTGTTTTAGTGTGCCTTGGGGCGGGTCTTGTTATTAATTTGTGCGGAGTTTTTTTTGTCACAATTGTAATAACACATCGAGTTGTTGGTCCAATGTTTAATTTGTTACGACAATTTAGCCATGTGGCGCGGGGCGATTTTTCGGCTATGGCTCGTTTTCGTGAGCAGGATGAAATGCATTACGTGGCGCGTCGATTTAATGAAATGGTGATGATGTTGAGGGTGCGCAACGATTTTGTTGTTGGAAAAGTCGATGAGGCCATTAGGGCTCTTAATACCGGTGATGCCGATGCAGCTCGTACTGCGCTAAGCTTGATTTTGGAAATGCGAAAACGTGAAGTGGATGCGGGTTCTTCAGAGAATCCCTAAGGAGGCTTTTTGTCGCGACGGAAGAATGATTCTCACAGGAAGAGTTTTCATAAAAAAAATGGAGGTCGCCCGAAGGAGGGGGATGCACAGGTTTCGGAAGGTGATTCGCACAGCGGTTTGCGTGGCGGTTCGCGTGGCAGTTCGCGTGGCAGTTCGCGTGGCCAAAATGGTCAACGGGATTTTCATCCGAGTCGCAACTTTGGCGACCGGCGCGGGCAACGTCCGGAGCAACGTCCGGAACTTGTGCCTCCCGATTCCATTCTCGATCGTGCCTTGGGAGTTGCGGCCTTGCAGGCTCTATCCATTGAGTCACGAAAGGCAATTTCGCAAATGTTGGCAGTCGGTGCCATTGCGAGGCCTGCGGAAAATTTTGCAGAAATTGCAGCAAAACCGGCGATTGTGCCAACACAAACAGTATCTCGTCTTGCACCTCCTCAACCCGTTCGAAAAATAGCGAGCGATCCGAACACAAAGAGCGAGCTCAATACAAAAGGTATGGGAGCACTTGCTCGTTTGCGTGCAAAAGCGGCTCAGGCGCAGCAAACTGTGCAGACAAACGAAACTGCTCAGGTGATTGTGCCAGTCCAAGGGAAGGAATTGGTTCAGGCACAGCAAACGGTGCAGACAAAGGAAACTGCTCAGGCACAGCAAACAACTCAAGCGGCGCCGAGTGCACCAACAGAGCTCGATCCGTGGCAACAAAAGGCACTTTCTGTTTTGATGGACGGAAAAAATTTGGTGGTGGATGCTCCAACTTCGGCTGGCAAAACAAGGGTTATAGAAAGCTTAATTGATGAGCGTATCAAAAAGGGCCTGCGACTTGTTTACACCAGCCCGGTAAAAAGTTTGAGTAACGATAAATATCGTGAATTTTCGGAAAAATATGGTCGCGAGAACGTTGGAATTAATACTGGCGACTTCAAAGAGAATTTGGGCGCGCCCATTGTGTTGGCTACGTTGGAAACCTACCGCAACAGTTTGTTGGGTGTTGAGCCTCGCATGGATCGTTTTGTTGTTGTGTACGATGAATATCACTACCTGCAAGATGAAGGGCGTGGAAGTGCATGGGAAGAATCTATTGTGCTTACGCCAAAAGAAAGTCAATTGGTTCTGTTGAGTGCCAGTGTTCCCAATGCAGGTGACTTTGCGCACTGGATTGGTGCGCTCAAAGAAAAGCCTTGCGAAGTTGTTCGTGTTTCCGAACGCCCGGTTCCGCTGGTTGATTTGGTGTACACAAAGTACGGATGGCTTCTGGCTGATAAGCTGAATTTGAAATCTCAAGTTCTTTCGGAACTGCGTGATTTGGCGCGGCAGATGCGTCAAGAGGAGCGTCGTAATTTTCGGCGCGGACCGCAGCGTGAGCGGCATGCAAATCTTGTGCGCCCCGTTGCCGATGCTTTGGCCGCGCAATTAGGGCCAGTGGTTGTTTATGCGGGGCGTCGTGCCGATACCGAGGGTGTTGCTCATACGCTTGCAAAATATTTGCCGGTTGCTTTTACGGGTGAGCCTGCCGAGCGTTTGCACAAACGCATCGAAACTCTTTCGGGATGGGATTATGTTCCTTCTGAATTGCAACGACTCATTAAAAAAACGGGTATTGCGTATCATCACAGTGGTCTTATTCCTCCGGGGCGTGTGGCAATTGAAACGCTTTTAAAAGAAGGTTATTTAAGGGTTTGTTCGGGTACAATGGGAATTAGCTTGGGGGTTAATTTTGCCGTAAGAAGTGCCATAGTGGCCGATGAATCTCGTCCGAGTGAAGGCGGCGAAACACGATATTCAAACACCGAAGTGATGCAAATGCTGGGGCGAGCTGGGCGGCGTGGAAAAGATAGGCAGGGGTTTTCGTTGTGGCCCAATGTGGCCCGATTTGCTGCGCAAAAACCTTACGGACGTGAAGATTGTAGGAGCAGTTTAAAGTTTGATCCCACAACAGTCATTGGTATTTTGGGGCAAAACGAAAGCTTTGCATATTTGTCGGAGTTTTATCGCAAATCTTTCTTTATGCGCGGAAAAGACCCTCAAATGGTGCTTTTGCTTGATCACGATTTGTTGTCGGCCGTGTTGTATAAGCAAGGATTTGGTGAGCATGCACTGGCTTGCGATCAAATTCCTGATACCTACCAACGTTTCACAAAAGCGAAAAAGCATCATCGATCGGAGTGTGATAAGTGTCCTGCAAAATCTGTTTGTCACCCCATGTGCAATGCTGCCTCGCGCAGTTTCTTGAACCACGTTGTGGAGCATCTCAGAACGTTGGGTGCACTTGATGGAGCGGTGCCAACAAAGTTTGGTCAGTTGGCGCGCTTCTTTCCACAGGCTGGAGGCTTGATTATTGCAAAGTGGTTGGCGAAAGGACAAATGAACGCTAATAATTTTAGGCAATATGTTCAAGCTATGGCCTGCTTTTGTGCCGCTCATCATAAAGACATTCCTTCTCAGCATACCGACGAAAACTTTCTTAACGATTTGGGTTTGGCCGAAATGGTGGAGGCGTTTTATCCGCAGGACCTTTTTGCAGAACTTTATGACGAGAAATTTCACTCGGAAACAAGGGTTTTTCGTGAGTTTAATGTTGGAGCATCGTCTGTGCTGGAAATGTGGCTGAACGAAAACACAAGTTGGGAGCAACTTCTGGAGGCTCATGTTACCAAAAACTTTTCTGCCGGCGATTGTATGATGGTATTGTTCCGATGCGCTACTCTGTTGCAAAGTTGTGTTCGTTTGGAAGAAACTCATCCCGAAATTGCTGAAGAAGCATCGCGTTTGCGCAATATCATTTTACGCGAACCTTTGGATGCACGAAATCGTATGCTTCTGGAAGACAACGAATCTGAAACAATTGAACCCGATCCCGAAGCATTGGATGCATTGGATGGTGTTGATGGAGTGGAAGCTGAACTCGTCGACGCTGCAATTGGAGAATCCATTGAAGGTGATGGCGGTGATATGCAAAAGGAAGAAGAATGAAAATGGCTTCTATGCTGACATTCACCGGAAAAGTTCGTGATGCCCTTCATGGAACCATTGCGTTCACTTCCGTGGAAAAAACGGTGATTGATAGTCCCGAATTTCAGCGCCTGCGCCGAGTGGGTCAAACCGCATTTGTGCGTTATGTTTTTCCGAGTGCCATGCATTCTCGGTTTGAACATGGAATTGGAACAATGCATTTGGCCGGACTCGTTTTCGAAAAAATATTGCGCAATCAGGAGCGCATGTTGGGTTCCATTCGAGAGGCTCTTGATCATTTGGGTGAAAAAGTTTCAGAGCGCGCGCTAGAACGTTCGAATCGTATTCTTGCAACGCAAGTGCCGCTTGCGGAAATGACAAACACTCCATATTTGTTGCAATGTGTGCGTTTGGCAGCTCTTGTGCACGACTTGGGGCATCCTCCGTTTAGTCATAATTCCGAATCTTTTTTGCCGCTTTGGGCAGATTTTGTTGCCGAAGTTTCGGAATTGGATTTGCCGGAATTCTTGATGGAACATTTCAACAAACAGCCAGCTAAGAAGCCTAACGGACGTTTGCGGCACGAAGCGTTTACACTGCTTTTGGCAATACGCGTTTTTGAGCGTCACGAGTCGCAGATTTCAAGTTCCATGGCGCGGGACATTCTTTGTATATTGGATACTGAAATAAGTCCCGATGTGTTGAGCCCTTTGGCGCGATTGGGTTTGCAGCCTTTGCTGCACGAAATTGTGAGTGGTGAAGTTGATGCTGACCGTATGGATTATCTTATGCGAGATGCTCGGCAGTGCGGGGTTGTTTACGGAATTTTTGATATGGAACGTATTGTAGATTCTACAGCGTTCTATTGCGACGATTCCGGAAGTTGCCATTTGGCAATGCGACGCAGCGGTTTGCCCGCATTTGAAGATTATTTGCGCGCTCGACTTTCCATGTATGAACAAGTTTACTTTCATAAAACATCAACGGGTTGTCAGGCGATGTTGGAGTATGCCCATGCTTTGTTGGGTGAGTTCACGTTGCCTGCTGCTCCCGAAAAATATTTGGAGCTAGACGACACAAGCTTTTTGGTGTTTGCCCAAAAGGTTGCGCCAAACTCGGGCGAAGCTCGTTTTGGTATGGCAATTTTGCGAGATCTTTTGCTGCATCGCAGGCTTTGGAAACGCATTTATGAAGAAAATATTCCGCGTCAACACGCCGATTCCACTCCAACCTTGTGCAATGTTGTTTCCGAAAAACTTCGTGCCGATGGCATTCCTCATAAGCTTATTGAAAACAAAACATCCCTGACTCGTTTTGTGCCGCGCGGACGCAGGCATGATGCATCAAACGTCCTCAGAGTTTTCGTTAAAGATGTACATTCGTTAATGCGCCTTGAACCCATAGAAACGCACAGCTCTTTAGTGAACAGGCTTGACGAAGAAAATGTGATTCGTCGCGTTTTTGTTGCCCGGGATAGGGAGGATGGGTCTGCGATTCATTTGCGAGAGGTTCAGGCGGAAGTGGCGCAATTGGCAGGTATGCTTTAGAGAAAGGTCTTACAAATGAAGTCTGAACAGCCTCTTAGCGATATTGAATTGGAAGAGAGTCTTTCTGAGGTCACTCACGACCTTAGAAATATAGCGAGCGCGTGTCGTGCCGAAGCTCAGCTTGCTCTTATGAAATTTGAGCGTAATGGAAAACCGGAGCGCATGGTTGACGCATTGAATGCGGTCGTTCAGCAGACCGATCTTATGATTGCCGTTCTGGAAACAAAAATGGAACGGTGTCGCAGGCGCAATTTGCTCAATTCGAAAGAGTAGCGTTACGGTTCAATTCCGGCAGTTGTTGACCGATCCTCAGTCAAATTGAGCCATATCTTTTTCCCAAACCATATCAGCATTCAGTCCAATTTTTGCCATCCCTCGGTTTTCTTGTCGAAGGTTCGCGCACAGAGCATTTACAATCACTTTTCTGCCATTAATCTTGTGCTTTTTTTTCCGACAACGGTCTTGGACAGAGAAAAGTAACATCTCCTCAAGTCGCGATGTTCTAAAGATCCCGAAATCGATTCCGATGGGAGTGAACGGCAGCGCCGGCTCCGGAAGTTCTGCTGAAGTATTTTCGGAGCGGACTTTTATCTGAAAGGATGGTGGATTTTGAGGAAATTCATTGGCTTGGTTTTGGGTTTAGGGTCCTGTGTTTTAATGTGTTCCTGCCATCCGAAAAAGACTCAAGCAAAACCTTCCGGATTAATGGGCGGACAAACCGAGGGAGTGGGGGTGGGAATGGCTTTGCGTTCGCTGAACGCGCAAAATTACCCTCAGATGACATTTGCAGAGTTTATGGGCATTGGTGCGCTTTCCGCTCCCCAAATTTCCGTTGCCGGTGTTTTGCCTGCGCGAGTTCTGGAAACCTTTTCGAGCACGCTGCGTGTAGAGGTTTATCCTTTGAACACTGGCGCCTTGCGGCGTGAAGTGATTTCTGTGAATACCTTAGCGGCGAATAGAACAATAGTCGATGGTTCTGTGAGTTTGTCGTTGTCGCCTCAGCTTCGTGTGGGTTCACAAATTGAAATTGTGCGAAACTTTCAGAACGCTTCTCAAGCGGCGCACGCTGTTCCTTTTAACCCGATGCAGCTTCCGTTTGGAGCAAACAATGCATTGTCTCTTCCCGAAGGGACGTATGTTGGAATACCTATCGAAGGCACGGTTGCGGTGGATGTCGACGGTAATTTTTTGTCGGCGGCCGGAAAATGGGAATCGCAGCTGTGGGATTTGTTGCGTTCTGGCGCGGCGGGGGTTTTGTCGGGATCTGTTCAGGGAAGTTTACTGGCTAGCGGACGTTGGCGTTTGCAGGTTTTGAAACTTGCGGGATCGCAAGTTCGAGTGCGCGTGGTTGAAGACGATTCTTCAAGTCTTTCCGGAAGCGCAACTGTAGCTGCTGGGGGACAAGCTGGTTTTGTGTATGTTCCGAAGGGGGTTGTTGCTAGGGCTCTGGATATTACGCAACGAGTTGTGCTTGATGCTCGCATGGCAGATGCGGCAATTTCTATGGCTATCAATGATGCAGAAAATAGAATAACGGGCGCGAATTTGGTTCTTCCTGAACCTGTGAGGCGTGCTCGTGACCTTGCAAGAGTTCTTCCTGTTTTCAACGATGAAAGCGCGCAACGCCTTGATAATGGTCTTCGCGTTGCAGACAACGCTGTCAATTTGGCTCGACAAGGAAGTGACGCTCTGAGGAATATTATCGACACGTCCGTGTTGGCAAGTTATAAGCAGGTGCGTGCGGATCTTCTTCAAAAAGTTGATGTGCTCGATCAGGTGCAACAACGTTTTAAACATCTCACTCAATTCACCTACGATGTTGGAGCATCGCTACGGTTGTCTGCAGACTTTGCAAAGCAGCATCGTTTTGTTGCCGATTATGTGTTTGATTTATCTACAGATGAAGGAAAACTTGCATATGAACACGCGGTGAGTGGGCGTTCGGTTTGGTTAGGGCCTGTTCCTCCGCAGTTTAATGCAGATGCCGGATTTTCGAATTTTTCGGTTGCCGAACGTTTGGCTGCTGAAGATTCGTTTTCTCAAAAACCGCGGGTGATAAGAAATTTGTTGGGTGAATCTTCGCAAAAATCGCGTTCACTTGGAGTGACTTTTTCTGGGCTGTTTAGTTCCACTGGTTTTTCCGAAAGCTGGAAAAATAACGAAGTTTGGGCAAGAGACGCTTCGGGCGTTTCTGAATCGTGGCGTGCTGCTTTGTGGCAGTTTGATAGACGCTTAAATATGTTTCAAGCCGCCGATTCGGAGAATTTGAGCAGCGGAGTTTTGCTTCCTGGAGCTCAGGCGTCACCTGCGCAACATTTGGGAACATATTGGTTTAACGTTAAACGGCAAGTTTCTGGGGCGAACTCCATTGGTATGCAGTCTGTTTTTGCCGATACCATGAACATCTTGGGACCATTTGGTGTCGCGTACAATATTCCGCGTTACTATAAGGGCGAATTTCCTGGTAACAAATTTTCTTCGTTGCTTGTTGTTTTCGCAGATAAAGGAATGGATGCCTTTTTTGATGCGTCGCGTGTTAACGATGCACTTCTTTGGAAAGCTCTTGGAAATGTAGCCAACACTTTCGACAATACTTTTGGTCTTCCGTTTAATACGATGGGCGACTTGCCAGGCGAGGCTGCAGGAACGCCTGACGCTGTTGCTGCGTGCGATATTGTTCGGCGTGCTTGGGGTGGAGCTTATTGTGATCAATTTGCCAACGACTTTTTGAAGCGCATGAGTATTGCCAGAAATTCAAATGATTTGTCGGTGCGCATGAATGTGTTCGAATCGTTTTATTCGAGAGGTTTTTTGGCAAACAAAATTGGTGCTCGTTTGCTTGTTCGTTACGTGCTTGAAGTCTTAACTCTGGCGTATGGAAAAGATGCAGAATCCATGGTTTCCGTGCAATTCAATGTTCAAAATGCCCAAAATGCATCGGCATTAGCGTCTCCCTCTTTTTCAACAGGAACCTCTGATGAACTTCAGATTTTGCAGAGCTTGGGGATGATGCAGTGAGTGAATTTTGGACAGGGAGATTACCTATGGTGAATTGTGGAATTATTTTTCGTGCATCAATAATTGCTGTGCTGTTTGGTTCGGGATTCGTTGCTTGTCGTCCAAAGACGCAGAGCAATATTGGTGCTGATGTTCACGGGGTAACACAACAGAGCCCTAAGCCCTGTAAGTGGAACTATTTTGAAGATCCTAGTTTAAATTGGACGAAAGAAGAGAAGGCTGAAATTGAAAAAGTCAAATCAGAAATATTGAAAACGTATGGAATAGTTATGAAAAGTGGCGAACGCTCTTGGTCGTTGGATGAATTGAAAATTGTTGAAACGATTCTTCCAAAAGTCCCCTTATCTTTTGCTAAGTATACTAAGGCCTTTGTGCGTGGATTGTCTGGGGGGTCAACTGCTGTTCTGGGTTTCATGGAAAAATCCGACGAGATTACTATTTACGAGTCGGCAATGTGCGACATGGAAGAAACTGTAGTTCATGAAATGGGTCACGCGTTTGCCAATGCAAATCCAGCCATTTTCGACGCGTGGAAACAACAATTCTGGAAGGACCCAGCAAAGCCCTCCGGTTCGCCTACCGACTACGGAAAAACCAATTCCGATGAGGATTTTGCGGAATCGGTAGAATGGACTGTGCTTAAACCGGACGTGTTTCTACAGCAAGACTCCGCTCGTGTCGCTTTTATTAGGAAGAATGTTTTGTTGTTGCATCCTTAAAAAACACTAACATTCTGAAACCGAAATAGGAACTGTGTTACGATCACGGCTGTCTTATCTAAAACAGGCTTGACATGGGGCGAGTTGCGATAGAGCCCTTTGCTGGGGGGACATTCGACGATGCTTAATTTTCAGAACTGAGATGTTTATCGCTGCGGAATTGAATTTCTTGCTTTGTCAAACGAACGCCGAAGAGTTTTGCCATCAAGGGCAATAATCTCGTTTTCCTGGCATGAAAAAAGAGACGCCATAAATTGCACAAAAGCTTTGGCAACACAGTCGCCCTTTAGCAATGACATCACCCGACCGACCGTCTGATGCGAGGG
>CAIZES010000018.1 GCA_903932045.1 uncultured Silvanigrella sp. | reverse complement strand
AGCCAATGCTGGATAGGTTGCAAGCGTGCCTTTTTGTGGAGCAATGACCGTCACATAGGTTAGCACATCGCCTATGTCTACATCGGCACCTTGCGCCAAAGTGATTGTTGCAGTGTTATCTTCTAAGAATGTTTTTGACGTGTCACCTGCAACCGCAACAGTGGGCGCATCGTTCACAGGCGTGATAGTAATGGAAACCGTGATGTTTGACGTGCAAAGCTGCGGTGTGCCATTGTCGCAAATTTTGTAAACGAAACTGTCTGATCCATTTTCATTAAGATTTGGCGTAAACAGCAATGTTTTTCCACTTGCGGAAGCAGGCGTAGGCCATGCTGCAAGCGTACCTTTTGTTGGTGATGTCACGGTGACGTAGCTCAGCACATCCCCAATATCCACATCAGCGCCTCGTGCCAAAGAAATACTAGTCGGCGTATCCTCGTTGAATGTTTTTGTGGTGTCACCGGCTGTAGCAATCGTGGGCGCATCGTTCACGGGAGTTATCGTGAGCGATACCGTGATATTGGAGGTACAAAGTTGCGGTGTACCATCGTCACAAATTTTATACACAAAACTATCACTGCCGTTGGCATCCTGTGTTGGCGTAAACAACACTGTGTTGCCAGTTGCTGAAGCAGGCGTTGGCCACGTTGCAAGCGTACCCTTGGTGGGTGCTGTCACAATAGCGTAGCTTAACGTGTCCATGGCGTCAGCATCCGAACCCTTAGCAAGCGAAATACTTGTTGGCACATCTTCGTTAAAAGTTTTTGTTGTGTCGCCAGAAGCTGCCACACTTGGCGACCGATTCCTATGAAGCACAGTAATAGCCACCGTCTGAGTGCTTGTTTTTTGCCCGTCGTAGGCCGCAAAAATCACGTTGTATGCGCCGGCAGTTTCGTAGTTAGGCGTCCAGGTGACTGCACCTGATGTTGCATTCACTGAGAGCCCCGTAGGACAACTCGCGTTGCAGCTGTAGGTTAACGTGTCGCCATCGGCATCGGTCGCACTCAGAGAGAAGGAAAGCTGCGACGTTTCGCTGACTGTTTTGGCAGACTGTGCATTAAATACTGGAGGATAATCGTAGGGGCGCACCGTGATCGGCACATCAAGTGTTGTTTCGCCTTCGCCGTCGTTTGCCGCGAAAATGACATGGTGCAGGCCCACTTGAGAAATCACGGGTGTCCAGGCAACGGCAGCGGTGCTCGGATTGATGCTAAGACCCGCCGGGCAGTTGCTTTTGCAGGAGTACGTGATTGTTTGGCCATCTGCATCGGTTGCAGGTACTGAAAATGTGAGCAGAAAATCGCGTTCCATTGCTTGGGGCGCAACGGTTGCAAAGATGGGTAATCGGTTCACGTTGATCACGCGAATCGCGATCGGCGCGTCGGTGTTTGCAATGCCATCGGTGACGCGGAATGTTGGTGAATAATTGCCCGATTGCTCATAAGTTGGCGTCCAGGTCACCGCTCCTGTGGTTGAATTGATGCTGAGCCCCGTAGGACAACTCGACAAACACGAATAGGTGAGGGCGTCTCCATCGGCATCAATGGCGTTCAGAGTAAACGATAGTGTGCTTGTCTCGTTCACGGTTCTTGCACTGGTGTTTTGAATCACGGGCGCTGAGTTGATGAGCGCGTTCGCAATTGTGGTGAGACTTGGCGGCGATGACACCGCTACAAAGCCATCAGACACTGAAACAATGCAGAACATCAGGTCGCCGCGGACGTCGGCTGCAGCGATGGAGCCGGTGTCTTGATAGGTTTTAAGCTGATATGTCGCAGTTTTTACGCCAGGCAGACCAACCACGCTAGCTCGTGGCGAGGTTGGGTCTTTGGAATTATAGAAAAGAAATGTTGGTGTCACGCGCGTTCCGTCGGCATCATAATCTTTGTAGGTGGCGCTACATTGGGCTTGACTACCGCTTGCTGGTGGCGGAAACAACGTAAACGTGGGCATCCCCGGCATTTCGGGAGGCGTGTTGCACAGCAGACCGCACGCAACTTTGAGTGCAATGGTTTTTGTATTGGCGTCTTCACGGCCGTTTTTATCGACAGCCCGCACTCCAAAATTATAGAGTTCTCCAGGCAGGAGCTTGCTGAGTGTCAGTGTTCCTTCGGTTCCTGTGACAGTTCCTGTGTAGCTGCCGGCGAGGCTTTTGAATTTTGTATCCTTGTAGACACGGTATTCTTTGACGCGAATATTGGAAGAAAAATTCCACTTGATTTCTACCACGCCGTCGGAGGGCGATGTTGCGGCCGTAATACCATCAAATTTGCCAAGTGAGTCATTAGGAGAGCAAAATTCGTGGGTATTGGTGTCGGGGGTTAAAACCGCGCTCGCGTAGCGTACCATGTAGCAGCGGCTTTCGCCTAAGGGTAAAACACTCGTGTGCCAGCTGCTTTCATTGGTGCGCCCAATGGGTGTCGTGAGATCATATTCGCCTGCGCTTGCTCGTGCAAAAACATCGTAGTTAACGCCGTCGTTCTTTAATTTGTTCCATTTAATTGTAAGAGTTCCATCGCTGTTTTGAACGAGAGTCTGCGGTCCTTGAAAACCAGTGTCCGTTGTGGCGTCGGGCAAGCATAACTCTTTGGTGTTTGTGTTGCTTGCTCCCCCTGCAATCACTGCTCTTACCGCAAAGCAGGTGTGTTTGGTTCCCGTGAGCGAGTCCGTCAAATAGGTGGTTTTTGAGGTGATCATCATGGGATTGGCATAGTCAAAAGCGTCGGTGCCAGTTCGGGAAAAGATTTGGTAGGTCACGTCGGTTGCGAGCGGCACGGCATTCCACTGTAAAAGCCATGCTCCATCTCCTTGGGGCACAACGCTTTGAATCCCTGTAAAGGCTACTTGCGTGCTAATAGCGCCGAAAGGCTTGCTGCTGGTAACGCCCGAACATGCGCTGATGCCTAGCGCAAGTAAGCCTGTGATTGCAATTTTTGTCGTCATGGCATCACCTCCACTTCCTTTATGGAAGCGTTAAAAAAGCACTGGGCGGCGAGACTGATGATGTATACTCGTCAGCCACGCTTACGTCGCAGTACATGGTATCTCCGGTTAAATCGGCAGCCGCAGCAGACCCCGCTTGTGCAAGTGTGCGCAAATTGTAGCTCGCAGAAAGCGTGCCTGCGCTAAGCACCAGATTTGCTCGCGGGGTTGTTGTGTTTTTTGAGTTAAAAAACCGAAATGTTGGAATCACTGCGTAGCCATTAGCATCAGTCCTTGCATAACTCGCTGTGCACAGAACGCTCGTCCCTCCGCCTGTGAGTGTAAGAACAGGTGCGGTTGGATTTGCGGGAGGCGTGTTGCAAACTTCGTTGCAGGCGGCTGTCACTGTCATTGTTTTTGTGTTGGAGTCCTCGCGCCCTAAGGAGTCGGCGGCTCTCACACCAAAAATGTAGGTACCGCCCGGCGTCAGTCCTGTTAAAACGGCGGATGCATTTGCCGCTGTAACTGTTGTCATGAGCGACGTGAAGTTGGTGTCCTGATAAATATTGTATTGAGTCACCCCCGAATGCGAAGACAACGTCCAGTTCACTGTCACGGAACCTGTGTTAACAGAGGTTGCTGATTCAATCCCGGTGAAGTTGCCCAAGAGGGGCTCTGACGTGCATTGTTCTTTGATGTTCGTGTCGGTCACAACATTAACGCCCGTATAACGCACAACAAAGCAGTAGTTCTCGCCAAGTGGGTAAACTTCTGTGGTGTAAATGGCGTCATTCACACTGGTCAGCGCATCGTTGAAATCAAATTCGCCGTCGATGGCGCGTTTGAAAATTTCGTAAGAGACAAGTTTTGATGCGATTTTGCTCCACGTCAGGGAGTAAGAGGCGTCAACGTTGCGTTCAAGTGAGGCAATGCCCGAAAAAATGTCCGAGGCTGAACTCGCTTTGGTGCAAAGCTCACGAGTGTTGGTGTCGGGCGTTCCGCTGTTGGTTTCGGCGCGAACCACAAAACAGGTCCGCCCTTGGAGTCTTAGGTCGTCGGTTTGGTATTGAGTATCCTGAACGTTGGCGAGAGGGACCGTGAAATCGTAGCTTCCGCCGTCGTATCGGCGCGAAAAAACCTTGTAAAGCTTTGTTTTGGAGTCGGGAGAGGCTTTCCATGCCGCCAAATAAGCGCCGCTTGTTCCAATGGCATCGAGGCGTTCAATCCCGCTAAACCCTGCGGTCCCAACCTTGGAAAAGGGGTTCCCGCCTTCAAGACTTGAGCATGAAAGCACAAGGACTAGCAACATGATGGAGAGAAAACTACCCGTCACAAAACCTCCGTAGCGACTGCCTTGCTTCTCCTACCTGACTCATCGGGGGCGATTTTGGAAAACTTGAGGGTTTTAAATTTCTGGAAAAGTCCTGATTTTTAGGTAAAAAAAGAATAACTAAGTTAACGATTTGTTATGATTCATTAATATCTTAATTACATCTGCATTTAATTTCCCTTTTTGGGCTTAAGGGTTGCATGTCAAAAGAGCGCCTCGCCGATAATTTTTGCAGCTTCCGGTTTTGGTATTGTCGGTACAGTTGAAGGAGGGGGGACCAACATATCTCTCAGAGCAAGGAGCGCGCTCATGCGAATGTCACGATGGTTTGCATCGTTTTTTATAAGTCTGCTTACGATGTTCGGGTGTTCCCACACGGTGAAGGTGCAATCCAATCCGCCGGGCGCTGAGGTCTTTACCCTTGCGGCATCGGGGGAATATGAAAAAAGCCTCGGTATGACGCCGTTTTCATTTGATGCCAATGAAGCTGTTGTTATCGCCATCGAAAAAAGTGGCTACTGGCCAACGCGAGTTGTGTTGCCTCGTGCAGGTATTTCGTCAAGTTCGGAGATTACGGTAAAACTTGATGCACAAAAAAACGATGATTCGTTTATGAAAGTGATGCAAAAAAAACCAGATGCGATAAGTAATTATATTGATAAAATACTTGAGTTTCAAGCATTGATAGCAACAAAAAATACACAAAAAGTAAATGATTGGCTCAAAGAAAATGCAAAGCAATATGAAAATCTCGCAGTTTTTCACGCGCTCGTTGGCAATTTTTATTTCTTAGAGGGTCAGATGAACGAGGCTCAAAAGCGTTATAAAAGGGCGATCGAGCTTGAACCCGACCATCAAGAAGCGAAAGCTATGATGAAAATAATTGAACAAAAGGCAGGCAATAAGCCATGATTGGAACTCTATTTGGCATTTTGACCGCACTTGTTATTGTGGTTTATGGCGCAATGCACGTCACCAACCAATATTTCGTGTTTCTCGATTTGTTTGCAATTCTTCTTGTGTTGGGTGGAACATTGGTGATTGCGTTTATCACCTTTCCTGCAAAAGAAGTTTTTAAACTCATCAAAATCTGCCTGACGGTTTTGCGTCGCGAGCATCAAAGCGGCAACGTGGTGGCTAAAGAAATTGTGGAGTTGGCTAGATTTTCGCGTGGAGAAGTTCCCGCGCTGCAACAAAAATTGAGTACGATTCAGCATCCATTTCTAAAAGACGCTGTCGGTTTGATTATTGACAGGCTCGATGCCGCCGATCTTGAGTCAATTTTAACGGATCGCATCCGCATGAAACAGGAAGTCGACGCCAGTGCAAGCAACATGCTGCGCACTCTTGCGAAATATCCGCCGTCGCTTGGTATTGTGGGCACTGTGCTTGGTCTTATTGGTGTGATGCAACAAATCGGTGGTGATGGCGGAGCTGAAAAAATTGGTCCTGCGATGGCTGTGGGTATGGTGGCTACGCTCTATGGGCTTTTGTTCACGAACGTGATGCTTCAGCCGCTTGGTGAAAATCTCGCATTGCGTTCGTCCAAAGAAATTCGCAAACGCAAAATGATTTTAATGGGTGTGATGCTTCTAAAGGGTGGTCGCCCTTTGCTGGTGATACAGGAATCGCTGAATTCGCATCTCCCTATTGAAGAGCGGATGGTTGAAACTGGTGGAACGCAGTCGAATGATTAACGAAGGTTAAAGCATGGCAAATATGGGTCGCGACATTCTAAATATCTACGGAGCCAAGGGAGCGGCCAATGCCGCGAAGGTGCATCATCGCGACGCGCATCCCAAGAGCCACGAAAATGAAGAACAACATGAGGCTGCTGGCGGCGAGGGCGAGGGGACTTGGATTTTTTCGTTTGCTGATTTAATTACAAACTTACTTATGTTTTTTGTGATGATGTTTGCTATTTCATCGGTTGACACCGCAAAACTTCAAGCTGTGAGTAATGCGATCTCTGGACCCAATAACTCAAAAAAGTCAGGTGGGGGCGGGGTCTCTAATGTTTCTGGAAAGGGCAACGACCTCAAATCGGGGAATGGATCACCGGTAATTCCGCGCAGAGGGACCCGAGAACTCCTCTCTGAAGCGCAAACGCTGCTCGATTATGTTGATCAAAAATCCCTTGCGAAAAAACGAAATGAAAAAGAAAGCCTGCAAAAACTTCGGAAACGCCTTACTGAACTATCGAAAATTGAAGATGCTCAGCAGGTTAATCGTTGGCAAAGCGCCTTTGGCATTACGATGCCGCTTGAGCGTCTTTTCGATGGCACGGTGCGACTCAGTGCGCCGGGTAAAGAATTGTTAGCTGAGCTTGCCCATGATCTTCAAAAATTTCTTACCCCTCTCGTTGTCTCTATTGAAACGCATACAGGTCGCGAGCGTGGCGGCCCCGGTATTCTTGAGCCATTAGCACTCACGGCCAAACGCTCAGGTGCTATCGCGGCCGCTTTGCGCGGGGCAGGGCTCACCAAACCCCATAAAATTGTGCTTGCGGCCATGGGAAATCAAGAAAACCTTATTGAAGGAGAAACCTCCGTGAATGAGCGGATTATCATTCGAGTTGCTCCTGACACAGAAACGGACTATATCAACGCACCTCGTGAATTGCAGGAGAAATTGCCATGATTTATCGCAACTCCGTTATTATAAAAGCCCTCCTGTTCGTTATAGGCGCAAGTGGGTCGTTCATTGCGATTGCGGCTGACAACGACAAGCCTGCATTGAATTCGTCAGAGCTTGGGTCTCTTGTAAAGGCGCTTGAAGCGCCCCGTCACCAAATGGAGCTTCAGCTCATTGATAAAACGCGCACCGCTCTTGCTCCGTATGTAGATTCTGGTGATTATATTGTATCGGTGGTGATTGCTCTGTCGGAAAAAAAGATAGCTGAATTTGCAGTAGGAAAAACCGCGGATATTCAATTCAGGCTGCTGCCACAGACAGTGAAAGCTGAAGATTCTTTGCGCACCATGGCGGCGTCGCTGTCGCTTGACGAGTTTCTGCAGCTTTCCAAAAAAATCACCGTCAATCTTACTATCAGTCAACAGCTTTCTGAAGATTATCTCAAATCACTCCCTAATCTTTTATTGCAGGAATTGCATCTTGATGCAGCTCGCGGTGATGTAGTTGTGGTTGGTCGCTCAACGATTGCCTCGCAAAAGTTGGCGCAGCTTCGCACTGAAGTGAGCAGTTTAGGTCAGGCTCGTGACAAAGCGCTTGACGAACGAAGAAAACTTGAAGCTGAGAGCATTAAACTTCAGCTTGGTATTCAGCAAACAGAGTCGCAAAAAAACGAGCTCGAAAAAAAACTCACCCACTCTGAAGAACGCGTGCAGCAGCTAACGAAAGATCTCGAAAGCAAACGACGAGATATTGAAGAACAACGTGCAAAACTCCAAGCCGCCGAGGAAGAAGCGAACACCGTTTGGGGGCGGGTGCGGCACCTTGTTCAGGGTATCGAAATCCTCGTGGCAGCGGTTCTTTTGGTGATTGTGTTTGTCGTGCTTTTTGTGCCAGTGACCATTCTTTTCTTTCGCGGCAAAAGGCGCCAGGAAGATAGAATATTCGAAGCCATTGAACGCGTGGTTGGCTCCTTCAATCGGATGAGTTCCAATTTGTCGACTCCAGTTGGCGGTAACAGATTAGGCTTAGAAAACAGCGCGCCAAGCAATAAACAGGCCCTGCCTCAGCCGAACTCCGACACCTACGCTGCCCTTGGCGGAAGCAACGTTTCTGACAGTGAGCGGCAGGAAGCCGAAGCAACCTGGTTACAGCTTCAGGAAAATCACTCAGTAACTTTGTGCGTGTTGTATGATTGGCTTACAGATACGGAAGGTCGTGAGCGACTCTTAGCGGTGATAGACGCCATTGGTTCAGAAAATGCAACGAAACTTCTCGCTGAATTTTCGCGTTCCGAGCGTGATGCTATTGGGAAACAGCTCGATAGACCTGCGAATAAGCAACTTGGCTATCGAACTATCATGCAGCTTCAACGTCAAGTGAATTTTGCGATTACGTCGCGTCCTGCCTATTTTCGTTCGCTCGATTTAGGATTTGTTGTTAAGTACAGTGACGAAAAAGTTGCAGAAGCGCTTGCTAAACTTGATATAGACGCTGCGGCATCTGTTCTTATTCTGCTATCGGCAAAACGTTCTTCTGCGGTTTTTCCTAAACTCAATGGCAAACTAGACACGAGCCAGATGCTTGAAAAAATGAGTAGCCTTGCCGGCATGACCAAAGAGCAAGCTGACAAAGCTCTGATTAATTTTCGTCGCACTCTCGCGGTTTCTGAAGATAAGGACGATGTTTTTGATGTCTCTGTGCATCTCGAAGCTCTTTATGCGGGTGGGGATGCTGCAATAAAAAGTTCCGTCGCAAAAACAATTCATGGCAATAAAGATCTCGATGCCCGCATTGGCAGCAATCTTTTATCATTCGATGATGTTCTTACTCTAGAAACTGAAGTTTTAAGTGAACTGTTGGCGCCTCTTGAGCCTGAAACGCTGGCGGCCCTGTTTCTTGTTCTGCAAGAAGCTCAAGTTGCCAAACTGACGCCACTGCTGAGTGAACGTGTGCAAGCATCCGTCAAAGAGGAAATGAATCGGGTTGAAGGCCGTGGGACTCAGAAGCGACGCGCGATGGTGTTAGGGAATCGTATTCAGGCCGCTATTCTTGATCAGGTGAAAAATCTTCAGGCAGAAGGTGTTGTCTCTATTGAGCGAAATGAGGCTGATAAACGCACGGAGGACAAAGCGTCGTGATGAAACCGCGTCATGCAAGTTTATTCCTTAGCACGTGTGCGTTTCTCTGTGTACCGCCACAATCAGCTCTAGGGTTTGAATGTGACATCGCAGCTCGGTATCCTGTCGCTGTGACCATGGTCACGTCGCCGGATGGCAATGGCGCGATTATGTCGGCTTTTGGTATAGGGCTCGATGTGCGATATTGGTTTCAGCCGACATACTTTATTGAAGGCGTGTACGACGCAAATCTCGGTTTAGCGAGCCGCAGCGTGCTTTTTTCGGGGAGTCACCTCGGTTTTGGCGCTTCTGTGATAGGTTTGCACTGGCTTAAAGAGGGATTCCCGGGCGGAGAAATGTCGCTTCGTGGAAATCCTGTTATTAATTTTTCGGCGGGTTTATCAAGTAAAAACTATAATTTCTCGAATTATTTTCCGGCGGGATATACCGCAAGCAGTATGCCAATAGCCGGAACGTTTTCGGGAGTGTATTTTGCTTCGGAAATGTCCCAATCCATTGGGACGCTCACCGAGGTTTCTCTTGGGCTTTCTGTGGAAAGAAGCCTTGTGTCGCCAGCATTGGTTTCATTCACCATGGCTGCGGCGTATCTGCGCGCTGCACTCAGACTTTAAAGGGACGTGCATCATGCGCCGAATTTTTGCATTCCTATTCTTTACCGCAATAGCATTGAGTGCATATTTTATGCGGCCGGCGATTGTGCAGATTAGTTCCGAGGGACCTTTTATTGCAGAAATAGTTACGTGGTCTGGAGATGCGCGGGTTCGTCGAGTGGGCGAACTCAATTGGCAAACGGTAACAAGTCCTCTCAGACTGATGGCAGGTGACAGACTTTATTCAGGCAACAATTCTTCGATTCAGTTGAAGTTCTACGGCGATACCGAAGCTGTTTTAACAATGAGCCAGGGAAGTATTTTTGAGTTAGGGCGCAGCTTACCCATCAACACGCGTATTGGTAGAAGCCTCCGCGAACCAAGCTCGCAAGCAGGCGGGGCAGCAGGTTCTGAAGGCGGTCGCTCGACGTTTTTGGCTCCCGATCGTGGTGAAAATATCGACGACGCTTCAGCAGGCGGCGTTGCAAAATCCAAGTCGCTTAACCAGGCCCAATCGGGGGCGGGTGGGCTAATGCTTGAATGGAAAATAAAAGATCTTCCTATTGTTTTTCCTGAACAAAGTAAACTACAAATCCGAAGCAAAAATTTTCCGGTGACAATTCGCGTCGCACTCGATCCTGAAGGTGGCCGCACCTTAGGAACACTCTGGGAAGTGAGCAACGGCAATGTTACGGTTTGGAGCGGCGTCTCGCGGAGTTTTTTTGAAGCCATCCCCATCCCTAACGCGGGCGAGTTTGCGTTTCAGGCATTTTCCGAAAATGGTTTGATGCGGACAACACGCCTTAAAATTGTGGCTGAAAGTATTTCTGGTGAGGCTCATCATCACATCCTTCCAGACGTTCTCAATCAAGAGGAGATGATCTATTTGCCATGAATAACCAGACAGGCTTTCTTGCAAAAATCAGCTGGTATCGCACGAATCTATCGACTCGTTTTTTATTGCTTCTTGCGCTTACGACGGGCACGCTCCTTGCGGGGCTCCTTGTTTTTGCTGCCAGGGCGTACCGCGAAGATAAACTTGTGTACATTTATGACGTGATTGATCTCCGCGTGGAACGCTTATCTCTTGAACTTCACGAGCAGCTTGTCAATGCGGTTGCGAAAAAAAGCAAAAGCCTCACGCTTGACGCCAGCTGTAGATCCTTGCCACTTGATGTGTTAAAACTCCCACGCTGGCCTGCATTGGGTGAAGTTTTTGCAGCTGTCTGCGAAGGAAAACCTGTGCTCGTGACGGCTGAGGCCGGCGGAACTCATTTTTTCTCTTTTGACCCGCAAAATTTTAATCCAAATGAGCAAGCTATTTTTGCGTATTGGACCTCAAGCTTTGGTACCTTTTTGGCGTCTACGAAGCCTGTGGATTCCAGTGAGTCGGCGCTCGCTGCGCGTCCAATTGTGATGGAGTATTTAGCAAGCGGCCTTACTCATGGGCTTCTTAATGTCAATGAGGGTAAGACGATTGGTGCCTTTCGCGAAGTTCCCAGCACTAATACCGCCGTTTTTATTGAAATGGATGTCGAAGAAGCTATGAGCCCCTTAAAACGCTTTTTGAAAATTGCGTTTGCTACCGGTAGTGTGCTTATTTTGGTTGGTTTGGCCATTGGCTCGCTTGTGCTTCGTTCGCTTTGGAAACCTGTGCATGAGGTGGGACGGATTTCAGCCGAGATTTCGCGCGGCCAATATGATATCACGATTGCCTATAAATATCGCGACGAAATTGCGGGTATTTTTGAACATCTTACCCTCATGGCTCGCATGTTAAAAGTACGCGAAGAAGGGCTTAAAACTCTGCATCGCAATATCCAAACGGTGCATGAAGCAACTTTGAAAATGACGCTTTTGCCAACAAAAGACGAGGCCAAAGACTACGCGCGCAAAGCTTGCGAAACAAATATTCCAGAAATGCTTCAGCCCGAGGCGACACTCACGGAGAGCGCGCGGTCCTTTTTGCAAACAATGAATACATCGCTTGATATATGCTGCCAAAATATTGATCTGCGCGCCCAGGCTGCAAGCAAAGCTCGCATTGAGCAGGAGCTTGAAGTGGCAACTGCAATTCAACATAATTTGCTTATCAAGCCTGATAGAATTCCGGGGCTTGATACAAGCTTTTGGTATCAGTCCGCTGAGCAAATTGGTGGCGACTGGTACGGTGTTTTTTACGATGAATCCAAGCAACGTGCTTATTTTTACATTGGTGATGTCACAGGACACGGAGCGCCCAGTGCACTTATGACGGGTGTTCTCTGTGGTGCAATTGTGTCGCATGAAATTACCGGCAAGGACCTTGAGCCGACGGTGCACATGGAGCAGCTACTCCATACGCTCACCTCTGTTCTTCGTCTTACCGGCAAAGGCGAGATGGGTGCGACAATGTTGCTGACTTGCTTTGATCTCAAAGAAAAACAACTTTATCTTACCGGGGCTGGACATCCGTTTCCGGTGCTTGTGCAAAACGGGGTGCTCAAATCGATTTTTCCGCGTGGCAGTATTTTGGGTATTTCAGGCAGTCCTGTGTTTGAATCGCAAACCGTTCCGTTTGGTGAAGGTGACATCCTCGTGATGTTCACTGACGGCCTTGTCGAAAATGAAGGTCCAGAAGGCCGCACGCTGAGCACAAAGAAGGTTAAAACTCTGGTGCGCGATGCTTGCAAAAATAGAGCAGAAGATATTACGGCAAGGTTGTCGCAAGAGGCGCTATCCTGCTGGGATCATTGTATTCAAGGTGATGATGCAACCATTCTTACAATCGCGATGGAAACTACTTGACAGGCAAAACGGAGTTGTTCGCCAGCCGTCGATTCGAGAGTTCAATGAAACTCAATCACGCCGTATTCTCCTATCGAAAACACAAGTTTTCCAAGAGGGGCGAGATCTTGGACTTTTACCATGGGAAATAGGCTTTTTTCGTATTCGCCAAAAACCACGTGAGTGATGCCATCCGCGCGCAGACCTTGGCGCGCTGTTTCGAGAAGATTGGGAGTTATATTTTGAGATATGCACGAACGCAATAAAACTCGTAACCAAAAATTGCGAAGTAATGCATACTCAATGGCGCGTGTACCTTGGTGGTTTCCGGTTTGCATGACCGTGTGGTGCATGGACACATGTTCGCGCCAGCCGCAGATTCCTGGCCAGCCGCTGTAGGTGGCCATGCGACCCGCGATGCTAAAATCGTTGCGGTCAACTTCATTGGGACCGCAGAGTTCCGCCACGATAACTGGCCCCGAAAGCTTGGATAAATAAGTGATGATTTTATTGTCAATCGGAATGGTTTCGCGCATGAAGTCAAAGCCATGGAGTGATTCGTGCGGTCTTGTCAGACTTAGTTTCACATCCATGGTTTTGGCCTGCACATAACCAAGCAGTGCCACCGTACCGATTGCAGCTGCAATCACAGTGCGTGCGGCCATTTTAGACAGGGTTCCGCCCCAAAATACGGCACCAAACGCCACGGAAAAACCAAGTGGCACTGAAAAAAAAGCGTCATAAGAATATTTGAATACGCTGTTGATTCGCATATTCCAATAATCCATGTTTAAATTTGTGGCGAAAAGTTCGGGAACGATCCAGGAAAAAATCACCGATAATCCGATGAATGACGGATAAAATTCGTTAGTACTTCTCTCAAGGATACCAGATAATACGGCGCAAACGGTGAGCAGAGAAACACAAAAAGCGAGAGTCGCAAAATGCATAAGTCCGCAGACTCCTGAAACTCCCAAGCCGAAGGTTAACCAAAATACTTGTCTGCGAGAGTTTGTCATTTTGGCAAGAAACTTTTGCGGCAGGCCGATGAGTACGTAGGAAATCATCATGGCAATAATCAGAAATACGGAAAAATTCACATTCAAAAAATCGGACAACTTGGTTGCGAGGAATGCTGGCACCAGATACCACAACACAACTTCTTTTTGGCGGAGAAGCAAATCTGGTGATCCGACGAGAGCTGCAAACCCGCCGGCAAGGGCGAGATGTTTCATAAGTCGCCAGAAAAGCGGTTTTTGCGAGGAGTGCCAGGTGAGTGCCCATAAGCACATGGGGCCAAGTACAGAAATGCCTATGAGCGCCCCCCAGGAGTGAGCCATTGCAAGCACTGCGCAATGAACGCCCGTTAAGAGTGCTGTCACGCGGTTCAGCTTTTGGGGATGGAGGCACATCCACAGAATCCAGATCAGAGCCGAAACCTGAAAAAACTCAGCGTTTGAGTGGGCGTGATTATCGGCCCATAGAAAATTCCAAAATGGATATTCGTTAATTGTATGAGGAATAATGCGCGAAATGTCCCAGAAATTGACAACCCCATGCAGGATTTGCGCGATAGCCCGCCAAGGTGTCGCAAGTAAAGGTGCCAGGCCTATAGCGAAAGACCGGGTTAAAAGTTGCGCGGGGCTGGTTTTGGATGCAAAACGTAACGCAAATAACATAGCTCCGGCAGCCACCGTCGTGCAGGCCAACGCCAAGTAAAAAGTATCTGCCAGATGAAATAAAAAACCTCCGGTCATCGGATCATTGGTGAGAATTAACGAGAATTGTGAAACAATTCCAGGTAAGATACGTGGTAAAATGTAGTACGAAATTCGATTCTCGGGAAGCCAGAGATCGTGCGGGGGGTAACCGTGGCCATGCAAGAACGACTGCTGGAGTGCCAGGTTGAAAGCCTTTTCACCGCCGTAATGCCGCTCATCAAAGTCAATGTGCGGGAATTGAGCACGCCAGATAAGGAACGATACTTGAAGAACCAAAAAAAATAGAAAGAACCAGGGTACTCTGAGCTTTTTAAACGAAAGGTGCCAGCCGCCGGCCATAAAACCAGCTAAAAACATCAGAGATAATGCTAATATTGTAATGATAGCATACGAGGAAATAAAGCGGCCAAGCAGCGCGAAAAGCAAAAAAAACGAAGCAAGCCCGCTGCATGTGGCAAGTGTCCACAAAGGCGTATCCATGATCGCACACGCATGATCGTTGAAAGCTGCACGGCGGATGATGGGGTAAAAAGCAAGGGCTGCGGCACCAACAAGCGCAAAAAATAGGCATAACGGAATGAGGCTCATGGCTTGGGTTCCTTTTGATTCGCGTTGAACCGCCAAAACTCTGTTGCGTGGTTGAATCCTAGTTTTTTCATGCTGTCGTCGTGCGGGTTTTCGTGAAACCGAGCTTCAAAGGCTTGACTGAGTTCGTGGCAGGAGGCTTCGTTACCGACGACATTGCAATAAAATGCGATTTGCCCTCGCACGAGATTCACGAGCGCCGGAGTGATATCGCTGACGCGGAGCTCTGGCGTAAGCAAAATAGTTTGAATGCGCTCGCGAACTTCATTGGGGGCGTGTTTTTCAAACGCAAGCATGTTTTTGGCGTAGCTCACCATGGGACGGTTTTGAAAAAAGATTTCGCTATGCTCAAGGCCGATGTTGCGCATCTCAGTGGAGTCGGTTCGTTTAAATGCTATGCAAAGTGCCTCAAAGAAAATAACTTCTTTGCCAAAATTCGCGCGTCGAAGCTCTGCGCTTGAGGCTACGCGCAAGCGATGACGAAACAAAAGCGGCACGGCACCTTCACAGCTTTTCGTATTAAATGTGTGTTCAAGAAGATGTGAATTGCAGCGGTCGCTGTTTTCGGTGGTGGCGCACTGCTGAAGTACGGTTTCCGTGGATTCCCAAGCTTTGACCGCTCGCAAGGTCTGAACGACGTAACTCAGAGCGAACAGGGTTGCTATGATGATTCCCTTGCGATGCGTGAGCCACGCTTCGGTTAGTCCTTTAAGCCAAAGGGCTAGGGCTACCAGAATATAAGGCAGAGGCACAAAAAGATATCGATCAGCCATAATGAAGTCATCACGCATGATCACGAATAAAAATTGAGGTGCGAAGAGGAGGGCTGCAAGGATGGCGAACGTTCGCGAACGAAACCGCTGCGGCACCGTGAGTTGTATCTGATTGGCGCAGACTTTGCGTGCGTTCAAAAATATCCAGGTTATCAGCCCCAAAAAAGCAAGCCCAACATAACTTGTAATACTATGTTCATTAAAATAGAAGCCCTGTCGCATAGGCCAAATGAGCTGAAAGACACCACGTCCCAACGAGAGTATGGTGTATTTGGTTATCGAAAATCCACGTGAAAAAACATCGTTTATATTGAGGAATGTGCTTGAATAGTCGCTGTTCTGATGCGAGGTCCACCAGGTATAAGCACCGGCTAATAAAGCTGCAAGACCGGTAAAGGCTAGGAGTTGTTTTTTATGGATGCGTTCGTCGAACCACAAAAACCAAAAGACCCAAACAAAAAAGGCAACTCCAGTAGGGTACGAGCCAAGACCTGCAAGATAAAGGAATAAAACTATCCCCAAAGCCCAATTTGGTATCGGCCGGCTTTTTGCGCGGATGTCAAGTAAAAGATTTACGGCGAGTGCAGTGAATGTAGCAACCATGAGGTGTTTACGAATTGTGAGCCACTGCACGGCTTCTCCATTGATAGGATGGAGCGCACAGATGGCCATAATAGCAACTTTTGTGCGTGGCCAGCGCGGAATGACTGTGTCAACAATTCTTTTAACGAGAGCAAGAATGAGGGCAAACCACGCGATATTCACGAGCCAAAAGGTTTTAAATCCAAGGATTTTAGTTAATGAAAAATCAGCAAAAAATGTGAGATCGCGCAAAGGAAATGCATAATTATTGGCGCTTGGCAGCCAGGTAAGAAAGTAGTCCGCAAGGCTAAGATGTTCAAGCGGCGCAATAAAAAGCGTGTCATCAAGTACGAGCAGATCGCGTGAGGCGATTTTGGGGGCGCACAGGTGTAAAGTAAGCCCCAGCGCAATAATGATCCACGAAACCAAGCTTAGGCGTTTGTTCTTGGAACTCACGACGTCTCCCTGAAGTTTTATTGTTCAGTCAGTGTTTATGAGATGAGTTTATGGGAAAGTGTCATGCGGCGCAACGCATCGAATGATTTGAGTTAGCATGGGTCACTCCACGAGCAAAAGTTGCTCCCAAAATTTGCCGGTCGAAGGGGGCGATGAAGTTTTGATTGCCGCAATTTGCCTTCATCACCACGTGATCAGTGGTTCTGTCGGTTTTCGTGAGAGTGTCTTGTTCCTCTAGCTTTTTGTTAAATGCAGAGATTTGCTCATCCACTCTCTTCCAAAAAGCACAGAATTCTTGTAGTGCAAATTTCACTCCAGCACTTACTTTCAGCTCTTCAATTTCTGTAATGTATTTGCGACTCATTACTCTATCGTCCGCTGGATCTATCAATCCTAGTTGATGCAATTTGCTTTTAATTTGAATAGCAAAACCATGATTTCTAAAAACATTGCCTTTGAGGCCGTGACTTCCATTAAATGGTTCGCTGATTACCGGCGGAACCAATCTTTTTGGTATCAAAACCGAATTGCAGTTTGGAAAACTCAATCTGACTACGATTTTCTCGCAGAGTAAGGGCGAAACTCAGGTGGT
>CAIZES010000017.1 GCA_903932045.1 uncultured Silvanigrella sp. | reverse complement strand
TCACTTTACGGTGCACCGTTACCCCAGGCCTGATGGCAGTATAAGCCCGGCAGGATTTTATCCCAACTCGGCAGGAAGATCGGATATGGATGCGAGTGCAGCACCGGTGAATGAGAATGGTGAAGCAGTTGACCCAATAACACAAAAACCTTTGCCAAACCTGGTTTACAGCCGGTACAAAACAAGCTTGGGACGTAACGCTAAGGCCCGAGCCAATCCGGTACGTTTTTTTTCACCTATGGAAAGTTCTGCCGGATACACGTTTTCCCGCCCAGGCAGCCCCACAAGATCGAGAAGATACGCACACTCCGCGCGAAGTTCGGGCTCACTCATCTTTTTAAATTCCCGCAACGGAAATACCACATTTTCGAATACGGTTAAGCTGTCAAAAAGAGCGCCGTCTTGGAACAAGATCCCTATTTTTTTCCGTTCGTCAATCCACTCCTCACCACTGGCGTGAGACATCAACTTGCCATCAAAAAAAACCTCGCCGGAGTCGGGACGAAGAATTCCCACAATGTGTTTGAGCGTAACCGATTTTCCTTCGCCACTTTGTCCAATAACAAAAGTGATTTTTTCCCGAGGTATCCCAACCGTCAGCTGCTGCAAAACCATTTGCGCGCCAAAACTTTTGCGAACATCACGAAACTCAACAATGTACCGGCTTTCTTCCTGCAAGCGAAACCCCGCAATCAACGCATTTGAATATAAGTAATAAAAAAGTCACAGATTAAAATAGACAACAAACTTGCAACCACGGCCTCGGTTGTGGCTTCGCCGACGCCTTTGGCCCCCCCGCGCGCATAAAAACCTTTGTAGCATGCGATAGAGGACAAAATGAAACCAAAAACCGCCGCTTTAAAAAGCCCTTTGCGAATATCAGAACTCCAAACAAGCCAGCGCACATTTTCCATAAACACCATGGTGTCGATGTGAAAAATTGAAAGCCCCAAAATGTAACACCCAATCACTCCTAGAAACAGAAAAATTGCGGCCAGCACCGGCATCATAAGAACACTTGCAAAAACTCTAGGCACAACTAAGTAACTCACAGGATCCACACCCATGGCTTCCATGGCATCAATTTGTTCGTTCACAC
This sequence comes from uncultured Silvanigrella sp., assembly GCA_903932045.1. GTDB lineage: Bacteria > Bdellovibrionota_B > Oligoflexia > Silvanigrellales > Silvanigrellaceae > CAIZES01. The sequence continues at coordinate 16,081 of CAIZES010000017.1, read as the reverse complement.
GCATCGTCCCAATTTCGGCAGCCATGGCGGCACCTGCGCGTCCGGTAACAATAAATCCGCACATAACAGGACCAAGCTCGAGTGCCATAGCCTTTCCAGTTGTCGCTCCCATAAGGCCTTCTGCTTTAAAAATTCCGAAAATTTTTCCCACCTGAAGCCCCAGCACGGCACCCGTAAAAAGTGCAGAAAGAAAAATAATGCCTAAGCTTTTGTTACCAACAAATTCGAGCTGCCGAAAAATCAAGCGAACACGAAATGGCCGTCGCGATATCCAATAAAAAAAGTTGCTAACCAACATCACATACCGACCAAAGCCACTGACAGTTGATATTGTTCGTTGCCCGAGACCTGTTACAAATTGTTCGAAACGAGAAATCATAGGGAACCCCGTTTGTGATTTTTAACACCTTCCAAAATGAGTGCACCAAGTTCCGCCAAATCTTGCAATCTTTGGTCTGCAGAACTTTCTAAACCAGGAACCAAGGGAATTTGAACCACACTAGGAACCAGCAATTTCATCCGTTTCAAAGCAACATCTTGTTTAGAGATCCACGAACGCACATAATTTACAAACACTTGCAATTCTCCCGATGACTCTTGGTGTTTTTCCAGAAAATCCGAAAACCCTTTGTCGTTTTGCAGCTCACTGGAAATAATTCTATTGAGAACACCAAAAGAAACAACTATTCCCTGTTTCTTAAGTGCATCATTGAGGTCCTCCACAACGTTAATTGCGTCGTCGCGCACGGCAGAAATAAAAACATACGATGATTTGCTAGAACGTAAAATTTTCGATGCCGCTTCTAGGCGATTGGACATGGTATTGAAAACACCTTCCGAAAGCACAAGAAGCTCTCCAAACGCAGTTATAAATCCATGTCCCGCAATGTTTCCAAGAGCATCCAGCAAATGCGCAGCTCCGGCTTTCAACGCTCGCGAAAACAAACCTCCACCGCGGCCAAACATTTTGATAAATTCCATTGTGCGACTGTTCAAGAATTCGCGCATTCTTTCGGGTTTTGTTAAAAAATCAATAGCATGAATACCGGGTGGTGTGTCTACAACAATGCAGTCCACATTGGGCATTTTTTCCAAAATCTCAGCAACGCGAACTGCTGCAAATGCATCGCCCATAGTTGCAACACGCGAAACCAGAGTTTGAAAAAACACATGTCCATGAAGCTTTTCCTGAGCCTCATGAGGCATGCCTTCGTCTTTTATCCAACGCGAAAATGCTTGTTCAACATTGAGTTGTCCTGCATACAACTTACCTTTAAACTCTTTTACTAGCGGAACTACCGTGATTTCATCATCCAACTTTCCCACAGACAGAGCCGATTGCAAACGTCTTGCGGGATCGATGCTTAGCAAGACAACCGTTTGTCCACTCTGAGCTGCAGCCAATGCAAATGACGTAGAAAGCGTTGTTTTGCCAACACCTCCCGCACCTAAAAAAACAACCACATTTGGACTGACGCGTTTAGCCATGGTTGCTCCCATACAAAAATCGTTCACACTCCCTAGCACAGACTTCAATCACTTCATGAGCCCGAACATTCCCATTCTGAAAACCCGAGTCCGGAATTTTCAAAACAGGGATATTCTTTGCAGACAACTGCTGTAACGCATAGCCTTCTTGTTTACGACGCTGCAACATAACATCCAACACAGCTTGCAAATGCGCTTTGTTTCCCGAATTTTCCAGGCTTGCAATCGCGGTCTTCCACCAACGCGTAGATGGCGAAAACGAATGTTGTTTGCCTTCTGGGAATAAATTTGAATCTAAACACCTGTTCAAAACAGCAAACAAAGGCTCTCTTTTCAGGACATGCTCAATACGCGGCAGCATTTCCATCATTTCTTCAATGGGCAACTCTTCGGGTGTTGCAACAACTGCAACCCCCACCTTTTCTGGGTTGGCCAAAAACTCCGCCACACGATTGGTTTCATAACTAATAGGTCCGGGTATACCCATGCGCGCAACCGATTGCGGAATATGAAACAGAGGAATGCCATGCCCCGATGCAGGCGCATCAACAATAATCCGCTTGTATCGCCAGCCTCTCTCTTTTTGACACAACTCGGAGAGCCAAAAAATGCGGCCCAAGAAAAAAAGTTCTTGAATTCCTGGCGCTGCCTTCATAAGTTTTTGAATATGCGAACTTTGAATCACTTTTTCAAACACCTGACGAGCGCCCAAGTGAGATACAAAATACTCCTCTACGGCTCTTTCAAAAGAATAATTCATAACATGAAAATGAGGGGCAACTTTTCGTACTTCGTGGTGAGTATCGGGAAGCCCATACAACGACGACACCGCATCATTCAAAGCCCATTGCACCAACAACGACGATTCGCCGGCATTGGCGAACGCAGCGGCAAGAGACGCAGCAACAGTTGTTCTTCCTGTGCCGCCTTTTCCCAAAACAAAAAGCACGTCGGGAGCTTCAATACTCGTCATGGTGGCTCCTTCCCAAAATCGTGAAGCTGCTATACGAAACAGGTTATCACTCCCCATGAAAAACGCGACGCAAGGAACGCCAAGAAATTCACTGTTGCAAGGAATCGGACCAGTTTGCAAACCTTAACGAGACGCCCATTTTGCTTGCACCTATAGCGAATCACCGACATTTGCCTCGTAACCCGAAATCAGCAAAATATGTTTCCGAGACACCAAGATTTCTTGCACATGTCGCAACAGAAAAGTTTGTCAATGTCAGAAATAGCAAACGAGAATGCAAAATCTACCTTTACCTCATCCAATCTTTCCCGATGACCGGTTTGTCACACGGATTCGTTTTGTTTCGGTCTGGGTCTGATTGGTAATGCCCTTATATTTGACGGCAGGGAGCCCAAAACGCGCTTTCGATGCGATGGCCCTGTATAGCACCCGAGCCCCCTTGCTCTTTTCATCAAATAATGAGATTCTTCGGCCAGACAGCCAAATGGAGGTTTCTCATATGATTCTTGCTAGCCCGAAAAAGAAACGAGTGGTTTTCTTTGTTCCTTTTCACGCAATTTTAGCCGTTTGCTGCTTTCATGTCACAGCTCAGGCTTCTGAAGCAACAAAGCAAAGCCCAACTCTCACGGAGTGGTTTGCCTTGGGTTCGGGTTGCCGAGCAAAGCACGATGCGCCAGGAGATGTACAGGTTCAATTTGAATCGTCCACATTTGGCTCAACGTTTCAAGTGAGTTTGAAATTCTCCTTACCCAAATACAGCCTCGACGGTGCAAACCCTATCAATAAAGAGCATCCAACGTTTGCCCGTGAGTGTGCACTCCGCAGTGCAATTAAGGTTCCTGCTGGACAAAAAATTCGGGCATTAAGAACAAACATTCCATTCGTGTTTTCCAAAGACTCCGGAGCAAAGGCCCAGCTTGCGGCCCAATTGCACCTTGGAAATTCAGCTGTTGCCTCAAAGGTATCCGAAATTCCATTGCAAGCAAAAGTTGAACACCAAAAGGAAAATATTGCGCTAAATGCCTCCAACCAACTCCTTGCTGCAACTTCTTCGGAACCCTTTCCCCCGCAGGAATGTGGTGCAGCAAAAATTGTTGGTCTCGATCTCTCCATTACAAATTGGCGCGATTCCTTTGCCCAAAAAATTTCCGTCAATCTTGAAAAGCCTAAAACCGTAGCACTCGACATCGAATTCGAATCCTGCCAAATGCCTCTCGCAAAATAGTGTCAAATTCATTCCGTACAAGAAATTCCTATCGGGTTCTCTTTTCCACACCAACCTCCTATATTGACTGAGTGGAGGAAAGCCATGGAAATCAGAGTTGAAAATGATCTTGTTGAGTTTGTGGGCTACCTTAGCGAAAAGACAAGTGCGGAAGACATTCAGACCGGGCTTCAAAAAGCCTTGCAGGCGTCCCACTCAGGAGTTGTGCGCATCGATTTCTCAAAAGTTGAGCGAGCCAACTCGGTTGGAATTCTCAAATATCTCAAAGTATTTGAGTCGCTTCACATAAAGGCAGTGTACGAACGCGCACCCATTTGGCTTGTAGAGCAATTCAATGTCATACAAGAATTCTTGCACGGCGATGTCACGGTTGCGAGTCTGTACGCACGATTTTTCTCACTCACAACGAACAAGCATGTCACCCAACTTTTACACGTTGGCAAAGACGTCCCCCTGCTTTCCAACTACAAAGATTTCGAAATTGAGCTGAAGGATGAATCGGGACAAATGCTTGAGCCAGATTTCGATCCACAACTCTATTTTTCCTTTCTCACAACTCAAGACGATCAACAATAATCTCAACAATAATCTCAACAGAATTCAAATCCGCAAACGCCATTTTAAAAATTCACTCACACGCTTTACTCCACAAAGTTTAAAACAATGTCGAACCTTGTTTCAAAACGACTTCAAATAAATTCCTGTAAAATCCCCGTCAAAAATTTGACTCCCGAGCCTACTTTCTTTAAAAATGAATAAAGAATAATGCCAACCGGCCCAAAAAAAGGAGTCGCCCATGCGTCATGTTCGCTGCTTTGCAGCATCTTTGTCCGTTTTGGTTTCAGCGTCCGCATTTGCAACCAGCCCCGAAGACGTTTTGCAAGATCGGTTACAAGGACTTCAGCCTGTCGATCAGGTTGTTGCAGAACACTCGTTGGAAACTGTTCTTCCAGCTCTGCAGGAACTCAATGTTAAGCAGGCTCCATGCGCAGAAGTCACATACAAAAACAACAGCAAGCGCATTGTGACTTCCTACACTGCCGAAGGCACTCCTTGCCGCATTTACGATCTTTCTTTTCCAACAGTGCGATCCATTGCCAAAACACTCATCGGCACCATTCCCGTTCAACATTTTGGTGCCGAAGACTTCATCCAATGGCTTGACGATCCAAGCGCCCTGGAAAGCAGCGTCGATGGTTTTCGAAACTCCTTCTCCACAAATGATCTCAACCAAACCTGGTATGGCCAACTCCAATTTCGCAATGCAAACGAAAACTCTGGCACGCCGCTAGAGTTTCGTCTCTCCGACATCGAGCTTGGCGCTCCCCTCCGTTTTTCCGCCGAAGAAGCCGCCGGACTTATTCGCCTTGCTCGTTTGGCTGGTGCGCAACAGTCTCAAATTGAAGCCATTGTGCAAAATCCCGAGTCTCTCCTTTCAAACATCTCCCTGCGCTGGAACGATGTTTCGAAGGCTTTTGAAGTCTTCGCAAACCTTCAGATCCTTCCGCTGTCGGGCCCCACGGCCATGGTGGACTACAATCTTCAATACAAGTATGCAGTGGAAAAACTGGTACGGTCGGCACTCCTCAACTCACTAAAATATGCCACCAAATTTATTCCAAACACCACCGCGCAAAAAATTGTGACTGTGGTTCTGAACGATGTCTTCGAATTCATGGAACTCGAATATGCCTACCAAATGAACCGACTTGAAGGAACACTTGAAGCCAACATCGCAGGCACTTTAACAACAGCAATCCCAAGTGCTGACCTTAAAAAGGGCCTGAATATTTTGGCAGCTCAGCGCAGTGCCCTTGTTCAACAGTATATTCTTTCAAAAGTGCTGAAGCAAAATTTTGATCTGAATGCGCTGGACAAAGTTGGAGAGTCGGTTCGCTATCAAGACTCCAAAACCCGCGAATCCCTTCGCCTTCGTTTGCACTCTGATTTGGTCACAAAAAAGGGATGCTCAACAAAGATTGTTGAAAATAATTTTGCAATTTGCACACTCCCCAATGGAAATCGCGAACTTTATTCTCTGCTGAGCAATCATCAAGTTCTGGCATGGGATTTGGGCGCCAACCGCATTCACAACTACAATATGCGTCCACGCACCGCCGCAGTCAGAAGCCTGGCTTGGTCACTTTCCGTTGCAGCGCGCGTTATGCCACTTCCCATTCCCAATTTTCTCACCAATCAATTGGTTTCCATTTCAAAAGGCTTTGCAACTGGTGGACTATTAGACGACGCATCGCTTTTGGGCGCAATTGAAAGCACTCTTGCTCAACCTTCGCCATCTGAATTTGCAACCGACATCGCTCCTTGGCTGCTGAGGCAGAATATTATTCCCTTCGCACCCAAAACATTTGGATTCGAAAACGGAATTATTTCGGCAAACCAAAGCCTTCTTAAAATGGGCAACGGAAACTAAGCAATATCAAGAATAATATGACAGAAGTAGTAAGAGAAGTAGTAAAAGAAATAGTAAGAGAAATAGTAAGAGAAATAGTAACAAAAGGATATCATATGAAAAAATTAGCCCCCCTTCTCGCAACACTGGTAATTCCCACTGCAGCCCTCGCTACAAACGTTGCCGTTGTTGATTCCGGAACTTTTTTCGCGCACGAAAAAATTCGCGACCATGTTTGGACCAATCCCGGCGAAATTGATGGCAATATGGTAGACGACGACCACAACGGAAAAGTTGACGATATCCATGGCTGGAATTTTGCCGAAAATCTTCCCAAAGTTTTTTATCCCGAACATATTTCCGATTTTTCCGACGGCAGTGTTTTCAAAATTTTCCACCTCCTTGCAAAAATTCAGGCCAAAAAAGTAACACCCGAAGAAAAAGAATGGTGGAAAGAACACATTCAAAATCTGCCCAAACCCCAAAAAGATGCACTCCTAGGCAAACTCAATTATTACGGACAATACGCCCATAGTACGCACGTTTCCGGGATTATCGCCATGGGAAATCCTGCTGCTAAAATTATGTCGGCACGCATTTTCCCCGACACTCAGCTTCCAGCCAGCGCAGCAAACACCGAAGGTTTGATTTACGAAGCCCTTGCAGCGCTTTCAAATAAGCAATTTGCAGAAGTTGCTCATTATTTACACGAAACCAAAATGCCAGTAGCAAACTACAGCGTGGGCGTTCCCATGTCGCAGATTGCTAAAAATGCCATGGGTATTATGGGAAATAAAAATCCCACCCCTGAACAAATTGCAACCGAATCGAAGCGCGCTTTTGAAGCGTTCGAACGTCAGGGCAAACAGTGGATTGCTTCAGCTCCCGAAACACTTTTTGTTATTGCCGCTGCCAATGACGGTGCCGATAACGCAATTCTTCCCGTTTTTCCTGCAAACATTCATGCAGACAATGCTATCACCGTTGCAGCAACCGATGGCTATCTTTCACTTGCCGACTTTTCCAACTGGGACACTAACACCGTTCAGGTTGCTGCTCCAGGCGTGGCTATTGTGAGCTCGGTTCCTGGCCCTACCGCAACTGAAATGGTTCCAATGTCCGGCACATCCATGGCGGCACCGTTTGTTTCCATGGTTGCTTCAAGCTTGAAAGAAGCTAACGTAGGCCTCACTCCCATTGAAATGCGCAGCATTCTTATTGGAACGGTGGACAAAAAGGCTTGGCTCGCAACAAAAGTTTCGTCATCCGGAATTGTAAACAAAGATCGTGCTGTTCGTGCAGCTACGCTTGCTTCCACAATGACATTGGATGCTGCTATTCAACAAGCTCGCACAGAAATTGCAGACATGCCTGAAGTTGGTTCTTCGGTTGACTTCAACCCTACAGAAACAGCAACAGTGGAACCCACTCGCGAAATGCTAAATTGGGCTCAAAAATTGGCACAGTAGTCAAATTCGAATGTATTTCGCACCTTTTTTTGCTAGCTCCAAATGTATCCTTTCCCTTCCTGGACGGGCACTTACCCGTCCATTTGCCTTTCTTTCTAAAAAATAACTCAAAAATTTCAGAAATCTTACAAAAGATTCTTCCCGTTTGTTCCGACAAGCTTGGTAGGTACAGAGTTTCATGTGGCAATTAGAGGAGACCACCCAATGAAACACTCGCATGTCCCGTTCGTGTTTTGTTGCCTGACAACCATTTCATGCGGAGAAAATGCGAATTTTCGTGGAGAGTTATCAAGTAATTCCAATGGAACTCCAACACAAGGAGAATACGACACCTTCGGTGCCACGGCACGCTTCTTCAGTTTCACAGGTAAAAATGGCTCTGAAGTTTCGCTTGATTATGACCTTTCGGCAAACAAAAACTCAATGGAGTTTGATGTTCAAAATCCTCTTGTTCAAGAGAGCCAAAAATTTGTTCAAACGCCGCAAAATTCAAAACCCAATGCGGATCAACAACAGAACCAAAAACATCCTACAAAGGAAACCGTGCAATCTGCAATTTCAGGAGCACTAGACATTGCAGTGATTATTGATAATTCCCCTTCAATGGCCGAAGAGCAGAACAAATTAGCCGAAAAACTCAGCGTTTTCCTCTCCGAAATTCACGACGTCGATTGGCGAATGGCAATTGTAACCACCGACTACCGCGAAAAACCCGGCGACAAAAACAATCCTCGCCCCAACGTAAAATGGTGCGAATATCTTACACCCAACTCCAAAGACCTCAATGTACGCTTTAAAAACGCAATTCAGGCCGGCACAAATGGCTCGGACATAGAAACAGCCTTTTTGCGCATGGAACATTTGTTCAAATACCAATGCGTTGATGCTCCCACCCCTTGGTTCCGAGCCGACGCTCCTCTGGCAGTGCTCATTGTGAGTGACGAAGACAACTGCAGTGATGGAACGGAATGCTGGGGAACAAATCCTGAGACCGAAGTACCCTACCGATCGCCCAATCAATTTTTGGAACTTCTGAAGTCCCAGGGAAAAACGCTGGGCACCACTGCGCGCGTCTACGGGCTCATTGGAGATCCAACCGATCCTTCTTCGAACTGCGCAAAAACAGCGGCCCACCCAGCCAAGGAATACGCACAGGTCATACAGGCGACCAATGGAGTTTCTGGTCCTATTTGCGACCCCACCTACGAGCCCGTGCTGAAACACATTTCCAAAGATTTTCGCAAGCTCACACAGTTCAACATAAAGCTTGCGCACGCCCCAATGGCAAACGAACCTGTACAAATTTTTGTGAACGGCACTTCTTTAAGCTCAGATCACTATTCCGTTGCAGCAAATGTTGTCAGTATTTCCAGTGAGAACATTCAAAAAGGCGACTCTGTTGAAGTCAACTACGTTTGGAACGAAAAAGGTGAAGCTGCAAACCAGCCCCCACCTTTAAGCCAAAAGAATAAAACATTTCAGACCAAAGATTTGAACAGAGCCGATGTGCGTAACGTTCAAGTGTTGGTCAATAATACTCCACTTCCACCAGACAGTTGGAGCCTTGATAAAGAGGGCACCCTCGTGCTTAAAGATGCGCTCGACGATGCAGCACAAGTAGAAATCCGCTACTCTCGAGGTAAAAAGAAACAAAACACATACAGCATTGCCGAAAACATTGTTCCCGCCTCCCTGGAAGTTTGCGATTCGGCAACAGGTGCAATTGTTGCAGCATCCTTTGACGGTCACAACGTCAGTTTTTCCGACGAACAATCGCAATCAGCAAAACGCGTTCGAATTTCCTATACGCGACTTGCAGCAACTGATCCCAAAACGATACGTTTGCCCTCAGTGCCGATAGTAAAGAAACTCATTGGCACAGTGAATGGCGAACCCTGCGAACTAGAGGTATCCGCAGAACTCGTCGCCACTCCCCTGTGCCCCATGAGCGCAGAATCCAAGATTTCGATTCGTTACACCGAACAAGGATGCGAAGATTTACGCACGTTCACGTTGGATAGCAAAATTGATCACGAAAACGATTGGAATTGGACCGCATCCGTTAATGGCAAAGATGCAGCAGTTGATCACTTCAGCGCAAACTCGTTCACTTTGTCCGAACAACCTCCAAACGGAGCTCGTATTCAACTCACGCTCATTCACAAATAGGAGAGATCAGGAGATCAGGAGGTTAGGAGGTTAGGAGGTTAGGAGGCTAAGAGGTTAGGAGGTTAAGAGGGTCATAAGAAAGCTGTGTGGACTCCATTCACGAGAACGTGCTAAAATCACTGCCAGTGTTTCGGTAAGCGAAAACTCCAATAGTACGACTCCACCCTAGGCAAAGGCGATTTCATGCTGCTGCAAATTTTGTCCCCTTTGTTATTTTCATTTGTTTTTCTTACAAGCGTTGCCTTTGCCACTCCAAAACTTGTGCGAGCCACTGAATTCATTCCCGGAACTCAAAGCGCAGAACAATATGCCGATGCCAATGAAACTGTTGGCCATCCTCTTGCTGTCCGAATTATAGATTCTGTCACAAATAAGCCCATAGCAGGCCAGCAAGTTGGTTTTTCGCAGGCCTCGCAGCCACCCAAATCCACTCCTCTGGCTTTCAAACAAATGTCGGGAATTTCCGATGCCAATGGCGAAGTTTCGGTTGAAGTTCAGCTTGGAAGCAAACCCGGAACCTATGTGGCACAAGCATTTCTTGCAAAAGCATACAATGAGAGTAACCCCCAAGATGGCGCCGTTTTTTTCACACTTCATGCTCGCCGTACAAATTGGCCATTCATATTAACCATGGAGCTTATGGCCGGCTTGGCTATTTTTATGTTTGGCATTAGTCAACTTTCCGATGGCATGCGTAAGTCCGCCGGAGAAACCTTGCGACATATTTTGGGCACTCTCACAAAAAACAGGTTTCTTGCCCTCGCCATTGGCGCACTCGTCACTGTTATTTTTCAGAGCAGCACCGCAACAACTGTGATGCTGGTTGGTTTTGCTCAAGCTGGAATTTTGAACGCCGTCCAATCACTGGGGATTATCCTGGGAGCAGACATTGGAACAACCATGACAGTTCAGCTCATTGCCTTCAAAATAACAGACTACGCACTTATTGCTGTCGCTACAGGTTTTTTTGCATGGATAATGGCTTCAAGAGAATCGGTTAAACACCTCGGCCTAGCCATCATGGGCATTGGCTTTGTGTTTTTTGGCATGAACATGATGAGCGAATCCATTGCTCCCCTGCGGAGCCACGAACCTTTTTTGGCTCAAATTGTCAATTTTTCAAATCCCATTCTGGCTATTTTGGTAGGGGCAATTTTTACAGCAATCCTTCACAGCAGTGCCGCTTTTATTGCTATTGTTATTGCATTTGCCACTCAGGGACTGCTTAAACTGGACACAGGTATTGCACTCATGCTTGGCGCAAACATTGGCACCTGCGTAACCGCTCTATTCGCAAGCTTCAATGCTTCCATAGAGGCCAAACGCGTGGCATGGGGACACACTCTGTTCAAAATATTCGGTGTTCTTTTCCTGGCTCCATGGGTGAGCGTTTTTGCAGATATTATTGTCAAGATATCGGGCACCAATGCACCAGTGGAACGCAATATTGCAAACGCCCACACAATTTTCAACATTGGCATCGCGTTTGTTTTCTTGCCATTTCTCACTCCTTTTTCAAATTTGATTTGCCGATTTGTTCCCGACAAAAAAGTTATTTTGGGGGCTCAAGAGGAACCGGTTATTCTAGACGACGCCCTGATATCAACACCAGCTCTTGCCCTTACCGCAGCAAAACGCGAAGTGATGCGTCTTGGACGACGCGCTCAACAAATGGTTGAGTTTTCTATGCTACCTCTTTTTGGCGAGGGCGAAATTTCTCAAGAAGACATGGAAGCGCGTGAAACCGAAGTGGATAAGGCCTACGGCACAATTAATATCTACCTCAAAAAAATAATTGCTGTGGATGGCTCGCAAGACCGCCTTGAAGAAGCGTTCCAAATGATGAACACGAGCAACGACCTAGAACAAATTGCAGATATCGTTCAAGATCGCATTTTTCCTTCCATGATAAAAGTGCGAAAAGGCCAGTTTACCCTGCCAAAGGCAGGAATAAAGGAACTCCACGAATACCACACGAAAACTCTCAAACAAATGAGCCGAGCACTGGAAGTTTTTGATAGTGTAAATTTGGAACGCGCGCGCCATACCGCAAAGCGTTTCGAAAAATATCGTTTGCTTGCAGACGAACTCAAACACATGCACTACGCTCGTCTAAAAGAAGAAATTCAATCGGACATACACGCCAGCGAAGTTCACCTAGAACTTATTTCTGCCCTGCTGGAAATTTCCAACCTTGCAACCAATATCGCTCGTTCCATGGTTACTCTCGAATCGAGCACATCTTGACCTCAGCAGACGCATGCTATACATTTTATTTTGCAAGGCGGCCTTAACTCAGTTGGTAGAGTGCAACCTTCCCAAGGTTGATGTCGCGAGTTCGAACCTCGTAGGCCGCTCCAGTTTTTTGGTTCATGTGCGGACTTGATTTTTGATTTTCACATTATCTGCACAAGGCTCGCGGCCCAGAGTGCTGTTGTTCGCTCGCACGGCTGCCGAAGGCGCCACGATGCGCTGCCGCGCCCACGAAAACAGCAATCGGCAGAACGCTCGCGAAAACGCACCCTGGCCGCAGCCTCAGCAGCAATGTTCAATTTGAATTGGGAAAATGATGTCATGCACCGCTTTGGGTTGCAACCTTCAGCGCTAGCAGATACAATTTCATGGCTCTCACAAGATCATATCTTTTAGGAAGGAAACTTTTGCTAGGACACGTTTATTTGCAGATACCCGCGGCATCTTGTTTGTTTTAGGCTTGATTGGTCTTGAAGCCTGCACCCCAAGACCCTATAATAGCAGCAACGCTCAAAACGTGTCAGTCAATAACACTGCATCTTCAGATGCACCAAAGCTAACTTTGAATATCAGCTCTGATTTGAGCAATCTTAATCATTCAAAGTCTCCCGCTAAAATCACTTTTTCGGGCAATTCAGCGCAACAAGTACTACAAGCCACAATGAATACTCAAAATAGCAATCAGGACAGTACGGGATTATCTGGTATCAGCTGCGTTCAAGGGAACACTCTTGGAAAAAACTGAACCTGGCATTATGTGCCAAAGCAGCAACGTATGCCTTATCTACGTGGACTCACGCCTTGGTGTGTTGCAGTAAGATGCTGAGGCTGGCGCTGCCCTTCACCAAAACCATGGCCTTCGGCCGACGCTTTTTCTTTTAAGGGCACTCGCGCGTGTTTTTGTCGTTTTGTCGTTTTGCGTTTGCGTTGAGATCTTATCGCACATTTTGGCAACTTTCCCTCTTTTTTGGAGGGTTCCATGAATAGGGTGAGTTTCGCAAAAGCATGCCTCATTATTTTGAGTTTCAGCCCCTGGCGAAGGACACCCAAAATTAGCTAATCCTATTCATCCCATGCTACACTGAGCAAACGCAGCAGTAAGGCATTTTAATTGAACTGACTTTGGGCATACACCCAACAAATAAAGGAGAATACTATGCAAGCGATGTCAAAACTTTTGGCAATTGTTTCGGCCATTACCTTGAACGTCATCACCTTTAGCGCCGTTATGGGATGCAAACCGCAAACGACCTCCAATACCCAAGGACTGCAAAAGACATATTCCTCCGCAAGCGATTTGGGAGCGCCGATTTCCATTAAACTGTCCCCTGAAGTTCTAAAATCGTTTTTTCAAATTGATGACGGTGTTCCAGAAGCCGAAGGCACCTACAACGGATTTACCGTGCAAATGCGCCGTATTTCTTTGGTGGAGCAGGAAGTGAATAATTCTCTCGAAATGCGTGCGGATATTTGCAAAAAATACGACAGTGGAATTCTCACGGGTCTTCAGAAGACCATTGTTAAAACGCTTATTGAAGCAGCCTATGAATCTCAAAAAATTCCAACCTCACAACGAGGCGATTGCATACAAGCATCAACTCTTTTTGATCAAATCAAAGACCTCACCATTTTTAATTATTTAGGCATCAATGTGAACGATTTTCCTTTCATTAAAGACGTTTTGCAAAGCATCACAAAAATCAGCCGCGTGACATTAATAAATGTTTTTCATAAAGAAAGTCCATTCCAAGGGTTTACCTTCCCTTCGCTGAGTTCCCCTCTTGTAAAAAACTACGTGGCACCAGTTGCGCAAAACTTTGTCAATAATTTTATTAAAAATAATAATCTCCAACCTACGCTCAATGCCATTGCATCAAATCCCGTTTTTTTAATTGCAGCAACTACAGCCAAAGCCGTTATTTTTGGAACAATTGTTGACCAAAATCTTTCTCCCGACATGCATCTCTACGCAGGTTTTTGCAAGCGCTCACTTGTTACCAACGCGCTCAACTGCGGCGACCTAAAAGTTGAAATGACATTCTAAACCCTGCAAGAGGAAATGAATTATGATGGAGTTAGGCAGCAATACCGTTCTTGTTACGGGTGGCGCCTCTGGAATTGGTTTGGGAATTGCCAAAGAATTTATCAGAGCAGGAAGTGTTGTCATCATTTGTGGACGACGCGAAGAAAAGCTTCGCGAAGCAAAAGAGCAATGTCCTCAACTTCACACTTACATGGCCAACGTAGAAACACCCGAGGGCAGGGTAAAACTCAGAGACTGGATGCTTGCCAATTTTCCCAATCTAAACATTGTTGTCAACAATGCGGGAATTCAGCGTCGCCTGCAGCTGAGCGAACAGGAATCTTGGGAAAATACTGCGCAAGAAATTGCCATCAATTTTGAAGCTCCCGTGCATGTTTCACAGCTTTTTGTTCCACATTTGCAAAAGCAGGCGCATGCAGCAATTATAAACATTACGTCGGGTCTTGCATTTGCGCCCATGTCGCGTATGCCGGTTTATTGCGCAACCAAGGCCGCTTTACATTCTTTTACGATGTCGTTGCGACACCAGCTTGCTGCGACGTCTGTTAAAGTTCTGGAAATTATTCCGCCAGCAGTAAACACCGATTTGGGCGGCCCCGGATTGCATACCTTTGGTGTGCCCGTTGATAAATTTGTGTCATCGGTGATGTCTCGCATTGCTGCAGGCGAACTTGAAGTTGGTTTTGAAACCTCTGAAAATTCCAGACGAGCCTCTCGTGAACAGCTTGATCAAGCGTTCCTACGCATGAACTCATAGCCACAAAAGTTACATCGCGCTGCAACTTTGCGTCACGCTGCAACTTTGAGTTTCCGACTGCTTTCCAATTTGTCCAGCAATCGTTTTCGTGATGGCAGTTCAGCCTGACCATTTTCGGCTCGATTCCCCAACTCTTTCAGAAGCATTTTGCGAGTGTCGGCCATGGCCACCTGCATTTTAAGGCGATGTTCATCATTGCCAGCCAAACCTTGCAAACCATCGTTGATCATCATGCGACGACGTTCAACGCAGCCCTCCAAATATGCTTGGCGTACAGATTCGGGAGCTTCATACAAAAGCAATGCAACTTCTTCAAGCGACAGATCGGCAAACAGAGATGTAATAATTTGCAATGGCTGTTCCCACATATCTTCCATGGTGGCGCGCATTCCTGTAACGGCGATACACAAATCGGGCGTAGCCTCCAGACCGGTAAGAAAATCCTGAAATTCTTTTTCATCGGCGGAAGAGAGAATTTCTTGGAAATACTCGCGAGCTTCTTCAAAACGTCCTTTTTCGGGATCGCGAAGAGCTCTGTGAAGTTTTTCCAAATCCGTTGGTGCAAGAGGAATTTCTGTGCGCATGGCCGCGGAAAGTGCCTGCCGCCATTCACGAGCCTGTTCTTTGGGCGCTGCGCGCAGAATAGTCATAACTTTTGTTGCGGGCAAGCGCGTGAGCACTGCCACTGCTGGTTGAATTTGCAGTGATGCCAATCCAGACGCCAGTTCAACATCGGAGTGAGAAAGAAGAATACGCGCCAGCAAACGTTCATTGTTGTCCGTCAAAATTTGGTCACCCGCAGTGAGGAGTGCGCGAACACTCACTGCCTGCTGAAAAAGCTCGTCCACCGCCGGCTGCTTAATTTGCGAAGCTAAATACCGCCGTTTCATATTGCGCTGAATTTGGTCGGGCAACATGCCTAGAGTTTTTTTCGCGAGTTCAATGCCCAACAAATCGAGCATTGAAAAGGCTCGTTCATACTCCCCTTGGTCGGCAAGGCGCGAAACCAAAGCCGCAGCCATTTCGATGTCGGAACGGGCCAGTTCACGAATTTCTGCAACAATGGTGTCCAGTGCGCTCATTTTTCCGAGATCGAGCTGCGAACCCGAACCGCCACTGCCCGCACCTCCTCCACCCCCGCGGAAAGCATCACCAGCCTCAATTTTCATTTCAAAGGTGGTTTTTTCGTTGCCACTTGCCCCACGTCCACCGCCCATACTCCCAACCGCACCTGCCAAACCCTCCAAGCCCTGACGAAAATTATTGGCAAGGGTTTTGATCCCGCTAGAAAGC
>CAIZES010000016.1 GCA_903932045.1 uncultured Silvanigrella sp. | reverse complement strand
GTTGGCATCGCAGGAAAAATGTCTGGGGGCTTAGGATCTAGGCCCAGTGCAACGAGTGTGTCAGTAATTGCCCTCACATCTTCTACAATGCACTTGATTGCCATCTTGGCGCCACAGCGCACACAAACTAAAATATCAATTGGCATAAAGGCGTTTTACACACTGCCCACTGTTGTGACCGAAGGCAATTTTGCTTGCCAAGCTCGCAGCTGGCTTGATCGAGAACGAAAACGCCGACGGAAATTGCTTTGGCGACATGAGACTCAAAAGGGTTCTCAAAAAGCTTGCCGCAGGAGGGCAGCTCTCCTCCCCAGACATCCTGATTGCGTCTCTCTGTCAGGAGATGACCAGGTTTTGGGGCGATCAACCCGCCGCAGATGACGTCACCATGGTTGCCATTCAGTTTCGGGGAGAAACGCCGTGACGATCCGCCACCTCATCATGCTCAAGATTTGTTGCGAAGAAAAGGACATGCACACTCAACATCTCCATGACATCAAAGCATGGATCGAGAGCCTGCAAGGTGTCACGCCGGGGATGCTCTCCTTTGCCGTCACTCTCAACGCCCGCAAAGACAAGGATGCGTTGGATCTCGTCCTCGACTCGCGTTTTACCTCGTGGGAGTCCTTGACCGCCTACCTGGAGAGCAAGGAACACATCGCGGTCGTGGAGCGCGTCAAACCCTTCAAACCCAAACGCGCCGTCGTCGACTATGAAGAGTACCCGCGTTGACGCCAAAAGGTTGGCTCACGCCTGCGGAAAGCACCGGTGCGGGTGTGCTAACTACTTTCCCTGGGACCCATTCCTTAAAGTCTGCTTCTGGGGAGGTTGATCAATGGAGTCACGCGCTCCAATTGGGTTTCAGGCAGTGATAGAGAGACGCTTCTCGTGAGAGCCTGAAAAGCGTCGGGATCAGTTATTGATTGCTCGAAATTGTTTTTGGGAACTCCGAGCCTTGTCAAGAGATTTTCTCCCCGCCTTCTTGCCTCGCTGGGGTCTGTTGATGTTGAGCGCAATTTCGCGCAGAGATCCGAGTATGACTGTGCTGTCCAGAGGGTTTTGTTGAAATATTCAGTTAAGTGATCGCTGAGCTGGAGGCGTTTAAAGAATTCACGTTCTCCCGTATTCTGACAGAGGTTGTCTGGTAAGCAAAAATGCACGATGGGCACCTTCGCAATGGCTGCTTCAATTGTGAACGACGTTGCCATGCTGAGAAAGCAGGTGCATTGCGAAAGATATTCTAGACGTTCGGCATTTGAGCCAAAACGAATCAACTCTCTGCCATCTCCATAGCGATCGACAGGTTCTCCCTTTATGTCCACAATTTCGATATTCGGGAGATGCTTTAGTGAGTCGTACAATCCTTCCGGAGTGATTGGGTAGGGACGTATCAAGACGACTGCATTGATATGAGAGCCGCGAAGTTCGGAAGAGATACGTTTTATCAGTTCGATTTCATGGGCAGCCATAATTCCATCGCCGAATGCTGCCGCGTACCCGATAACTAACGAATCGTTTTTTTCTTTTGGGAGCTTGTCCTTTTGTTGGTTTTCGAATCGTTTTGCTTCGTTGAAAAAGTTAAAAAAGGGACGAGCGCCCCAGAAATGGACTGCGCGAGAAGAGGTTTTTTGGGTTTTCTCGATATCTCTCCACATGGACTCGCCCCAAACGAGATAGCCGGACGCATTGGTTGTGAACTGGGAGTAAAAGGGGTTATCCCACGATTTGACATTTGCAATTGTGGGAACTCGTTGGGTTCGAGCCTTTGCAATAAGCGGGGCAAATTCTGGCAATCGAACGATAAGTGAATCGTGAACAATGATACGATTATTGTGCATTCGGTTTCGTGTACCCTTGAGCGCCATGAAAAGTCGGTACGGAAAGAAATACAGGGTGTCGTATCGCGGCAAAACGGCGTTGAGCCAGTTCGCGGTTTTCACCTTCCAAAAGATGTTCACAAGCCTTCGAAGCACTTCATTTCCAGAATACACATTTCTTTCTGGAAATAAGAAGTCGGTTTTGCTATTTGCGAGCCGCGCCAGCAGATAACAGATTTTTGACCAATAAAGCACGATTTTCTGCATTCTGAGAGAAGATCTTGAAAGAACCAAACATCGCACTCCAGGCCCTGGATTTGCTAATAAAGAGAACGAAACCAGCACCACTTTTCCGAGGGATGTTAAATACTCAATCTCGTTTTTTTCCTTTTCGTTGTTGATGTCTTCAGTCAGAAAGAAAATTGTGGATCGAGAATTTTTCATGGTGCTTCAAATTCTCCAGATTGGGTTGATATTGGTGTTCGTTTTTATGAAGTGGCTTTTGGGGTTTCCGATGTACAGCGAATTTTCGGCGAGATCTTTTTCAAGAACAAGAGATTCTGTTGCTATTGTGCAGTTGGACGCGATCGTACAGTTTCCAAGAATTGCGGTTCCAGGATGCAGCGTTAAGAACTCTCCAAGGGTTGGATAAACGTCGTGATTGCTGCCAATTCCACAACGTTGGTAGACAACGAGGTAGTCGGAGTATTTCGCACGTCCAAGAACCGTTCCCAACGGGTGCACAAAAAGAAAAATGTCAGGAAGAGTAACTTCATAAAAGGCATCAATGCCGTGAAGCATTTTGTTGAGAAGAAATATCTTGGATGAGAGATTGATGCTCGCGCCTTGTCGGTGTGCGGTGTTGCTCAGCAGATAAAGGAACATCGCGTATTGGTCTCCGTGCAGATGACTGAATACGCTGCTGGTGCCGTCAAAGAAATATTTGTTGTTTATCTTGCTGAAGCAAAACTCCAAACGTTTGAGAGTTTCCGGAAGAATTTGCCGGATCACGTCTTCCATGACTGGCTCGTTGTCTGGAAAATTTGAGTTGAGCTGGGCACAAACGTACGATGCAAGAGCTTCGTCAGAAAGACTGCGGCGAATGGAGGTCATAATTGTTCCTCACGAAATTTTCGATTGTCGGACAGCAAAGTTGTTGTTCAAGAGATGGTTTCTAACCAACTCGAAACCTTTTCCGATGAAATTGAAGAGATTTCCGGTAGCGACTGCTTCGACGTGTTTTTGCGAAATGGCATCAGCAAAATGATCAGGTTTTCCTGCTCCGCCGCAAAGGATGAGAGGAATGTTCAGCGTCGAGCAGTAGTCGAGGAGTCCAAAATCAAAACCCATTCCCGTGCCATCTCGTTCGATGCTGTTCAGAAGGAGCTCTCCGATACCGAGGCTGACCGCTTGTTCTATTTGTTCTTCGAGGAGACGATCTGAAACCTGGGCGTTCGAGATTTTAGCTCTGTACTTTCCCTGATCCTGCATAGCATCAATTGCACCAATAACTGCTTGTGAGCCGTAGCGGCTTACACATTCTTTGACGAATGAGGGATTCTGGGTGATGGGGGTGTTGAGAAGAATTTTATCGGCACCAAGTTCGAAGCAGCGCTGTGCGTCCTCTAGGGTTCGAATGCCTCCGCCAAGAGTCAGAGGAAGAAACGTCTCGCGCATGATGTATTTCACTGCATCTTCAAATTTTTCTCCGCCACATCGTTGGATATTTGAGTTCGTTGATTCTCTTGAAACGTCAAGGATCGCAATTTCATCGATAAAATTGCCAATGGTTTTGAAACGGAATTTGTCGACGAGCCAGCGGACATCTCCGACTTTTTGAAGTCGGAAGTTGCGACTGAGATGGAAATAACCCGAGTCAAAGTAGAGTACAAAAATTAGGCGTTTCTTGAGCATTTTAGGAACTCCGACAGAAGAGCTAGCCCCAGTTCGCCGGAC
>CAIZES010000015.1 GCA_903932045.1 uncultured Silvanigrella sp. | reverse complement strand
TTACACCACTCATAATACCAGTGGCACATTTGAAATTTTTGAAGATGAAGTGGAAAAACTCGGTAAGCTTATTCACAAGGCTATCGAAAATGATGAAGGCTATATTTCCTGCGCTATTTTGGCTCGTTCTAAAGGGAATATGACTTTTCCGCGTTTGCCCTTTGAGCCCATCGAAAAAGAACAATACGATGCCATGATGGCGAATGTGTTAGCACGTCGTAAAAGCGAAAACTTTTTGGCTATGTTTCACGCTCATAATGAAACGAATAAAGTGGAGCGAGGCCCTGAAGATAGTGCGTGTTCGGGAGTGCTTTGCGAGCTAAAGAGCTTTGGTGTGTCGTTGGGGCGCAAGCTTGAAAGCGAAAAAATGGTTGCGGCACCAGCACCATAAATTGCCTTTTAGGCTACATTTCTCGGCTTTGTTGTGTGTTTTGGTGTTTGTTTTGGTGTTTGATCTGTTTTTTCGGTTTTCTCGTTTTTCTTGTCTTTCTCGGTTTGATAATTGCTGTGCTCATCGTGCTGCCGATGTTGATGCTGAAAGTTTTCAGGACTCATGTGAACCAGTTTGGGATTTGTGATTTCGGAAACTTGCCCAATCCACTTTTTGCGCCGGAAATACCAGTAAATTATCCCACTCACGCCAATCATAAGACCAAGCGCTCCAAAGTAACCCATGGGGTGTTCTAGCTCTGGCATGTTCTTAAAATTCATTCCGTACACTCCGGCAATAAATGTGAGAGGCATAAAAAATGCCGAAAATATTGCAAGAACGCGCATGATGTCATTGGTATGATGTGATTGAAATGACATGTGTAATGTCATTAAGTTGTGAAGGTTGTCGAATTCGGAATCGATAAGTCCCAGAAAACGATCGGCGTTGTTTCGTAACATTTCCATATTTTTGGTGTGACGTTGGATAACCTTTTCGAGCTTGCGTGAAACTTCTAAATTCATGCGTAAAGCTCGGTGGCAGGCAAACAATTGACGCTTTAAAGTGTATGATTCGGCTAAAATTTCGCGGTCATTTCCCTGCGCAAATATTTTGTCTTCGCACGCTTCAAATTTTTCTTCGAAAATGTCTAAGGGAGTCTCAAACGACCCCAACACTTCGCGAAGTGTGAAAAAAACGATGTCGCTTTGAAGTTTTTCTGCAAACATAAGTTGCTTAAAATGGGGATTTCTGCGTGGTTGAGTTTCTAAAGGTCCTTCTGGATTATTTTCGCGTTGTTTGATAGCCATTGCTACAAAACGAGAGTTGTCGCGTCTCACTTCTGTAAAAACGGCATCTCGAATTTTAAGTACTTGCTCCCATCCGGTGCGATGAATTGTTACCAAATAGTCTTCATTTATAAAAATTGCGATGCGAGATGTGAGTTCTTCAACATTTATACCAACATCTAAGCCGTGAAAGCTACGCAGTAAAATAAACTTTGTGAAACCGTGTTCTTCGTACTTGGGTAAAGTTGAGCCGTTCAAGCATTCTTTTACCAATGCCAGCGGAAGCTCGTACATGAGGCCGGCCTCGGTGATTTCTTCATCGGTTGGTGCGTGCAAATCTATCCACGACAAACCATGTTCTTCTTTTTTGAGAAATTCGGTTTTCATTCCATCTTCCCCCTAACGTTGAGGACTGATCGGAACGCATTCCGAAAACTTTAGGGAATGTTACTGTTCAGTGATTTCTTCACCCAGTAACTTTTCAGTGAAAACTTCACCCCCCATGTAAAATCAGAGGCTTCCGATACTTGGAGGCGGATATGGTTGGAGGTGTTTGGGTGTCCAAAAAAGCTGAAATACGGTACGAAACCGTCA
>CAIZES010000014.1 GCA_903932045.1 uncultured Silvanigrella sp. | reverse complement strand
CACCATAATACTGAGCCCGCGATATGGAAAAGCGGCTTCTTTTCCCAAGAAGTCGATAAAAACTCCTCCGCGTCGGGGTTTTTGATCAATCAAGAGCACGATGCTTTCGTTGCTTGCGGCAATTTGTGCGAGTTTGGTATTAAGTTCTTTTGAGCCTGTGAGAACGGTAGTGATTTCCCGTTTCTTTCTGTACCAGTTTATTATGGATGTTAAAATTTTTGAACCGGAAGGTTGAGCGAGTGCAACAATATCATGACGTACAACTTGGCGGTGAATTTTACCAAATTCTTGTCCCGCAGTTTCAATGGTGCCAAGATGCGGTGCTAGCATAGTGAACCCGCGTTGGTTTTCAGATACGTCGTACTTTTTAATCATCCTTTCAAGGAAATCTGCCATTTCGTGGCTATTTTCTGTTTGTGTGAGACCTAGTGGCCATATGAGAAAAACCTCAATTCCGTACAAAAAATAATGAAAAAATACACTAGCGGCGAGGTTATGAGATGATATAAATCCGTATCCGAGGCGCTGACGAATATTTGTTACGGCTACGCGTGAAGGAAAAATGGGAACAAACGTGAGTAGAAAAAGAAAGACGAAAACGGAAAAGTATAGCGGCGTGAGCATAATATTTAAGAAGATGAGTGCTGCAAATTTGAAGCTCATGAGCAATATCCGCCCGTGCGCGGAAAAAGGTTGGCGGCTCTATAACTGCTGCGCACCAATGGGCCCGACGCCGCAGCAAGGAACCCAATTTTTTCAGAGTAGGTTTTCCAATATGCGAATTCTTCCGGGTGTACAAAACGTGCAACTGGAATATGGCGCGGGGTAGGCTGTAAATATTGACCAATTGTTACAATTTGCACACCAACACTTCGCATGTCTTGCAGGCATTTTTCAATCTCCTCGGGTTGTTCGCCAAGGCCCAGCATAATTCCACTTTTTGTGTAGGATTGTGGCCGAATCCGTTTGGCATTTTTGAGAACATCCAAGCTTTGTTCATATGACGCACGAATATCTCTTACTTTTGGTGTGAGTTTTTGAACTGTTTCAAGATTGTGCGCAAAGGTGTTGATTCCGTTTCCAGAGAAGAGAACGTCACGAAGAGCGTTTTGGTTTCCGCGAAAATCGCCCGCCAAAATTTCAATAATGATATTGGGCGAGAGTTCACGAATACACGATGCAGTTTTGGCTATGTGTGCTGCTCCGCCGTCGGAAAGATCATCACGATCGACCATTGTGAGGACGGCGTAGTCAATGCCCATGTCGTGAATGGTTTGAGCAACCTGCAGAGGTTCGTTTTCGTCGAGAACACCATGCGGATTGCCTGTTTTGACATTGCAAAAACGGCAGCCTCGCGTACAGGTGTCTCCCAAAATCATGAAGGTTGCGGTTCCGGCATTTAAACATTCAGCAATGTTTGGGCATTTTGCTTCCTCGCAAACAGTGTGCAGATGGCCTTTCCGAAGTTTTTTCTTAATTGAAATAAGCGTGTCACCACTGGCGAGGGGAGTTTTGAGCCACAGTGGTTTTCGTGTGTGAGTTGTTTGCGAAGGAGAGTTGTTCGCGGGAAGAGTTTTGAGTTCTGGAATAACGCTGATTTCTCGAAAGTGATTGAATAGTGTGTTGGTGTCTGTGCCGCGGTCTGTGCCGCTGTCTGTGCCGCGGTCTGTGCCGCGGTCTGTACCGGTGTCCGTGTTGGACTCTACGTTGTTTGTTGGAGTGTTCATTTGCGCCTCAAGGGGTCTGGGTGTGGGCTTATTACGGCGCCACATTACCATGCTTCGAAAAGCTTACAAGAGCGCGCAGTGCAGATGTTATCGGTACGAAACAAGGGCAAAAGAACGCATATCGCTGTAGCGGGTTGTGTAGTTCCAATATGTGAAAAACTTTCGCAATGGGGTGGCTCCCTCAAGCGATCCATTGTTGAGCATTTTGTATGTCATTAAGTAGCGAGCATGCGCGTCGACAACTTTTTGAAGTTCTTTTCGAGTCGTTTTTCCCATCATAACAAAGTCCCTCCAACCTAGGGGTCGGAACTTGTGTTTAGAATTTGAGGCTTATTTTGTAATTTTTTTACTTTTTGAAAATAAACATCATATTTATAAATAGATACAATATTTTACTCACTCAGAGTCTTTATCGGTCTCGACGTGAGATGTTTTGATGAAACGCATGGGTCCGCGCTTTGGTTTTTCCGGATGGGTTTCCTCATTCTCTGGAGCGGAAGCTTCACGAAGAAGATCGCCAGCTGTGCGGGTTGCATCGAAATCGCTGTCCATAGCGGCCCGAATTTCTTGCTGGATTTTTTGATAGACTTCTTCACGGTGAACAACAGTGTTGCGGTCGGCTTGAACACCCAAACGGACCTGTTTTCCTTTGATTGCCATAACGACAATTTTAATGTTGTCGCCAATTGCAATAACATCTCCAACTTTTCTTGTGAGAACAAGCATAGTGCGACTCTTAGAGATCATCATGATCTCAGTTATGGGTTTCGTCCCTAAGCCCCATCCAGCATCTTACAATAAAACTGCGCCGGAACTGAGTGGCTTGCGCCAAAGAATTTCCACTGGCGCCCGCATACCAATTGGGAATGTGACTGTCAAGATATTGTCGTGATCTCTGTCAAAGATTAGAATTTCTCGAATGTTTGGGGGGTTATTGTTCTTTTGGGTCGACAGATGTGACAGACTATGTCACTTGTGCTAGAAGGTTCTGATACTTTGAGGGTTTTTTTCTTGTTTTCGTCGCGGAGGCGTTCGTGTTTTTTCGCACTCAATTTCAAGCGTTTTTGTCAGAGTCGGTGGCCGGAGTTGTTTATGATGAAACCGCGTTGCGTGCAATTCGCGCTGCGCACAGACGAAAGTGGACAACAATTGCGGCTGTGGTTGCTGTAGTTGCTATGGGCGTTGGCGTGTTTGCGTACTCGCACTATTCAAAATCGCGCGATGATGCATTGGTTTCTGGCTATCTTCAGGTTGATAAAATGTTTTCAACCGAGCAGGAGAGTTTTATTTCTGCAATGCAAAAGCCTGGTGCCGATCCGGCCAAAATTGGTAAGCCCGATCACATGGCTTCGGCAAAAAAGTTTGAAGAATTTGCGCGTGCAAATTCGTTTCAGCCGTTGGCTTGGGTCGCCGGTTTGCGAGCTGCATCAGAATACATTGAGAAGGGTCAGAGCGATTCTGCAATTTCGTTGTTGGAGCTTGTTGCATCGCGCACCATGAAACACCCACTGATTCAAGTGAGGGCTCGTCGCACATTGGCGGGGCTTTATGCCGATAAATCGGACTTTGCAAAAGCTTTATCTGAACTTGAGATTGTAGAAAAAATTCCCGATAACCCCGTTCTTTCGGAGTGTCGCCTTTTCAAAGCCAAGGTTTTTTATCTTTCTGGTAACAAAGAAGCCGCTGCAAAACTCTTGAAGGAATTGTCAAACAGTCCCGATTTGAGTCCGTCTGGCGATAGATCGTCTGTGGCAAACGAAGCTGCATTGTGGCTTGGTCACTGGGGGCTCTGATGAATTTTTTTCGAAGCGTGAGTTTCTTTCTTGCCACTGGCGCAGTGATTGGGATGGCGACTTGTGCTGCGAGTATTGCTACAGCAGCACAAGTAAATCGTGTGCAATTGCGTGAAACTACCGCAGTGTTTCCAAGTTTGGAGCCCGAATTTGCTCCGTTGCCTGGTTTTGCAATGTTGTCGCGTCGAAACTCTGTTCCCTGGGGGGCAACGCGTTTTCGTGCTTCAGGTGCTTTGGGACGAGTGGGTTCCGTTCAGGAAACGGTGGTGTGTGGCCCTTCGTTGGCTGTGAATACACTCACGTGTTACGCTCTTCCTGTTTCTCGATTTGTTGTTGATATTCCTTTACCTGGAGCGCTTTCTTCGGCTCCTGTTTTTTACGATGATTCGTGGATTGCAACGACAACCAAAGGGTTTGCTGTGCGCATGCGTCGCGATGTTGCTGCGGCCAGTGCTCAACCAGCGCTGCGTTCTGATCATTTCTCGTTTTGGGGAGCAGAGTCGCGTAAAACAATGGCTCAACTTAAACGAGATGGTCAGTTGAGTGCCGATT
>CAIZES010000013.1 GCA_903932045.1 uncultured Silvanigrella sp. | reverse complement strand
GTATTCTCCGGGGGATGGTAGACAAAAAACTTAAATATACGCCTGGATTCATTGATATTCTCGCCTAAAAATCAAAATTCTTTGGAAAAAAGCCCCGCTGAAGCCCCAAAATTGACGCACTCCCGTTGAGGCAGGCCAAATCAGGTTGCTTGGTGTTGCGTTGGGTCAGATTTGTGGCAAAATTTTGGGGTGAGCTGAGGGGAGGTTTGGGAGTGAAAAGGCGTTTGGAACTCTTAGACCCTCATTGATTCTTGGCCATCAAAGTTGCGGTCGGTGACAACGCAGGTTAGTGAACCAACAAACTCGTTATCACGCGTGGCTCTCTCAAGAAATTTTTTGGGAGAATCAAATGATATCACTTTTCCGCCTGAGAACTGCATTTCCCAGGCGATTTGTACCGTGGCATCATCATCTACCACGGCCACTAGAACCTCGGAACATTGCACACCACTTTGCGTTAGATCGGTTGTGTCATTATTTTGAGCAGATTTGTGCGCTGCCTGAATGACAAGTTTCAAAATATGTTGCCGCGTCATTGGTTTTGGAAAAAACACATCGGCACCCGCTTCTATGGCGCGCCTGTTGTCGTCAAGAAGAACCCTGTTGGTGTGAATACAAACAAAAGCATTCCATCCATTTTTTCGTTCTGAGGAAAGAAGATCAAATCCATTTATCGACACAGGCCCAAGGTCGACATCAAGAATAGCAAGGTCAATGGAGTGATCTTTCAAAGTGGTTTGGGCTTCCATACTGTTTTTTGCCGCAACAATTCTAAGCATGCTCGCGTGTTCTTTGTTACCGTTCAGGTGTCCTATAAGTGCATTGCGATAGACGGCCTCGTCATCAACAACGAGAACTTGCAAAGGTCTTTTCAGTTGCGTGAGCGTCTCCGCCGTCTTTTGCTCCAGAGAGACGTCGTCTTTGAACTCATCGCTCTGCGATATCTGCTCAATAAATGCCATCAGATCTTTTGAGTGGCGAGGAAACTCGTGGGTAGCTTGTGCCGGAGACGATCCCGCTGGCAGAGTGAAGTGAAACTCAACCCCAAGGCTTTCGTTAGATTCACACCAAATTTTTCCGCCATGGGCGGTCACTACTTTTTTTGCAATTGCCAATCCAAGACCAGTGCCGCCCTTTTTGTTCTTGGTAAAAAAGGCTTCAAAGAGATCTTTTTGATCTTCAAATGGTATGGAAGGCCCGTTGTTACCAATGATAAACTCAATAAATTTATTACCGATGGTTGGCTTTGTCTCGGCGGCTCGAATCCACAAGCGCCCTTGTTGGTTCATAGCCTGCAAGCCATTTCCTATAATGTTAAGAAACACACGCATAACTTTGTTGGAGTCGATTTTGAGTTCCCGACTATGGCAAAGCACAACGTCAATATTCACATCGGCCTTATGGTAAATACGAAAACTATCCACAAGTGCGGCGTGAATCAAAGCGTCGACCTGCACAGAATCCAAGACAAGTTCGCTTTTTGAACCAATGTCCATAACGTCTTGAATGAGGCCTTCCACAGACGCCGTTGCGCGCCCGATGTCGTTTTGCGCTGTATACAAAATCTTTTGAATTGCTTCTTGGTTTTTTGCGCGCCGAAGCATATCGAGCGTCATTTTTAGCATCGAAAATGGCTTGCGAACGTCGTGAGCAAGCATTTGCGTTGCGCTTGCAACGGCGGCTTCTTTTTGCAGCCGAACCCGATCATCGGTGAGCTGTGCAACCGTTTTTTCAAAATTGGTCAAGCGAAGGCTGGTTTCGCGCGAACTAGCGAGCGCGAGCAGCATGCTTCTTTCTATCTGGCGTTTGAGCGGAACTCGTGCAATGAGTGCGATAAATGCAAGCGGCACGAGCACCGAAATCATACAAATAAAGGCAACGAGCCACGCCGTATTCTTAAAGCCTATGGAAACTTGAACGTCACCAAGAGCAACTTGAGTTCCCATTCCCCAGAAATTGATATCGGTAGAACTGAGAGTGCAGGCTCGCGCGGTTTCAATAATTTGCCCCAAACTGCGAATACAAACATCGTCGATATTCGGGAAATACACCCAACCGGCGGTGATGCCGTTTCGCACTTCACGCCATTCTTGGTATGATAAGAGTCGCCATTGGCTGCGCACAAGGCTCTCCAGTGACGAAGCAAAAAAAGTTTGCGTGAGCAGAAACGAAGTCATTTGCAAAATAATGGCAAAAATAGCGGCGGTGATGATCAAGTGAAGTCTATTCTTGCGTTCCAAGTTCTCCAGCAAGTTTTCGGTTGGTTCCAATTGCATATTCTTGGTTTCCTTGAGGCGTGGCTTGCGATTATCTATTTGCGCGGATTAGGAGTTTATCGTTTGTCCATTTTGTCGGAAAGCAAAGTGGATGGCAAATATTTCCGTTGCCATTGTGGCTTGGGGCTTGCCACTCAGGAGCATTACGCCGAAGCCATGGCCGAAGGTCACACACGATGGCAAGCGCGACTTCGTGCAGTTGCCGAAGCCTACGAACGCTTGTGTTTATCTCTTTCTGGTATGCGTGAACGCAGAGAAGAACACGCTCCCTTTGGTAGTGCCGTAGCGTGGCAGAGCAAAACGGCTTGTATCAGGGCATTTGCAGAATATCACGAACGCGAGCAGCAGCGCGAACTTCTCGCCCAAATACCCGCGGGAAAACTTCATGTTTTCAGAAACTTCGAATCCCCTCTGCGCACTCCCGTGTGGATTTGCGTGTTGCGAGACGCTGCGGGCAGTTGGGGATCGGGTTACGGAATATCTCAAAGCGCGGCTTTGGATTCCGCCGAAAGAAGTGCTGCACGTAGACGCGACTTTCCTGGGGAAGTGCTTATGGAATACAGAGAGGCGGAGAGCAAAGCTCAGTTTGTGAACATTACTCCGGCGGTTCACCCGTGGCTTGAATGCTGGTGCTATGGTCACATTCCAAACTCAGTGTCCGGTGCGAACCTTCCAAATCTGCACACTCTCTGAGTACGGGTCGGAAATATTAAGTTGCAAATTTCCAGAATAGTAATGTCGATTTCTTGTGTAAAATAAGGGAACAACAAAAGCTTCTTCCAAAGCGGTGCGAAACGCCGCGCGTACGGCGAGCGAGATGACTTCGCCATCTTTACTGCTTTTTGCGGCGTTCAACGACTTCATAATACGCCCGTCTTCGAAGTCGGCTTTCATCGCATCGGGAGAGAACATAAAGGTTGCGCCGCTGATGGGGTCTGCGTCTGACATGCCTAGAAAGAGAAAAATGAGATCGTACTCCCCAGACTTCCATTTTTGAGAAATCGGATAAATTTTTTCAACCACGGGAAGCACCGTCAGACCTAGGGATTCCGCATATTTCGTTTGCCAGTTTTCGTTGATATCAGGGGACTGAGTAACTGGAATTCTGGTTTCTTCATCCAATTCAACGTCCGG
>CAIZES010000012.1 GCA_903932045.1 uncultured Silvanigrella sp. | reverse complement strand
GTCAATGATAAGCAAAAAGATTCTCTTTTAGAAATGCCTGAAGAAAAAAGTAAACTGCGATTTGTGTTTTCAGAAAAATGTACTCTTGAAATCATGCGCGACGATCTCAACTTAAAAACACTGCGACTATTACAAGAGGTGGGTGGTCAACGCAATTCGGGCAGTTCCGTCCGTTGCAGTGTCGCCCTCCTCTCATAACGTACCCACACTGCCAACACTCGGCCTTGAACCCGCCGAGCAGTCCCGTTCCACAATCAGCAATGAGACAAAGAATCTTGTATGCCCAGCTATTTATAGAAAGAAACATGCGTGACAACAAGACAACTCTCACAACATCGGCGACGTGAAACTTGCTCATGATGTACCTACGCCACACGTGGAGGCATCAGGAGGGAGTCAATCTTCTCTCCGCATGCTATCGAGATGGTGTTCGTCACACGAAGGTAACGTGCGGTAGACTGAATACTCGTGTGACCAAGGATCTGCTGAATTGTGCGCAGGTCAACACCATCTTCAAGCAAATGAGTCGCGAAGCAATGCCTTGCAGTGTGGACCTCCTTTCCTCGCTTGACACCACTACGTTCCTTCGCCCCATTCCAGATTGGAGCAATTTGCTCCACGGGAATCGGGCCGGTGTGGTCTTCGTTCGGAAACAACCACTGACCAGGGCGATACGCTCGATAGTAGCGACGCAGATCCTCGAGGAGGAGTTGAGAGAGTGGAACAAGCCTATCCTTTGCACCCTTGCCTTTCTCGACCAGAATCATCATGCGCTTGCTGTCAATGTGTTTTGCTTGAAGCTTGGCGGCCTCAAATGCGCGCAACCCGGTGGCATACATCAGAGTGAGGAGCATCCTATCGCGGCCAGGTTCGGCGGCCGCCAGTAGCTGGTGCATCTCGCTGCGGGATAGAACTTCAAACACCTTGACCTCCGACTTGCGGACGGGGATGCCAATCTCCCAATTTGTCCAGCGGCGACACTCGCTGAAGTAGAGTCGGAGTGCACACACGTGCTGGTTCACCGAACTCCAGCAGAGTCCATCATCCTGCAAGCGTAACACATGGTCTCTCACATTCTCTCGGCAAACGTGTCCTGGCGGACGATTGACTGCCTTACTGAAGCGGGCGAGGATGTACAGGTACGCTCGCACCGTCGCGGCGGTGAAGTTGCGAAGTTTCATCTCCTCCTTGAACTTAGATATTTCTTTTTCCCAGAGCATGGCCGTAGTGCATTTCTTCTTCATAGTCACCTCCACTTGATGACTATGTATTCGGACTATTTGCTCAGATCTTAATATAGGAAGCAGATATCTAGCATACTAAATGACACGCGGTTCTTCTACTGTCACGAGGCTGACGCGATCTCTTCTTCGAAACCTTGCCGCGAAGCGGCTTCGTTCAATACAGTTACGAACTTGCATGGACAACACTGAAAACAAATTTGGAAGCTCAAGGCCAGGAGTCGCAAGGGCCCCGTGATGTGATAAAGCGATCCTGGCAAATTGGACTTCTGAAAATAGCCACCGAACGGGTTTGGCTAAAAATGATAGAGGATAGAAACCTCACTGTGCATACCTACGACGAAATCTTTGCTCGCGAAAT
Organism: uncultured Silvanigrella sp.; assembly: GCA_903932045.1. Taxonomy (GTDB): domain Bacteria; phylum Bdellovibrionota_B; class Oligoflexia; order Silvanigrellales; family Silvanigrellaceae; genus CAIZES01. The sequence continues at coordinate 713 of CAIZES010000012.1, read as the reverse complement.
GGCAAAAAGAATTCAGGAAGACTATTTGCCTGCATTTTTGGCGCTAAAAGAGTTTCTTGAGAATTTGGACACCTGAATTGAATTGCAGCTCGTGGTGCGTGCTCGCTGCGCCAATATCTCTTCAATCCTTTGCCTTCCCGGCGACTTCATCACACGATCTCCATTCCACTTTCCATTTTGTTTTTCCATTTTCGCAAGTTCCTGCCTGTGAAGGCCGAGTCACAACTTGCCATTCACCAGCTGCATCTTTGAAAGATGCCATTGCATCTTTCCCTGGCTTGGCATTTGAACAAAATTCTTGGGTTTTGTTGGGACCGGGAACAAAATGCTTACGGGATCCTTGATAGCCATCCTTTTTCGTATAGATTGCCGCAGAGCAATAAGGGTTGGGGGTATAGCCATCCCAATTCTTACAGTCATCTTCACTGTATTCTTCGCTTTTGACTGTTGCTGAATTGTAATCCCGAGGCTTGCAACCAAAGAGCGAAGCGGTAAAAAATATCGCTATGATAATCGAAGACTTTGTGTTCTCTCCCGTCATTCTTCTTTCCTCTCACTGAAAAGGGTTCTGCTTGAAGGTGCGCCACGACTTTGAGTATAGCAGTCCCCCCCCTTATGACTATTTATTTTTTTAAAATTGGAGATGCACGACTCGTCTAGTGATCACTTACGAAGATTCTCATCCTGACCTTTGAAACCAAAATGCCTATTCC
>CAIZES010000011.1 GCA_903932045.1 uncultured Silvanigrella sp. | reverse complement strand
CGCTCTATTCTAAAAAACGACATCTTTTTTATGAAACAGGATTTTGGTGGGATTACGCGTTAACCAACATTTTACGGCGCTTTTTAAGCGCTACTAACAGCTCATGGCCCACTCCTCCCAGTCGCAGCGCATTGTGTGTTGTGACGAATGCAAATCGCATGGGGGAGGAATATGGAGAACCCAATAACCAATAATGGCATCAGCAACTATTCATATATTCAAACCAAGGCAATAGAGGGAGGAGAAAATGGTTGAGACTATCAAGTTTCAAAGATCGAAGGGTTCAGGAACTGTCGCTTCCAGAGGTAGGATTGGTCGGTTGCGCTTAGGTTTGCCTCAGAGCAGACTTTTGCCCAGTGTGCATTGATAACTGCTTCAGTAAGCGCTTGGTACCGCATCGTGCGTGAGTTTAATTTACCTCTTAATTACCGCCGGATAGGCAAGATTTTGCAGTATCGGTAGAACCATAATTTCTGTTACAGGATGCAACAACATCAGCTGCGCCAGCACGGAAACAGCTTTTAGCAATGTCGTTTGTGCCGTAGGCCATGCTGCAAGCTAGTACTATAGAGTTATCGATAGCGTGGAAGCATTCCGAAATGAGTGGATTTTGTGCGTAAGTAGCAAGACATTGTGTGACGACCGTGGCACTGGGGGCTGCGAAACAGCTGCTAGCGGTGGCGGTGGTTCCGTAGGTTTGCGAGCAGGTGAGTGCAATATTGCTGGAACGCGCGATAAAGCAGGATTTTGCCTGATCGGTTGATCCGTAATATTTGCTACAAATGGCAACGACGTTGTTGTCTGGTGCTCGGAAACAGTTTTGAGCAATTTCTCCTGAAGGATAGGTGCGGCTGCACGATTGCACAACTTCTGGAGAGGCGGCTTGGAAGCAACTTGCCGCAGCGTCGCCTGTGCGGTAGGCGGCGCTGCAAGCTTGCACAACTGTCGCTGAAGTTGCTTGAAAACATGCCGAGGCCAGGCTTCCCGATGCGTAGTTTGCACTGCAGGCGTTAATGATATCGGCGCTGAATGAGCCACAGGCAATTTCCGACAAAAGTTGCTCTTTTGTTCGAGTTTCTTTTGTGCCATTTGTACATGTGACGTCATATCTGCCGTCGGAACGTTTTTCGAAAGACTTGATATCAATCACCGATTTGGTTGAACTCTCATTTTCGTTATTTGTGCGAGGTTTGCAAGAGAGTACGTTTAGCGCTGCAATGAGAAGAGCCGTTGTTGAGCCAAGTTTGATGAAACCCTTCGTTCCTGAAATTTGCAAATTCATGGAATCCTCGCTTTATCATGGGGAACAATTTGAGCCCTCGATTAACATCGAGCCTAGCACGGCGCTCATTCTCCTGAATCCTGAACCTGAATCCTGAATCCGTGAATGCCAAAAACTTGACGGACGTTTCCGAGTGTGCGCGGTGCCTTTTTGAAGACTATCTGGAAACATTGGCGAATTGGCCCGAAGATTTTTTCGGGAGCTGCCATTTGCTAAAATCTTTAGCCATT
>CAIZES010000010.1 GCA_903932045.1 uncultured Silvanigrella sp. | reverse complement strand
GCCCTGTTTGCCCTGTTTGCCCTGTTTGCCCTGTTTGCCCTGTTTGCCCTGTTTGCCCTGTTTGCCCTGTTGTCTTTTGCTCACCAGGTGCGTGTAAATTTTCTCCCTGAGATACCGCATTTTGTGTGAGTTGATTATCAGTTTTTGGAGAATTTGACTCCTTGCTTACGGGGTCAAGCGGCTTGGTTCGAAGAGTGCGACTCATGTCCTCAATGGATTTCGACAAGAGAGTTATGTGTCCAAGGTTTGCTTCTTTCGGATCGAGACGAACAACAGCACGATAACTTGAAGACCTTGGAATAGGGAGCTCTTTCCGAATTTGATACGTCGGACCAATGGCCTCGAGGATTGCCACCTGACTCCGACGAGCTCTTACCTTGCCTTCAAAATTACCCCCAGCATCGGTGTTGCCTATATACTTCTTATTAGGAGAATAAAAGAAAAGTTGTGCATTAGGCACAGCCTGATCTTGTGTTCCTCGGATAGACACAGAAAGAAGAACATTGGACTCTTTCGACCAGGGCGTCATGCCATACAAAGCATAATGAACTCCAACAAACCCCAATAAAGCAGCAGCAGTCATGGAAACAAGATATGTGAAAAAAGTTTTTAGCATAGAAACAGCCTCCAATTCTGATACAGACATAATCCCTCCAAGACATTCGTCCTGCAAGGGATCTGAAGATGTTCCGTCGCGTTGCATTTACGACATCGGTAGGTAAATTTCACCCATTGAAACTGGCACTGCGGCAAACTTCCCAATATTACGGGTGCATTGAATTCCAATACCAAATTTTCTATAACGAGCGCGAGCTCTCTGAATGATTTTATCCGTACGGCAAGATAGGCTCCGTTGCTGTTTTGCAGATGATCCCTCATATTCTGGGAATAGAGTCATTATAAGTTCCAGCTTCGTGAGTCCATCCACCGATTCTATGAGCGCACTCAGCAATCGACCTGTTTTAAGGCATAATTCACCGGGAAAAGCGCATTCAATGTGAGCTTTACTAAGATTCAAGAGCCCGCGTCTCCTAGGACCCGAACCAAACGAAATTTCATCAAAAATAACATTCGAAAACGCGTTTGAAAGACATGGAGAGTTAATAGAGGAAGGAGATAAGTTTTGTTGCATATCGACAGTACCCTTTGCTGATGGAATCCCAATTATTCATTCTGCGAAATTGCTTGAAATCGTAAAGAGGCGGTATCAACCAACACCCCACAACCATTGCAAAGCTCCGCAAGGCTCCTTCTAACCTCCTCTGGCCACATGCGGGCGATGTGTAAGAGAAGTGAACAGCACTGTGCACAAAAGTTTTCAAACGAAAATTTCCTCAAAAGTGTCAATATATTTACATGGAGCAAAAGTGTTCAGTGGTTGAAGAAGAAAAATCAAGGGATAATTGAGACATGAAAACACAGAAGCCTTTCTTTCAATCATTGGCATCCCGCGAACGAGCGTTGGCATTAAATCGCTCGCTAGCGAACTTATTAAATCAAGCCATTACAGAGATAGACGAGGTTTATTCTCTCAGTCCTCTACAAAAGAATTACATTATTTCAGAAACAAGTTACATCTACCAACACTTTGGATTTTCAATTTTTGGTCATACTGCCCGGCAATTTGTGGCTCAGAAAATCAGCACTTGCTCTGGAGTGGAAGATCGTATTTTACAGAGCTGGCTTGAATTACTTGCATTCACACTCCTTGAAGACTTCAACATGTTAAAGATAATAACGGGTGAACCCGACTGGTTGGCTGTTGACAAGGCATTTTTTCGCGACCTTGCGCGCCGTATATTGTGTGTGGAAAACGGCGAAAAATCCGACATCGGACTCGATGCTTGGAGTAATAGCCTTGTAAGCGAATTGTGCGAACGAACCGAGGTGTGGCTCGAACTGCTAGAAACGAAGTCAATTACTCAGGTCATGAAATACGTTCGAGAAAGCCTAGATTGCACCGAGTTTTCGGTACTTCTTGCGGAATCCTTGTCAATAAATATACAAATAATACACCAAAATCCCTTACAAATTCTCGTATGGAGACTTCAGTTCTTAACTTCGTTTTCAGACATTTGTCAGGAGGCAAAGTTCTTTGCTCGCACCGACGGCACAGATATTGAAGCAAAAGCCTTTCGCATGGCAGCACTTTTGGCGTTGATGGTAAGACACGAAACTCCAACAGGAGAAACCCTCTTACCAGAGTTCCCAATCAGTTCCAACCGAATAGCAAATGTGCTTCGAAAAGATTATGCTTCAGAACAATTTGACACCACGCTATTTCGAAATTGGATGGGGCTTGAGAATACACACGATAACTCAATAACGGGCTCAGTAAGTGCACTTGCTGCGGCAGGCGTGCAGTTGGGTCTACTTTTCGAAGTTTCAGCGGGAAAGCGAGGAAAAACGTTTGGCCCAACTCTTAATGCGCTGCGTATTTTAGCGCCATTTCAAGAAATAATAACAAAAACAATTCTTAAAACTCCGCCCATACTTTCTTTGGCGGAGCACAGCGGAAATACTAGTGCTTTGCCAAATAACTAGCAACGCCATCAGCGGTTGCCTTCATGGCTTCGCCGCCTTCTTTCCAATTTGCAGGACAAACTTCGCCATGTTTTTCGACATGAACAAGAGCTTCGAGCATGCGAAGAGCCTCATCCACACTGCGACCAAGCGGAAGATCGTTGACGAGCTGATGGCGAACCACGCCCTTTTTATCGATCAAGAAAAGGCCACGGAATGCAACGCCGCCTTCAGCAAGAACGTCGTAGTCGCGAGCGATATTCTTGCTAAGATCTGAAACAAGTGGATATGTCACGCCCTTAATGCCGCCCTTGTCTTTTGCTGTATTGAGCCAAGCAAAATGCGAAAATTTGCTATCAACCGAACACCCAATCACTTCAGCACCACGTTTACGAAATTCTTCAAGCTTTTCTTGAAAGGCATGAAGTTCTGTGGGGCACACAAAAGTAAAATCAAGTGGATAGAAAAACAGCACGACATATTTCTTGTCTTTGTAATCCGACAGCTGTACCTGATCAAAATCACCATTAACAACAGCATCAGCCTTGAAATTTGGGGCAGGACGACCAACGAGAACGCTCATGACAAACTCCTTTATTGGAAATGTTCGTTGCTAGTAACGACTCTCCCAACATGCTATCCAGCTTTCAACTTTTCGCAAGCCCATATGGAGTTCGCGCCCTGATGATATTTCCATATACTAGCAACATTTGCCAAAGGACTTCCCAAAAGCGGGGGAGGGCATGTACAGTGCCGCCGGGTTAGTATACGACCTCGACAGTACCCTCGGCTTGCCCAACATCGATTCAAGCCAAGAACCGAATCGGAGGATTAATTTGAGTCAACAATATCCCAAATGGCTAAGGCGTCTTCCCAATCAATTAACAGTTTTAAGAATCTTATGCATACCTCTCGTTGTGTGGCTCATGATTCAAGGGGGGCACAACGAATCCAATGGAATCTATCAACCCACCGTGTACGATGGATGGGCAAGCGCAATTTTTGCAGTTGCTGCCATTACCGATTTTTTTGATGGATGGTTGGCGCGGCGTTTTAAGGTGGAAACCCTTCTGGGCAAACTTCTCGATCCTCTGGCAGATAAGCTCTTAGTGGTATCGGCTCTCATCATTCTAGTTGACAAACACCGTATGGCTGGATGGATCGCAGTGGTTCTTATTGTGCGCGACCTGGGGATTAATGCTGTACGCATTGCTGCGCTTGAAGAAAACATTGATGTTGCTTCAAGTTGGATCGGCAAAACAAAAACATTATTATTAGATTTTGGAATTGCATTCTTAGCAGTTAACGGTGAGGCTTGGGGCTTTTTGCCTTGCCGGCCAATTGGACTGGCTTTTTTGTGGACGGCTTTGTTCGCGAGCGTGGTGAGTGCAATTCAATATCTCGTCGGTTACGCTCGCCAGTCGAAAAACCTGTCTTTGGATTTGTAAGTCCAGTTCGTTCTTGGCATCTGCACGGAACATCTTTCTCCAAAATAAGATCGCCCCGTCTACCGGGAGCACGACTTCCCAAAGCTGCTTCCAATTCGCCATCGCGCGTACAAAGAAGTGTTTTCTGAAATTCAGTATCGGGAATTGCATCTTCTAAAAAATAATCACCATCAATAATTGTGTTTGATCTTGCCCATCTCAGAAACGACGAACCATTTTTTGCGCCACCTACTGTAATTGCATCACTCACAAGCCTTGCAAAATAGGATGGAGTCTCGGGTTTTTTGAAAGTCGCGCTGGGGGCCGTCTTTTGAATAACCAAGTATGAATAATTGAGTTCCGAATGACGCAATCCGGAATAACGATCGAGTTCCGCAAGCAACATAGGCGGTTTCCAAGTATTTTGAAACCAACACCAATCCGACCTTTCCGACTCAGCCGAAAGTGGGCACTTCTTCTTGTGCAAGCAAGGCGCAAGAATATCGAAACGGAAGGGCGGATTCTTAACAAGGGAATTGCGGAGCGACGAAAGATCCCGCGCATGCACGTCCTGCCCTGGTTCGAGAATGATAGCAACCCCATTATCATCGAGTTTCTCAAGAAGACCACGCAAAGTTTTCTCACGATGCGCAACAGGAAGTTCGTTAAAAACATTTGCAGCAAGGATAACATCGGCCATACCGGTTACTTTTTGTACCGAAGTTGCCGACGAAACTTTAAGCCTTTCAGGATTCGCAAAAGCGGCGGTAAGAAGTTCTTTTCCAAGCTGAAATGCTGGCACCGAGCGCTCAATGGCGGAAATCTCAAACTGTAGGCGGTTCTCGTGGCACAGAGCTGCAACAATACCAGTGGAAGCAGCAAGTGGGCCAGCACCAAAATCCATGATCCGCAAAGGCCTATCGAGTGTAGCAAAATAAGCAAGAGCCGCCGACACTTCGGGCGACGTGGCGATGGCAAAAATCCGCTGCACGTTTGGAATCAAGAAAGAACCAGCGTATGCACGCAAAACTTCGGGATCTTCGAGATAATGTTTTTCAAGATTCTTACGATTTGCATTAAACGATTTCCATAGCTTCTTTACAGAAGCAGCAAGGCGTTGTTGTTCAGCAACGCGAGCGGCGTCGGGCAGAGTTGCAAAGTCCTTTCCATGGAACAAGCGCAGGCTCCATGCCTGAAGATACTTATCCATGCGAATGCCGGAGCGGGTTGAAATGTCGAAAAGCGAGTTCATTTTTTCTATTTCTTTCTTTGATGAGGCAGAATCTGAAACCGACGCACCGCGTTGGAGTGCTCGGTTAGGGTTTGAGAGAAGTAATGAGTTCCGTTGCCTTTAGCAACAAAATAAAGATAGGGAACAGAAGTGGGTGAAATTGCAGCCAAAATTGCTTCCAACCCTGCGTTTGCAATGGGGCCTGGAGGGAGTCCACTGATTGTATACGTATTATAAGGGGTCGGAGTTTCGAGATCGGAACGATGCAGGTTGCCGTCATATTTATCCCAAATGCCATAAATCACAGTGGGGTCCGTTTGAAGCCTCATGTGCTTTTTCATGCGATTGAAAAAAACTGAGGCAATAAGGGGACGTTCGGAACTTGCGCCAGTTTCCTTCTCTATAATAGACGCAAGTGTAATTGTTTCGTGAGGCGTAAGACCTAAACGCTTTCCGCGAGCTGCGAGTTCCGGTGTGAAATATCTCTTAAAATTCAGAGTCATCATGCGCACAACTTCAATAGCATTCGCATTGCTCCGGATTCGGTAGACGTCAGGAAAAAGATACCCTTCCAAGTTTGCAGCCCCCGGGGCAACCTCATTCACCAATTTAGGATCTGCAAAAGCTTGAAGCCACGTTATCACAGAAATCTTCGGAAATTTCTCGTGCAGACGTTCTGCAACTTGCCACATATTATATCCAGGCGGGTGCGAAAACTCGGTAAGCATAACCGTTCCTTTTTTTATTTTTTCCATCACCTCAAAAGAAAGAATACCTTGGGAGAACTCATAGACCCCGGTTCGAACATGACTGTCCGCGCCAGAAAGTCGACCATACACAAGCATAAACAGAGGCCATCGAATCACTTTATGTTGATCAAGCAAATGAGTTACCTGGGTAAAACTTGCTCCATCCGGAATCTCCACCAAAGTTTTTCCAGGAGCCTGATCAGGAGGAACTAAAAACCAATAAGAAACACTTCCAACAACCAGAAGTGCCAAAACAAAACATGCAGCAGAAATCCATTTTAGAAGGCGGAACATTTTTTCTCCCGTCAGCAAAGTGTCTAAATCCTTATCATCCGAAGATACAATCCGAAAAGAGGGCTAAGGAGATCGTAACCATGTTTTTACCTCGTCCGCGAGTTACCGAACAAGATTTTCGCCGTTTTTTGACGGATCAGGTGTCGCTCCACGATCTGGGCGCCACAACGCAAAAGCGCTCACTGGAAATTCAACGCCTAATGGCAAAGTTGTATTTGCTTTCGGAAGAAGAATTTGACACGGCATTTCAAGCACTCAACGCAATGGTGGATGCTTCGGTTGCAAAAAAAGTTGTGGACAAGAAAACTCCCGGTAACCCCGACAAAGTTTTGAACGAAGTTGAAAAGATTGACACTCGATTTAGTCAAAATCAGAGAAAAACAGCTTAAAACCGTCACTGGAGCTCGTAAAACTCATTCGTTTAGGCTTAATTCCACCGTTTCTCATAATTCCTTCCCACTCAAGTCTCCCAATTTCTTGAGGTCTCAAACCTCCAATTGTCAGCAAAGACATTCCAACGATGTATCCATCACTTTGCAACGGTATTTCCGAACGCACTAACGAGCCTGTCACAACGGTTTCAATATGCATTGTTCCCTTAGAACTTTTAAGATCAGACATCACAAAAAAAGCGGGAACCAAACCAATATTTTGTCTTTCCAGCACAGATTGACCTTCGGTAACCAGGTGAAGACCACAAACCAGGCCACGAAGGTTTTTTGGCCCTATTGTGGAAATGACCTCAAAAAGAGACGCCAAATTTGTGCCACTTCTCTTGTTTGCCTCGCCCCGCAACACAAATTTGTGCTCTTCGGTAATTTGAAAAGCCAAAATAGACTCACCCATAGGATCGGAAATTTCTGCACTAAAATCTGTGTGCAGCAAAGATTGACTCTTCCAAATTGCATCCATATCCACTTCAGG
>CAIZES010000009.1 GCA_903932045.1 uncultured Silvanigrella sp. | reverse complement strand
CCTCGCGCTTGACCCCGTGACCGCGCGCGAATTCCACGACGAAACCCTGCCGCAGGACGGCGCCAAGACCGCGCACTTCTGCTCCATGTGCGGCCCGCATTTCTGCTCGATGAAGATCACCGAAGACGTCCGCAAATACGCCGCCGAACAAGGCATCGCCGAGGAAGAGGCGCTGAAAAAGGGAATGGAAGAAAAGTCGAAGGAGTTTGTCGAGAAGGGCGCGGAGGTTTACGCGAAGGTGTGAGTCTGGTATAAACATTGGCAACAATATGAGCGGAACAAAACGTCAAGCTCCGGTATTGGCCGTCATTAACATGAAAGGTGGCGTTGGAAAAACAACGCTTAGCGGAAACCTTTGTCGCGAAATATTTCGAGAACATTCAGCCAAGACTCTTCTTGTTGATTTTGATCCACAGATAAATTTATCCCAACTGCTTCTCACAAGGACGCAATATGACGACCTCCATAAACAGGGCAAAACCCTTTGGAGTATTATGGAGTCACGAGCTCCGGAATCTGTTTTTGCTGTGGCAGAAAGTGATTTGCACGATATCGGAAAAGTTGAGGATTATACCACGCGGCTCAAATATCTTACAAAAACTCCCGATATTGATCTCCACTTGCTTCCGGGAGATTTTCGTTTGGCGATTCTCAACCTTCGGGAGAACGCGAATTCACTTAAGTTGGCCCGCAAGCGGTTTGAAAACCTAATCACAAAAGCACGCGAGACGTTTAGCTTGGTGGTGTTGGATTGTAATCCATCTAGTTCGTTTCTTACGCGTTGTGCAATCGAATCCGCGACACATCTTCTCGTTCCGATTCGTCCTGATAAATACTCCGTGCTCGGTTTAGAAATGCTCTCTGAATACGTTGGGCAAATGACTCAATTAACAAAAAAACCCGAGTTTATTGTTGTCTTCAATGGTGTGGGTCGGACCGCAAGCTCTGTAGAAACGGAGTTGCGTGCTCATGGAGCTTTCGGCCCAAGTGTGATGGTGACTTCAATTCCGAGAAGCAACGTGCTTCATGCACGCGCGGACTATACTGGGTTTGCTGTGGATCGGAAGGTTGCGTATACGGGTGTCATACGGACTGTTCTGAAGAGCGGAGCAGGCGAGCTGGCGAAAAAATTACATCTAAAAAAATGAAAAAGATTGAACAAAGACTTATCTTATTTCTGTCTGACCCGAGCGTAACCGATTCGGAGTTTTCAGAATTGGCGCACGCTCTTGAATCGTCTCGCGTGCAGCGGTTTCTCTCAACGGCCTGGGAAATTAGGAAGCAACTGGAACGTGATTCACGCGAGCTGCCTTCTCCACAAGATCGCAGTCCCGATGAAATGGCTTTAAGAGAAATTGAGCGGATGCTACTTATTGAATCAAGGATTCCAAAAGGCGTCGCTGTGCGGATGCTCGCAGACAAACTTAATTACAACAAACCGCTTCCGTCTCGCTTCTCATTTCATGGCGCTGTCTTAAGCTTTATGAGGGAGTTTGATCCCTCCAAAGTGCTTAGCGCGGCACACCAGCTTCGCAATCAATATGTCCATCAAAGGCCCGATCACACTTGGCCACTAGGGGAGAGTTAAGTGAGTGCGACTGCAAAGCAATTGCAAGCAGCGACCGCTCTCATTGACGCTCACTCAAAGGGAGATGGCCTTGTCCTTGCAAAAGAAATGGAGTTGGCAACAGCGCGAATCTTGGTATGGCTTCACTGGTATCGCAGTCATCGAGTTCCTTTAGCCGCTGCGGACTTACTACCCGGAACGCATGCATCCGTTCTCGAGGCCATTGCATATGTCTCAATGGGACTGGGTCGCGCAGCGCTGACTGCTATTCGGACGCAGATTGATCTCGCTTTGAGTTTTACTTTTTTTAAAGACCATCCTGTCGAGTGGTCGCGTGTGACTTCTACGGGCGAAGGTTTTTTCTTGAGGGGTGATGTTTACAACTACCACAAGACAACTGATAAGGGTTTTGTCAGTCGTCTGGGAATTATTGAGACGAAAGCCGGTGTCTCGCTTGAAACACTATACAAAACTCTTTCTGCTCATATCCACGGGCAATCGCCATTTACAGTTCCAAATAGCAAAGAGATGAAGGACTTGATCTGGAGCAAGCCAAAGCTTGATTCGGTTGTAAAAATTCAAAATCAAACAGCTTTAGCCTTGTCCAATTTTCTATTGGCGGTTCACTCGAAAGAGTGGGTTGATCTTCCTCCTGGTTTGGTTTCTGAAGCACAAACACTTCTTGCAGAAAAACAAAAAGAATTTTTCGCCTCTTAAAGGGAGTGTCATATGAGCAGCAAAAAGGATTTATCCCCCAAACAACGCGACGAGTTGCTGGCCGCGTTGAAAGCCCGGTTTGACGCGAACAAGGCCCGTCACCCAGGTTTGGTGTGGGCCAAGGTGCAGGCGCGGTTGGAGGTCCGGCCGGAAAAGTTGTGGTCGCTCGCGGAAATGGAACGCACCGGCGGCGAACCGGATGTGGTGGGTCAGGATAAAAAATCGGGCGAGTTCGTCTTCAT
>CAIZES010000008.1 GCA_903932045.1 uncultured Silvanigrella sp. | reverse complement strand
TAAGGAACGATATCAGGTTTTCCGCGCGTTGTCTACATTAAATGGCCTCCACACCCGAAAAAGCTCTGTTTTTTTGGTGGGTTTGATAGTCTTTTAAACATTGTTTATAAACTCCGCGTAAAATTAAAGCTACCTTATTCTAGCATAATTGTCAAGACTTCACGGATAGTTGCCTGTCAAACTTTGGGATTCAACTAAGCCCTTAGTTGACATCAACTAAAAGTTTAGTTACTCCTCGATCAGGACCAAATTAGGGGAACCAGCATGACCAAACAGACTCAAAAACAACCCGAGCGCCTTCTTACCGATGTCGAGCTCGAATTTATGACGGTATTGTGGAAGATGGGAGAGGGCTCGGTTAACGATTTATTGGAACACCTTGCTGGCGAACGAAAACTTGCGTACACATCGGTCTCAACAATTCTGCGCATCCTCGAGCAAAAAGGAGTGCTCACAACCCGCAAAGAGGGCCGTGGACACATCTATATTCCGAGTCTCAACAAAGAAGACTACGAAGCACGCACGCTCAAGCATGTTATCGATAAGGTGTTCAATGGAGCACCAGTGGCGCTCGTTAAACAGCTACTCGATACCGATGCTCTCTCATCGAATGACATCGCCGAACTGCGACGACTGTTTGAACAGGAGAAGCGATGAATTACCTCGTAGCCTTTCTGGCAGCGTTTCTTAGTTTCAATATTCTGTTATCAGCGGGAGCCGTCCTCGCGATGGGTGCTTCATTTTTTAACCGTCGCGCTACCGTATTCAGCCGAAAACTCGAGCTGCAGTTTCACTATCTCGTTGCCTTGCTCGTTGTTGCTGTGGCGGTAGTTCAGCAGCTCTTTCCTGCCGAAGCGTTTTTTACTCCTATTGCACGAGTGTGGGCCGCAAGTTCATTTCGAAGTTTCAGAACTGAATACGTAGGCTCACCATCAACATCCGGAACGATTATTTCACTGGCATCTGGCACTCCCTTAAGTGGCGAGGTTCTCTCTTCTGCCGCGCTGGGAATAGCCGTTGTTGCCGCCCTGATGACCCTCGCGTTCATTCGCGTGATTCGCGATGTTCAATTGCTTCGCCGTTTAACCTGCAGCTCCATGGATATTCGCCTTGTTGGGCGCGTTCGAATTATCTGCGCCGACCAACTGCACACGCCTCTTTCGTTTCGAATTCCTAAGCAGGCTGTCGTCGCAATTCCTACGGAATTAATATGCTCATCCGAGACTCTGAGAATATCTATTTTTCACGAACTCCAACATCACCGTCAGCGAGATACTCAATTTGTTTATCTTTTTTCAGCACTGAAGGTGCTTTGTTTCTTCAATCCGCTGGTCTATTTTTGGAACGCGGTGGTTAACGACGTACAGGAATTCGCGTGTGACGAGGCTCTTATCGGCCGTAACGATGTCTCGTCTCAAGCGTATATTGGCTGCCTATTGGAGGTAGCCGAAACTGCTCTGCAGCACAAAACCAAGTTGGATTGCGCACCCAGCTTTGCTCTTGTTGCCGGGCGCAATAAACTCAAAAGGAGAATGGAAGATATGAAGAGTTTGAAAAAAGCGCGTTATGGTCGAGTTGTGATGGCTGGAATTGCTCTGGCATCAACGTTTGTATTGTTGGGGACAGCCCGAGCCACACAGGGCTTGGTGCAGGATAGACGAATCTCCATGGACGAAGCTGTCGCCATGGTTGCGCAGGTGAATTCAACATCGGAATTTAGGGTTGTCATCAATCAGTCTGTGCTTGCAGAACTTAATCGATATTTGGGAACACCCGAGGGAAGGCTGTTTGTACAGTCGGCATTGCAACGCATGGAGTTGTATCAACCAATGGTTTCCGCGAAGAGAGCGCAATATGGAGTTCTTTCGGAGTTTGCCGCAATTCCCATAGTAGAATCGGGTTACCAAAACCTTCCGCAGAGAGGCAATAATCATACGTTGGGAGCCGGCTTGTGGCAGTTTATTCCATCAACCGCTCGCAAATTTGGACTTCGGGTAGACGCGCAGGTTGATGAACGGCTCGATATTGAACGTGAGACCGACGCTGCTATGCGGTTACTTCTTGTTAATAAGGAACGCTTTAATTCCTGGGAACTCTCGCTCCTTGCTTACAATGTGGGCGAAGATAAAGTGGAGGACGCCATTAACAGAACGGGATCGCGCGATGTCTGGACACTAATTAATGCTGGTGTTGAGAACGACAAAGCCTATGTTGCAAAAGTCATGGCGGCGATTCTGATCATGAAGAACCCTGGCTTTGTGAACTAGTATATCCAAAAATCTTGCTGAGAACATGAGGCTGCCACAATGCGAGTTTGATCTTTACCGCCGCTGTCTCAGCGTCCTCCGCCGACTGAAATTCGAGCGAAAATGGTGTCAATGCCGTCGTTAGTGAATTGCGAAACGTTGCTTCCATTTAATGTGTAAGGTTTCGTCCTAAAACTTTTACTGAATCCAGCATCGACTCCAAACATCAAGCCGCCTTTAGCGCTCGTCAGAAGCTCTATTCGGAATATGCCGCCATATGAAAGGTGTTGACCCATATATTTTTGAGTCTCTTTTGCAGGGGCATTAGAGTCGGTGGATGTGTACAACTCGGTTCTTGGGGTCACGTTGATTTGGTTCTGTCCGCTTCCAAAGGTTCCTAACATAATAAACTGCAGGGGGTCTAAGAGTTCCAAACGCCTTTTCACGCTCAAACCTCCCCCAGCTCACCCCAAAATTCTGCCACAAATCTGACCCAACTCAACTCCAGGCAACCTAATTTGGCCTGCCTCAACGGGAGTGTGTCAATTTTTGGGCTTCAGCGGGGCTTTTTTCCAAAGAATTTTGATTTTTAGGCGAGAATAT
>CAIZES010000007.1 GCA_903932045.1 uncultured Silvanigrella sp. | reverse complement strand
CGACGTAAAATGCGCCTTCGTAAGAATAGGAGCTGGGATAATTTGGATTTCGTTGAATGAGCTCGAACGTTGTTTCAAAATAATCGGATGCTCCATCAAACACGGGATATCAAAGAATCGTCAGGATGGGGAGATACGCGTTGTTGTTGAGAGCATTCAGCCTGGTTGGGCTCGCATTCAACTGAATTTCAATTGCCGCCATAATTTCGTTCCTTGCTAGTGTTGCAGATCTCATGGCGAATGATAGCGGTAGTTCGCCTTCGAAGCCACGGCACCCCCAAGACTTGCAAAAGACGTTCGAAAAAAGGTAGTATAGAACACAAAGTCGTACGTCTTTGTGTGTTTTTCCCTTTTTTACGACAGGATAGCCTATGCTGCGAGATGCGCTCAATGACCTAATTACCTGGAAAAACAAAACAAATCGGAAGCCTTTAATTATTCGGGGGGCGAGACAGGTTGGAAAGACTTGGCTCATGAAAAATTTCGGGAAAAACCATTACGCTAAATGCGCGTATGTTAATTTTGACAATAATCGCAGGATGATGGAGTTGTTCACTGCTGATATGGCAATTCCTAAAATAATACAGGCACTAGAAATCGAAACCGGAATCAAAATTACACCCAAAGAGACACTCATTATATTTGATGAAGTGCAAGAAATACCAGCGGCGCTGACTTCATTAAAGTACTTTTGCGAAAACGCGCCTGAGTTTCACATTGTTGCCGCGGGTTCTCTACTAGGTGTAGCTCTTCATCCTGGCACATCCTTTCCTGTTGGAAAAGTAGAGTTTTTGGATCTATATCCTCTGAGTTTTCGGGAGTTTTTACAGGCGACTAACAACCATAGTCTCATTGATTTATTAGAAAAGAAAGAATTTGACTTAATCTCCACATTCAAAAATGAATACACAAATTTATTGAAAAACTATTACTACATTGGCGGTATGCCAGAGGTTGTGAACAATTTTGTCATAAATAACGACTTTGGTCAGGTAAGGGAAATACAAAAAACTTTGCTACAAGCCTATGAGCAAGATTTTTCTAAACATGCTCCCGTGGAAATTGTTCCTAGAATTAGAATGATCTGGAACTCTATCCCGGCGCAATTGGCCAAGGAAAACAAAAAGTTTACATACGGAACCATTAAACATGGGGCGCGAGCAAAAGATTTTGAACTTGCCATTCAATGGTTAATAGATTGTGGCTTGATTTATAAAGTTAGTAGAATTTCCAAACCAAATATCCCACTTAATTCATATCAAGATTATTCATGTTTTAAAATATACGTAGTAGATGTTGGCTTGCTATCAGCATTGGGAAATATCGATATAAAGATTTTACTAGAACGAAACGCGATTTTTGAAGAATTTAAGGGTTCTTTAAGTGAACAGTACGTGTTACAACAGTTGGTTTCTCACAAAATTAATCCATTTTATTGGTCCGCTGATAAGGCTGAGTCTGAAGTGGATTTTGTTTTTCAATATCAAGATAAAGTGTTCCCTATTGAAGTGAAAGCTTCCGAAAATCTACAATCAAAAAGTCTGAAAGTGTATCACGCTAAATATAACCCATTTATCGCTTTGCGAACGTCGATGTCTAATTATAGGCGGGAAAACTGGCTTTTGAATATTCCCTTATATTGCATGAGCACAATTGTTTTTGACGACATCTAGAATTCATATTGGTTCACACAGGGTTTTGTCGTTGATGGTGCGATGCGGTTACGTTTTAAGCGGTGGCGTCCTTTAAGTGATGGGTTCTCTGTCTGTAAGCGCCAAGTTCTTTTTGTGGAAAGATCATCATATTAAGACTTACAACGAGCGAGAAGTGAACGACGTGGTGTTGTTTGGATTTCTTGCGGCCGAGTTCTTTTCGTATCTAACCAATGCTATGAATAAAGGCTCCACACAGGAATCTGTGGGTAGCGGACAAGGTTAGCAGACCGGCACTGACCCCACCAAGTGGCCCCCGTCAAAAGACAGGGAGGCCCCGGAGAGTAAGCCGGAGGAGTTGCACATCCAGCTT
>CAIZES010000006.1 GCA_903932045.1 uncultured Silvanigrella sp. | reverse complement strand
TGGCCTTAATCAGGGGTCGCCTGGACAAGCCATTTCCTTCTTTCCTTCCAAAGAACACACTGGAAAGCCCTACATTGTTGTCGCTGGAGACGGCTCACAACGCGCACACCTTCTTATTCCAGCATCCAACAATCCTTCAGAATGGAAGTATAACGAAAGCATTTTGTGGAACGCTGGCTGTACGGTAGGACAAATCGCCGTCGGTGATGTCAACAATGACGGATATACAGACATCTTTGTTCCTGCTTACGACCGTGGTGAAATTGCGGTGTTCACGTTTGCACCACCACAACAATAAACAACAACCACCAACTGAAACCGAAGCAGTATGACTAAGGTGCAATAAAATAAAAAAGGGAATGCCAGCAATGACACGCCCTTTATTATTCGTTTATTGTTCGTTTATTGTTCGTTTATTATTTGCCCCAGTTTATTTGAGCTGGTGTAGAACTCAATGGTTCTAATTTTTCTTCCATGGACTGAATACCACGCATGGAAAGATAGTCCAAAACTTTCAATTGTCCTTCTCCGAAGTCACAAAAACAGACATTGCGCCCGCCGCGCTTTGCCTGATACAAGCAATCATCTGCACGTTTAATAACCTCAACCCGAGTGTCTTCTTTAGTCATAAAGAAGCTCACACCTACCGACGAAGTCACGGGAATTATTTTTCCATCATGAACATACTCATAGGACTGAATTGCTCTTCTAAATTTTTCGGCAGCAAGGCAAGCTCCCTCTGGAGTAACGCCCACAAGAAGCGCCAAAAGCTCTTCGCCACCGTAGCGTCCCAGAATATCGCTCTTTCGAGCACTTTCTTTAAGAATTTTTGCTGTTGTCGCAATAACATAGTCACCTGCCTGATGACCAAAAGTATCGTTAACGCTTTTGAACTTATCTAAGTCAAACATCAACAAGCCAATAGTTGGTAGAGCGCCAGTGCGCTTGCACCGATCACATTCCTTGTCTATCCATTCCTCAAAATACCGGCGAGTATAGAGCCCCGAAAGAGGATCGGTAATCGATTGAATTGTTTTTTCGTGATATTTACCCTGAAGATTCGTCTCAGCGGTAACGTCACGGAGAAGAATGCATCCCCCAATCATTTTCCCGTCGTCATCCATATATGGAAAGCAGCTAACAATAAGCTGCATAAACATGCCGTCATGAATTCTATAGGCCTGCACTTCGTCGATACGAATTGTGCTTGTAGCTTCTAACACAAGATCAACAACCGTTTTTTCGGCCCCTTGAATCTCGGTGCGAAGAAGATCGTCTATCGTGCCAGCCTTCTTAACATCCACAGCACGAAGCCCAAGCATAGTGCAAAAAGCCTGATTAAACTTCACAATTTTCCGTTGTGGCGTAAGAAGAATAAAGGCATCCAAAAATACTTTTGTAAATTCTCGATGCAATTCAAATCTGTCAATCAGTTTCGCTTCAAGCGTTATTTGATCAGTTCCAGATATTTCTTCAGCCATTTCGCCTCAACTCCAAATTTTATAACAATTCATCTCAACAAAAATGCAAAATACTCATCTTCTAATTCTTCGGTTTCCATTTCACTTGTGCACGTCGGACATTTGGCTTTCTGTGGCAGCGCTTTAGGTTCTAACGCGCTCCTAGAAATCAAAACCGTTTCCGTTTTATTACAGTTTTCGCACAAATAGTTTGTAAAAAAAGAAGAAATCACTGCGTTACTTGCAAAACTCGGAATCATATTTACTTGAGCTATCACATCGGCCGTACACTGTTCAAAAACAACAGCTCGCCCGTCTTGTGCAAGGCGCAAAAATTGAACCCAAGCACGCACACCTAGAGAGTTGATGTTTGAAGTTTGTGCAAAATTGAAAGTAACTTTTTTAACTCCAGAAAGCTCAACAAGAATCGCTTTTAACGATATTTCAGCGTCTTCATTGATTGGCCCCATAAGGATAACCTGTCGGGAACCATCCGGATCCTTAGTGACTCTAAATTCCAAAGCAATACCTCCCATTATTTTAGCCAGCACGCCGCAATTTCTCAAAAAACCGCAAACTGCGGCTAAGACTCAAAAGCGTGTGGCGAGGCTTAGTATTGAGGATAACAGGTGCCCGTGATGATGCAAACCCTCCTTTTTGATGATTTTTTGACCGGCCCAAGCGTCAAAATCTCGGCTCCACTCAAAACAGCCAAAGACCAAAAAAATTGGGAGCCCCCAAACATTGCATTCCTGCCAAGGCTTGTGTTAAAGGCATTGGCGGTTCCTCTGCCCCTGTGGCGGAATTGGTAGACGCAGCAGACTCAAAATCTGCCGACCCTTGCGGTCGTGGGAGTTCGATTCTCCCCGGGGGCACCACTTCTTGAAGTTTGAATTCGGTTCTACACCCTTGCTCTTGAATTCCTGATTTTCACAATTTTGGGTTCTCAAATTATCTGCACAAGGCTGCGACCCAGAGTGCGTTTTCGCGAGCGTTCTGCCGACTGCTGTTTTCGTGGGCGCGGTAGCGCATCGTGGTGCCTTCGGCAGCCGTTCAAGAGAACAACAGCACTCTGGGCCGCGAGCCTTGTGCAGATAATGTGAAAATCAAAAAATAAAGTGTTAAGCGATGCTAGCAGAGAACTTGGAGAGTGGCTGGGGCACCAGGATTTGAACCTGGGAATGACGGAATCAAAATCCGTTGACTTACCACTTGTCGATGCCCCAACACGTGACCCCTTATGCCAGACCAACGAAAGGATTGTCAAGACACCCCTCACTACTTGAGAACATTCTGTAGAAGATTGAGTGCGGCCTGCCCAGGAAGGCTTGCTTGAGTCAACAAACTCATTCCAGCCTGCATAAGAATATTCGCTTTTGTAAGATTCGTAACCTCAGTTGCGTAATCAACGTCTCGAAGACGAGAATTGGCAGCGCTCAGATTTTCGTGGGCAACATCTAGAACATTCAGAACACTGGAAAGACGTGAATTTATCGCGCCAAAGTTCGTACGAAATCCAGCAACCTTCAGAAAAGCTCCATCAAAGCTATTAGAAACAGAGTCCAAAGACGACTCAAAAATATCGGAAACATCATCCAAAGAAACACCGTCCTGCCGCAAAAGATCATCAACATTAACCAGACCCAAAGCTTCAGGAACAACGTTCATGGTTTCCAAATTATGAAGAGTGATGAGATTGATATCCTGCCCATTTTTTTCCATTGGGGCACCAATTCGAAACGCCACCGCCTTAGAACTACTTTTGCTAAGACCATCCTCACCGTTTAACAATGAAACGCCATTTAACGAAGTTGTTTGCGCAATACGTGCAATTTCATCATACAATCCCTTGTATTCCACAAATAAGAATTGACGTTCTTTATCGGAAAGCGCCGGGCTAGAGGCCTGGGTTGCAAGTTCCTTCATGCGAATTGTAATGTTGGAAACTTCATTAAGAGCAGCATCTGCAGTTTGAACAAGACTAATACCGTCATTCGCATTTCGCTTATAGGAACCCAATTCTCGCACTTTGGCGGAAAGAGAATCGGACACCGCTCGCTCGGCAGGCAAAGGATCGCTACGAGTGAAACGAACCCCGGAAGAAAGTTTTTCTAGCGCAGACGTGGCTTCGCTTTTCGCTTTTGCGATGTTACTTTCAATTATTCCGCTGGCACCGGTAATTCTGAGTCCCATAGCCAAACTCCGTTACGAAACATTCTTAAGAATAGGATCGCCATTTGATATTGACCCTGAACTCTTAGACAGACAAAATTCCCCAGATTCCGTGAGCGTAAGAACGTTTCCAGACGAAGCAACATGCAAGCGAGCACCCGACATTGAGGCGTGAGCAAGCAAATGTGTCGCTAAAACAAGTTGGCTTCCCGCAAGAGCAACTTCACTTGCCGCTTTTCTGAGTTCACCCAATTCGGAAGATCTCTGAGTAAGATGAAGTTCAATTGTATCAAGTTGACTTTCCGCAACAGAACACGCGAATCCTGTTTCATCCCTTTCCGTGCGGCACTCATTTATCCGAGCATTCAACTTAGAAATGGTCGACTCGGAACGTCGCATCACATCTCGAGATGAATCCAAATACAACACAGACTCTCTCAAATGTTGAAGTTCATTATAGATTGATCCCAGCACCCCCGTTGCTGTGGCAATGGAGTTAGAAATATTCCCCTCCAATCTGAGTCCAGAATCGGACGAAGTCTGATCAGAACGCACCACATTTTCAACCGCACGACTCATTTCTTTTGCGCGCGAATGAAGTGTAGAAATTAGATTCGAAAGGTCGCTCAAACTATTTTGCGCAGCAATGTGCTCACGCGACATGTGGCCAATTTTTTCGTCCAATTCCTTAATGGAGTTATTTGCGATTTCCGCATGACGAACTCCTGCGTCCATAGAATTTCCAGCCTCCAAAATAGCCGTCATGGCTTCTGTTGTTTCGCCTTGAATGGCCTCAATTCTTTGATAAATATCCCTAGTCGCAATGCTAGAACGTTCCGCTAATTTTCGGATATCATCGGCAACAACTGCAAAACCATTTCCTTGTTCACCCGCACGCGCAGCTTCGATACTTGCATTCAACGCCAAAAGATTTGTTTGCTCAGAAATATCATCAATAACATCGATAATGCTCGTAATATCAGAAACACGATCCGCAAGACGCATAATGCGCTGATTAACATCCTGCATCATTGTATTTCCCGTTCGCACCAAAGAATCAATCCACTCAAGAGCGTTCAATGAGTTTTGCGAAAAAATGCAGGCTTCCGAATTTGATGCGTGTTCTTTTTTCAGTGTCTGCTCCCACTCTCCAACCACGCGATGGACGCTATCCATAGAATCGTCAAGAAAACGAAAATTGCGACCCAAACCTGCGATGACGCTTGAGTAAACTCTATTCTTTTCAGAACCCTGACGAGCCTCATCCAAGGCAAGCCTACCGAGATCGATACTTGAATGAAGTTGTTCCGCAAATGCGGTGAGTGATCCCACTCCCGCTGCGATACGCGAATGAGCGTCAGAAAGTGTGTGCTCTGCCCGCCGAACAGCTAAAGATTGCTCGCGTGTTTCCTCTACTATTGCTTCATATGCAGTATCTAAACGCTCAAGGTTCAATGCAATTCTTCTAAACTGGTTTCTCACAACTTCAATACCAGGCCCATTTGGCTTACTTTCAAAAGTCTCATCGAGCAGCGCAAGCTCCTGAACCTTATGAAGAGCATTTTCAAGCTGTCTCTCGGCTTCCAGCATTGACGCCAAACTCTCCATTGCCAATCTTTGCACTTCCACGTCATGATTCGTTTTCACAATTTTCTCCTGCCTTTTGTTTTCAAGACCTCATCGGACAAAAGCCCCGGAACTTCAGATGTCAAAAAAATGACAGAGATCGAAAATT
>CAIZES010000005.1 GCA_903932045.1 uncultured Silvanigrella sp. | reverse complement strand
CCGTCACCCCGAAAAAACCGTACTTTACGACATTGTACGGCGCTTTTTTGCAACTTTTTTTGCTGAGCGAGAGTTGGAGGGTCGCTCGGTTCCCAGCTACATCAAGAAGGAATTTGATAACTACTTACTCTTTTGCATCCACGCTTATGGCTTTGTGCGGGTCGCGTGTACCGAATGCACAGAAGAAAGAATAGTGCCGTTTTCTAGCAAGGGTAGAGGTCTTTGTGTCTCACACAGCGAAAATCCTTGTCCATCGTACCAAAATACCCGCACCTGTTCTCGACTCCGATTTATGAACAGAAAGTACGCTCGCTCCATTAGTTCACGTCGCAAAAGAATACGACAATAGCGACACATGCCATCAATGCCGCATCCAAAAGACACAGGGGTGTGGAAAAGCACGATATCCGAATGCGATGGGAACGAAATCATCTTTTTCTCCCGTTACAAATCTCCATCGAAAATGATCGCCACTCGAATTTGAAAAGAAGCCCTCCCTTTTGATCACTCCCACTTTCGCCGCACACACGCGTGACAATTAACGGAGTCTCCTCCTCCTGTTTAAGGCAATCTCGATTTTTCTTTCGCCAATTGTTAAGTGTTGGTACCGAAATTCCTGCAATGGACGCTACTTTTATCACGCCATATTTTTCCACCAATACCAACGCCTCTGAGCGAATAGCATTGGGAAATCCCTTAGACCCTTCAACTCGATGACGTATTGCAAGAACTTTTTTTCGCAAACCCATAATTTGCTCTTCTGAATCCATGACAAATCCCTCCGTCACGGAAATCATGAATCAGGAACTTTGTTTTGAAAAACTAGGGAATTGGGAGCTCACCGCGACGTGAACTTGAATGGTGCCATCTCCAGATACGGTTTCACACGCTAAAAAGGAGGGAAAAACCTGTCGACGTGAGAATCAGCCTTGCCGTCGTGTTGTGACTACGACAAGGTTTTGTCTTGAAAATTCATAAAAACGCGCTTGTTATTTCCCTTGAAAGGTTTATATTTTGGTATATACCGAAATAGGAGAGAGGGGATGTGGTATGACTGGGACAAGGAAAAAGACAGGGCAAATTTCAAAAAGCACGGCGTCCGGTTCGAAGAAGCCCAAACGGTCTTCGAAGATCCGTTCCACGTCGAAACCTACGACGAAGAACACACAGAGGAAGAAGACAGATTCATCGCCATTGGGTTCTCTCACCGAAATCGTCAGCTCATTGTCGTCTTCTGCGAAAGATCGTTTTGTGGAGGCGAGGAAGTTATACGAATCATTAGTGCCAGAAAAGCAAAAAGAGTACCGCAAAAAGGCTTGGGAAGGGTATGATTACGACGAACTTCCCGAGATGACCCCAGAGCAGCTTGCGACGTTTGAACGAGTCTCGTCAGAGCGCCTTCAGCAGCAAAGCGAGATGCGCCGAGTTGGCCGTCCACGGAAATCAGAAAAAGAGAAAGAAATTCCAATTTCCATTCGCATCCCTTTTCGATTGCTGGAACAACTCAAACTGCAGGCTGAAGAAGCTCATCTCCCCTGGCAGACATTTATGAAAAAAGTTCTTGATGACAAATTGAATGAGCTTGTTTCGTAACGGTGCTGCCCAACAACAGAAGTTGGACTTCAGCCGCTGTAAATTCGTTTCAGACCCATGGTACTATAGCTCTATCGTGAACAAAACAGCGAGGGGCACATGGCGAAGCGGACCTATGACATCCAAGTAAGAAATGCGGTCGCGCGTTCCGGCGACCCCGATCTTTTTCCTAATCTCAACATTCCGCGTTCCACCGCGCTGCAATGGATTCGAGAAGGCGTCAAAGAAGTTGTGACTCATCCTAGCCTCGGCAAATCGTGCGATGTCGTTATCGAAGAGAATGCCGCTCAGCAAAAAGCATGTGCGGCCGAACAAGCAAAGAATGCGCTTGTTCGGGTTTCGCTACGAGTGACTGGGTTTCAGATGCAGTATATGCGAATTGCTGCCGGCGAGCTCAAAAAGAAACTTCTCGACTCCATCGAATTGGCAAAGGCGCACCTGTCACTCAAAGAATGCCTTGAGAGCATTGGACTCACTGCAGCACGCTACCACTCGTGGGTGAAACGGCTGATAAAGTGTCTCTTACCCGATCAGTCGATCGTGCCCGAAGCTTTCCCCAACAAAAATAACAAGCAAGGAAACGTGCGCCATCAAAGAACTCGTCACTGCAAAAGAGTTTGCGCACTTCAGTCTCAATTCGCTCGCGATGTTTGCGAAACGACAGCAGTTAGTGTTTGCTTCGGTAACTGCTTGGTACCGAATCGTGCGTGAGTTCAATTTACGCAGGCCCGGTTTAAGAATTTATGCGCCCAAACCAAAGATTGGAATTCGCGCGTCAGAACCTAATCAGATTTGGCATGTAGACGTATCGGTATTTCGCATTGTGAACGGCGCAAAAGTTTACATTCAGGCGATCGTTGATAATGCTTCGCGCTATGTTCTTGCCTG
Source organism: uncultured Silvanigrella sp. (assembly GCA_903932045.1). Taxonomy (GTDB): domain Bacteria; phylum Bdellovibrionota_B; class Oligoflexia; order Silvanigrellales; family Silvanigrellaceae; genus CAIZES01. Next base: position 2,598 of record CAIZES010000005.1, on the reverse strand, counting down.
GGAAGTGACCCAAACCTATGGCGGCGCAAATACCAAAGCCCTCATTGAAAAAGCGCTTGATGTGGCAAATAGAGTTTCTGCGAAAGTTGGCGTTCCCAATCTGTTTGCGGACGACCGAAGGAAGTGCCCGTGGTGCGACGGGACAGAAAATCAAAACAAAGACGTTGACTCGCTCGTAGAGGTAGGGCGGATCATACGCACGATTGCACAAATTGATGTCGAGTTCTCGAACTCTATGATTGAAGCCCTATTCCTCTCACTCACAACATTCGAAGCCGTTTGCGGCGCTGTGAATGAATACCTCACCGATCACAACAATCGCATTCCCCACTATGCGCTTGGCGGTGCACTGCCGCTTGAAGTTTTCTCAGGAACATGGACAAAGGAGTCTCAATCATTGCTGACAGAGTCATGTGCTGCAGCGAGAACTGCAAGAGTTGAGTTCAATCAATGCCTCAGGTACCGATTCTGCCCTGCATAACCCAATTGCAAGCAACGAAGCACTCTTGAACATCCAAAAAAGACCTGCCCAAAGAATCTTGTATGCCTCACCAGAGAAACTCCAACAAGTCCTGACAAAGAACGCAAATGTTTGAAGACTATGCACCGTAGTGAACGGATATCCACTCAGTAAAAAACAGAATGTCTTCGCGAGCAGCACGGCTCTTTCTCAATCCAGAACTTCGCAGTTCAATATTTCCTGGTCCTCACATCGATTGTGACAACCGACCGCAGGGACTGGGAGCGTTTAGATTTCGCTGGTTCTGAATGCTGTGGATGTACTCGAATTGACGTCTGGATGTCGTCTGAGGTGCGAGCCCGGAAGTGGTCGCTCAACGCTCCAAAATGATAGGAAGAATGTCTGGATGTCGTCTGCCTCTCGTGTCGACGCACCCAGGTCTACCCGGTCCGATTCGGACCTGGTTTTTGCTTATAACTAACCGTAATTATAGATGGTTATGGTGGAGGTGCCGTCTCATACCAAGGTTAGCGATTTCTATTTAATTTCAATAGTATATCAATATCAACAAGAACAAGTCGTTCGAAACTCTTGTTCCCTAGATCCGCCAAAGGCCCTGGAAGGCTCTCCTCGCTGGCCGTCCCACGGGGATTTCTTTCAGTCACAATTGGCCGCAAATCGGAGTGTCCACTATTCAAATCGACTTGAACAGATTTCAGAGTTATTCAATCGAGATTGACTTCGGTTTCATAAAGTGTAATCTTATTAAAGCGTGGATGGTTTAGATTGAATAAGGGGGAAGCGTGAAACCGACAGACTTCACTTCACAGGCGGCAGGACGTTGCATCAAGACTATACGTGATTACTACGCCTTCGTGCCCAACCCGTTGCCACCAACTCTCGAAGTGGATTGGGCACTGGCCGGTCTCATTTCAGACGCGGACAGGGCTCTCGCTGAGCTTTCCGGTGTTGGCCGGTTTCTTCCCAATCCTCACATCCTGATGGCTCCCTATATGCGGAGGGAGGCTGTCCAGAGTTCTCGGATTGAAAACACACAGGCAGGACTGGAAGATCTCTTTGCTTACGAAAACGATGAGTCAGACCAACGCACGGCGGATGTTCGCGAGGTGGCGAACTACGTCAAGGCAATGGAGCACGGGCTCCAGCTTCTGAATTCGCTGCCCATCTGTTCGAGACTGATACGCGAAATCCATGGGGTGCTTCTTGATGGAGTTCGAGGCGGTGGGGTACGTCCCAGAGAGTTCCGGACAACGCAAAACTGGATCGGGCGACCAGGGTGCACGCTGACTGACGCCACGTTTATTCCTGTACCTCCAGAGGATCTTGCTGAAGCTCTATCGATGCTGGAGCGATACATCAATGACACCAATGCAATCGAACCTCCGCTGGTACGTTGTGCATATCTCCACTATCAATTTGAAGCTATTCATCCCTTCGCTGATGGCAATGGACGCGTAGGACGTCTCCTTATCACTCTCTTTCTTTGCGCACATGGTCATCTTTCCCAACCACTTCTCTACCTCTCGGAGTTCTTTGAACAACATCGTGACGACTATTATAAATTGTTGTTGGGTGTCAGCCAGAAAGGTCATTTGGGTTTCACAGATTCACAACTGCATGTTTCGGCCGGTTCTGCTTGTTGATGAGAGCCAAGAAGTTCCCGTTGAGGTTTTAAACGAGATTCGTCTGCTGAGTTCTGCTGATCTTGATGCACGATGTATTCTTGCCGTGGTGTTTGCTGGCGACAATCGTTTTTTAGCGAATATCAAACATCCGTCGCTCTTGCCGCTTGAGAGTAGAATTCGCACGCGCCTCCATCTGGATGCGCGTTCACCAGAGGCGATGCGTTCCATTCTGACTCAAGCCATCACCGAGGCCGGCAACGCAGAGCTTCTTACTCCTGGCGTAATTCGCGCCCTTGCTGAACAAGCGATGGGAAATCCAAGGTGCATGATGACAATGGCGCACGAACTTCTCGGGTGTGGAGGCCATTTAATGTCCTGACCATCAGGCTAAATATGCTCCTCACTGAACTTTATGGTAGCACCCCTAAGCCGCGAGCGAATAGCCATTTGCGTCAATTTTTTGCCAGAACTGTGCCCAGCGTCCTTCGGTAT
>CAIZES010000004.1 GCA_903932045.1 uncultured Silvanigrella sp. | reverse complement strand
TGAGTGTGTTTGCTTCGTCTTTCATTTGTTTTTGTATTTGTTGCTGTCTATCCTGGTTTTTCGCGTTGTTCACTTTTTCCCTCCTTCGGACACGTCGGAAAGAGGGCCAACAAGGTAGAATGCGTCCTCTGGGAGTTGTTTGAGTTCATCGGCAAGGAGGCGTTCGCATCCTTGAAGTGTGTCTTCTAAATTCACAAGTTTTCCCTTTTTTCCAGTGAAGTGTTCGGTTGTAAAAAAGGGTTGGGTCAGAAAGCGTTCGATGCGTCTGGCCCGAAAAACGAGTTCGCGGTCGGCGCGCGAGAGTTGCTCCAAACCAAGCATTGCGACAATGTCTTTGAGATCGTTGTATCGTGCGAGTGTTTCCACAACCGCACGAGCCACGTTGTAGTGACGTTCTCCAACAATATTTGGTGAAGACATTGACGAGTTTGATTGAAGAGGATCAACAGCCGGAAAAAATCCTTCGCTTGCTCGTTTGCGCGATAAAACGATAGAGGCCGAAAGATGCGAAAAGGTATGCACGGCTGCGGGGTCGGTAAAGTCGTCTGCGGGAACATAAACTGCTTGAAGTGAAGTGATTGACCCTGTGTCGGTGCTTGCAATGCGTTCTTCAAGCCACGATAGATCTGTGCCTAGCGTAGGTTGATATCCTAAGCGCGACGGCATGTGTCCTAAAAGCCCAGAAACTTCAGAACCCGCCTGAATAAATCGGAAAATATTATCGATGAGGAGGAGTGCGTCTCGATGCTCTTCATCTCGGAAATATTCTGCTATGGTGAGAGCTGTGTTTGCCACGCGGAACCGACATGCTGGAGGCTCGTTCATTTGCCCAAAAACCATCACCATATTTTGGAGCACACCAGCATCATTCATTTCTCGGTAAAGTTCTTCGCCTTCGCGGCATCGCTCGCCAATGCCGCAAAAAATACTGACTCCTTCGTGATGTTTTACGGTGTTGTGAATAAGTTCGCTCAGCAAAACCGTTTTTCCTACGCCGGCGCCACCAAACATTCCAGCCTTTCCTCCTCGTTCGAGAGGGCAAAGCAGATCGATGATTTTGATTCCTGTTACAAATATTTCGGAATGCGTTGAATGTTTTGTGAGGGTGGGCGGATCTTGAAATACATTCTTCCAACGGACATCTTGCAGGGCTGGTTTATTGTCGATGGTGTCTCCAAAAATGTTGAGCATTCTTCCTAAAACATTTTTTCCAATAGGTGCTTTGAGACTTTCGCCAGTGTTTTCAACAGTCATTCCGCGTGCGAGGCCCTGAGTGGGCGAAAGTGCAATGCTGCGAACGGTTTTTTGATTCAGATGAGACTGGACTTCCAACATAAATTGCTTACTGACACCCGCAGTTAAGAGAGAATGGATTTTGGGGATGTCGTCCGAGAATATCGTATCTACAACACTGCCGCGCACTGAGAGCACTGTACCAGACATGGCACACCTCCATTGCTTCAGCTTTGAATAATGTTGTGTGGGCTTTGAAATATCAAATCAAATGAGGAAATGAATCCTTGGAACGTACGCAACAATTTTTTTAATAGCTCCCTTTGGTGTTATGCGGGGTGCGACCTGTATTCAACTGTGGGGCGCCCCATTTATGTTATAGAAGATGTCACAATGATTGAAAAATATTCTTTTTATTGTGATACGGATGCGGTGGTTGTAAAGGGCGACAATGGACACCAAAACCGACAATTTGGCTGTGTCTATGCGAGGCGATGGTTACAGGATGTGGTTTAGAGCTTTTGATGAAAAAAAAACCGCCGCAAGGTGGTGACTTTAACATTATGAATGGTGGAATTGAGCCCGACGTTGATTGACGCTAATGATTTTTGATGTTGCAACTCCATTTTTCTCTTTCCTTGTTGGAAAGAGATGACCACCGCGAAATGGGTTGTATGTCTCCCTCTGTGTTTTTCATGAATGCTGCTATGCCAGGTGGCAAATCTCCCGCTAAAACAAGATCTATGATTTTTGGACAGGATGTTAATTTTGGTAGGGTTGCGTAATTTGGCGAAAATGCTGGATTTAGAATATCGATGACTAGGAACGAGATTTCTTTTTGATTTCCGAAGTCTTTGTTATAACTAGGAGCCATTTTTTTCAATGAAAGAGTTAAGAATGCTCTTCCTGGCGCAAATATCG
>CAIZES010000003.1 GCA_903932045.1 uncultured Silvanigrella sp. | reverse complement strand
CTGCATTCCGACTGGCCGCCGCTGCATTCCGACTGGCCGCCGCTGCATTCCGACTGGCCGCCGCTGCATTCCGACTGGCTTTCGCCTTGCGATCGGCTGTGTTCTCTTTTTTTGGGGGCATGTTACACCTGCCAATAAAGCTTCTTCGAACATGATTCATTTATAGAAGACAGGTGCGAAAAGTCTAATCAAAGTACAGGCACATTTCGCAAATTGTTGTAAGCGCCAAGTCCCACCCATATTGAAGTCAACTTTTGCAGGGCGCATAAATCCCACCAAACGATTTTATGATTTATTGGGGGATACATGGCGAAATCGTATTCAAAAAGACTCGGTGACAAAGTGTGGGCGCAGCTCGTAAAAGAATTCAGTTTGTCAGGCTTGAGTGTGGCTAAGTTTTCTCAGCTGAAAAACATCTCGAAGAGCGCCCTGAAATATCATTACTACAAGGCAGGAGGCTCCGAGAAAGCAGCCGTAGCGCTTCGGGTTCAGCCCCCTGAACAGCGCCCTATCTTTCGAGAAATTCATGTAAGACAACAGGAGGTCATCAAGCGAAAGCCGCTCCTCAAAATCGCCACGGGCAATGGTTTGCGGATCCGCGTTTGTGAACAGATCGATCCGCAATGGCTGGGCGCATTGCTGAGGGAGTTAGCGTGAAAATTTTTGGTTGTTTTGACAGAGTCTATTTATGCGCAAATTGCGTCGATTTTCGAAAAGGCCTCTTGAGCTTAAGCGCTTTTGTCCAGGCATCACTTGGATTAAATCCATTTGAAAACGCACTTTTTATATTTATAAACAAAAGAAAAAACAGTATCAAGATTTTGTATTGGGATAAAACAGGTTTTGCGTTGTGGATGAAAGTTCTTGAAAAGGACAGGTTTCCGTGGCTACGGCACGGCGAAACATCAACAACAAATATCAGCGCTAGCGAACTCGAATGGCTATTAAATGGAATTGATATCTGGAAAATAAAAAAACATGAACCTTTAAATTATTCTCGTGTCATATAGTTGACAAAGGATTTTATTTATGTAAATAGTTATCTATATGGATAGAATGAAACGTGTTCTAGAAAACCTGCCTGAAGAGTACCGAATGGATTATGCCATGATGCACAACCGCGTCATTACTCTTCAAGAGGAAATTAATTCGCTTAAACGGAAAATCTTTGGCACAAGCAGCGAGAAATATATCACCGCTGAACCCATTGTCTCTGCAAGCGGTATTTTTAATGAAGCAGAACAAACCATCGTCGAATCTACCAAAGAGGAATCTAAAACAGAAGAAAAACCAGCAGATGACACAACGCCTGTTAAAGGTCACGACCGTAAAAAAGGCGGTAAAAAGCCTTTGCCAGCCGACTTACCTCGCGAAATCTGTGTTCATGATATTCCCGAGAACGAAAAAGTTTGCGAGCACGACAATTCACCCCTTGTTAAAATTGGCGAAGAAATTGTTGAAAAACTCGAACTCATCCCTGCAAAGCTTATCGTTAAGCAACATGTATATCTCAAGTACGCATGTAAAACTTGCCAACAAAACGTCCG
>CAIZES010000002.1 GCA_903932045.1 uncultured Silvanigrella sp. | reverse complement strand
CGCAGTACCTTGGGTTTCAGGGGATTGTTGTCGATCCCTCTGGAACCATGAAGGTTTCTAGCCGAACTCCCACGGTGTTGGGTCACGTTTTGGTTGATCGTTTAGAAAAGACTTTTCTGAGGCATGAAGTCATGGTAGGCCTGCGGGCAGGAAAGATTGAAGGTTGCGCAAATTGCGCTCATTTTCGTAAGTGCGGTGGCGATAGAAATGTGGCTTTCGCAAAAACGGGATCGTATTTCACGAAGGATCCCGGTTGTTGGTTGTAACGTTTTTCAAGGAGGTTTTTATGCGTTCCGTTAAGATGTTGATTCTCAAGTTTCTTGCGGTTCTTCCTCTCGCTGGCGTTGCCTTTGCGGCACAAACGGCCTTGGCGACCGACTTTGGTACCAAAGATAAAGCGCAAATAGCTCGCGGCCCTGGCGGCGGAACAAGTGAGTAATACCCGAAAATGAAGCTCTCTACTAAACTGCTCATTGTCGGCATTGTAATCTTTATACCTATCTTTTGGAGATTGGGAATGCATCGTACCCAGGGAGGCGAGAGAATGATTCACGTTGGTTTCCCAGACACTTGGGGCGACCTCAAACCCGCGCTGCAGCACACCCTTATTGCAGACGTTATTCTCGGCAATGTTTTTGAACCTCTCGCAAGGTTGACCAGTCGCGGAACACTTCGCCCCGCCGCTGCTCGTTCATGGGCCGTTTCCGATGACCGCCGGATTTTTACATTCAAAATCGATGTAACGCGATGCTTCTCGGACGGCACCCCTCTTTCCGCCCATCACTTCAAAACGGCATGGGAGCACGGTCTTGCCCTCACTCCCAGGTCTGCCAACAGCAGTCTTGCCGATGTTCTGTACAAAGTTGTTGGCTCGGAAGCGTTTGAAGAAACACATACCTTGAGCGGCGTGAGAGCTCTCAACGCCGAGACCTTGCAGGTGGAATTCAAAACGCCGTTTCGCATGGCTCTCGAGCACCTCGCCGGTATCCGCTACTCGGCCGTTCTCATTAAAGATGGCAAAGACCTTGGAACTGGCCCCTATCGATTTCTCACGCACTCTGAAAATTCGGTCGAGCTTGAACGAAACCCATATGCGCCGATACAGGCCCCGTTTAGTTTGGCTTCTATTGTTAAAATTCCTCTCACAGAGGGCGCAAAAGCCCTTGAAGAAGGAACTATCGACGCCTATCACGATTTCGGACGTAGCCTTGAGCCGATTTGTCAAGAGGAGGGGCGCATTGCCTGCTTTACAGGTCTCGAATCTGGTCACGATACGCTGCGTATCAATGGATTGCCAGGCCGCCTTTTCTCCGATCCCAAAATGCGCCTTGCGCTTCAATCACTCCTATATCAAAATGAATTTTCAGCCCTGAAACGAATTCGCAAAAACTCTCCTTCATTTCGGAGTGATCCTCAATCATTTCTTCCGCTACAGGCGGGACGACTGTCCGATTCCGAAATTGCAATGCTTTCTGCACAAGGCGATGCATTTATCCCAGACCTTCTCGCCGCATCCGCCAAAAAACCTATTACTGTTTTAACCAGTCAATCCCCAATTCTCATTGAGGTTCTTAAAGATCTTGGCTTGCACCTTTCAGAGCGCAGCGGGTTAATAACATTCAAGGAGCAGCTTGGCATCTATTACAAGACACACGATGTAGATGTTCTTTTTGGTACGCCTAGCGTAGCTTCGGGCGACCCTGATGGAATTTACCATGTGCTTGGCAAGGAAGGGGCGATTTCGTCGCCAATGATTCAAAGGCCCGGTGTCATGGATTTGTTGGAAGAAGGCCGAAAAATTCTAAACCTCGAAGACCTCCCCGCTCATTACCAGAAGGTTTCGCGCGCGATTCTTACAGAAGTTCCCTATATTCACGTTGGATTTCGGATAGCACAAATCGCCTATAGAAGCGATCGGGTTCGCCTGAACGAGGCGGTTAAAGGGCGCGATGACGACGACATCATTCTCTACGAACCGCTTTAATATGAACCGAATTAGCATTGCGCAATGGTTTTCAAACACAATAAAGACGCCCCTTGTGGCGTCGGTTATTGCCATCTCGTTCATTCAACTTGCGATGGTCGCCTATTTTGGTTGGTTGAGCCATCAGTCTCGAAGCGAGTCGCTTTCTCGTTTTAGTGAAGAGATAAGCCTTGGTATCGCACAAGGCAATCGTACGCTTATTGAAAACGCCATGACTCATGCCAAAGTGGAGCTGAATGCGGTCTCGATTACCCTTTGTCAGAGCGGAAAAGGTGTCTTGGAATTGCCGCCCATGACTAACAATTGCTCCGCAACGGATTCCATTTCTTTTCTGGACATGCGAGTTCCTATTATTGGCAACACCGACTTTGTGGCGCAAATATCCGTGTCTTTTTTTCGGGAATTTGGATTGCAAGCCACAGCAATTGTAGCTGCATTTTCTCTGCTTATTTCTGTTTCTCTTCTTTTTCTTCGAGCATCCCGCGCTTTACAGCGAGACCTTGTTAGCCCACTGCAAATTGATCTCGTTGATGAAATCACACTTGCCCAAAACATCCCCACGATGGCCGTTCACGAAGTGGCTCACATTTTTTCAGACCATCTCGCCAAAGTGAACTCTATCCGACACCTTGCCGCCGAAAACGAGCGTATGGCGCGCTTAGGTGCGGTTGCGCAAGTCACTCAGATGCTCGCGCACGACGTGCGACGGCCGCTACAGCTCGTCAAAACAACGTTCGATCTGCTCAAGAAAGCAAAAACCCTGGAGCAAATTGAGAAAATTACAGCCACAGCTTCGGCAAACATTGGCAAGGCGACGGCGCAGGCCGAAGGTTTAATTTCCGACGTGATGGAGCTTGGAGCGAAGTCCGAGGTTGTGACGGAGCCCATCGAGCCGTCAGTGCTCATTCGCGACGCTATTGAAAATGTGCGGGAGATATTTCCGGCGGCCCAAGTTGAGCTTTCTGTGGATGTGCGAACAAAGGAGCTCGTTGCCGCCAACAAGCTCAAGTTGGAGCGCGTGATTGCGAACATTGCGGGCAACGCGTATCAGGCGCTTCGGCAGACAGGTAAAGTTTGGTTTGTTGCTGAGGACATCGAACAAAATGGCGTGCGATTCGTGCAATTTTCTATTGGAAATAATGGCCCCCGAATAGCGGAAGAAGATCTTCCAAAATTGTTTGACTCGTTTTTCACCAAGGGAAAGTCGGGTGGCACAGGTCTCGGTTTGGCCATCGCTCAAAAAATTGTGCACGCGCATGGCGGGGCTATCTGGTGCGAGAGTGGAGCAGACGCCACGTACCCTGATGGGTTTGTGGTGTTCAAATTCACGTTGCCAATAATATCGATCAAAAATTGAGTCATCCGTGCGGCTCGGGTTCCAAGAGCTTTTCCACCAAACGATAAACGGTAGTGGCTCCCATGGAGCGTGGCCAGTTGGTGCAAGGCGGATTATCACGCTGCTTGGCTCTGGTAATTGCATGAGCAATGTTGTTGAGGGCAAATTTGCGGGCATCGAAAACTTTATCGAATTCGGGAAGGTGCCGCTTAAGGCGGTCAACGCAATCTCTCTGCGAATTAACTTTGTTGCCGTCTTCAAAATGAAGCAACAGCCAGAATTCAAACATGGGATTGCTGAGAGCGAATCCGCGATTGCTGTCACATTGCGACCAGTCATGAAGTTGGTTCAGCTGAACATCCGTCCACTGATCTTTATCTACAACAAGCCACGCTTCATCTGTGGCTTTCAGGCCTTCTTTTTTAAGATGCCTAGTAATTCGCGCAAGTACGTGTGGTGGCGAACTCTCGCCAGCACCTTTGAGACATTTGATTTGAATGATTGAATTCGAGTTCTTTAACAGCGAGAAATACATTGGCTCGGTTTTATCGCCTTCCACTGCAATCACAAATAACTTGCGATAGGGACGGTTGCCGAAAGGTCTGGAAAATTTGCGCCTATGTTCCGCCATCAGCAGCCCTCTCTGGCGGCTTCGATAGAGTGTTCGCCCGTTAAATTTCCTCCCAATAAAATTCGGGGAACCCCGCCTAAGCGGCCCTGGAGATAACTCTTGCGAATATCCTTATCGTAGCGGACATCTTTGTATTCGCTAAAAGAGAACAGATTTGAGGCTCCGGCAAGGTCGCGCTCGGTGACCCACATTTCATCGCGCCGTAACAGTTGTTGATCCATAATCAACGCGTCATGAGTTGTGAAAAGCAACTGAGTTCTGGTTTCGGCAGAACAGCGACTCAAATAGGATTCCAAGAGTTTGCGAGTTAACAAGGTGTGGAGGCTGCGGTCGACTTCGTCAATTACGTAAACTTTTTTGGACGCCACATTCGACAGATCCAAGAATGCCGGCAACAAATCAATCACCCGCTGCGAGCCATCCGACTCCTGTCGCATCTCAAACTTGACTTCCGTGCCGTCGGCCTTGGGATGAAATGTTACCAACTTTTTGGCAACCAGCTCACCATCTTTGCGGGTTACAACAACTCTTTCGTCGGTTAGCAGTCGAACAGTCATCCCCTCTTTAATATCCTCTTGAAGCTTCGTTTTAAGAGGGTCGGGCAACTGTAAATTATCGAAAGGAATGTCTTCTCCGCCCAAATGAGCGATTCCGGTGTCGAGCTGCGGAAGCATTTCGTTCATCGTCGAAAAAAGAGGATGACTCTCGTTAAGAAAATGCTCGAAAGCCCCAAAGCGTGAATCGGGCGCAACCAATTCGAGAAAATCCTTGAACCATGTGTAGATGGGTTTAAAGTTCTCAACTTTTTGTGAGATGGAGTTGGTAAGAAAAAGCTGGTTGTCTCTGGTTCCCTTAAAAACAAATTCCAGCATGCGATCTTTTGCGAGCGCTTCATCAAAATCTATTTTTCCGTTCTGCCGATGATACAATACCTTTTCGCTTGTGCGCGTGATAATTGTTAGTTTCTCTTCGTGCACGGCCTTGCGAGTAACGGAGAATTTAAAGTCGTAGATGTCATCGTCAATCAGGAGCTCAAAACTAAACTGAGAAGGCTTTTCGGAGCCCTTGGCTGCTAAGCGAAACGGCTCAACAGGAATCAGGCTGTCTGGTTGCGTGCCTTTGACTACGAGCTCTTTGGCAAATTTGAGAGCTTTGAAAAAGTTGGTTTTGCCAGAAGCGTTGCCACCGTAAATGGCTGCGACCGGAAGAACTCTTGTTTGGTATTTGTCGAGCTTGGTAATTCTATCCCCATGCTGACGCTCTTTGCTGGCGCACATAGAGAACGTCACAGGGTTTGGGAAAGACATCCAGTTTTCAAGGGAAAGGCTAACTATCAACTGATTGCCTCCTAATGAGAAAAAATCTCGTTATACCCATCAAAGGTTAGGGAAATCACCCCGCGCTGTCAATTCTAAAGAGACAAAATCTCGAATGCATTGCTGACGATAGGGGAGAGAACAGTTCGAACACTCAGGCAGAGCTGGACTCGGCTAGCGTGAGTTTACCGACATCGGCCTATTTCTTTCTGTAACCAGCCAAACATATTAGGCATGTTTGTCCAAAACTGTATACACAAAGTTTTCAGTTCTTGTTGCTG
>CAIZES010000001.1 GCA_903932045.1 uncultured Silvanigrella sp. | reverse complement strand
TGCTGTGCTATCTCTCAGGACTTTGTCTCATACCGAAGGACGCTGGGCGCAGTTCTGGCAAAAAATTGACGCAAATGGCTATTCGCTCGCGGCATAGGACTGCTACAATAAAGTTCAGTGAGGAGCGCATTTTGCCTGAATATTAATGGATGGCTGGGGAACTAGGATTCGAACCTAGACAAACGGAATCAGAATCCGTTGTCCTACCATTAGACGATTCCCCATTCGCATAACGATAAGCTAGCCCGGAAATCCGAATTTGGCAAGTGCGGGCGGGGGTCTTTAAAAGTCAGAGAGGGGTGCGTCAGTGCAATTATTACCAACGGGTTTTACTCTTCGAGAGGCTTACATCTCCGATCTTTCTGGGGTGATTGAACTTGCCAAACGTTCTGGTTTTCCTATCTCTCAGGGCGACTTTACCCAGCGGGTACAGGAAATTTTTCGCCAAACCGACCACAGAATTTTTTTGGCAGTTGATGAAAGTGCCCAAGTGAGGGCGTGGCTTCATGTGCACGTGCGTTACGGTTTGGAGTTCAATCCTACAGGCGAGCTGGGAAGCTTTGTATTGGATCCCGATTGTCGAAGAACAAAAATAGGGCCAGCTTTGGTTGCTGAGGCCGAAAAGTGGTGTGTGCATTCTGGTTGTTTTCGGCTTGTGACAAGAATTCCCACAGAAAACCAAGATGCGTTCGACTTCTTTTCCCATCAAGGATTCACTCAGATCAAAGAGCAAATTGTGATGCAGCGGTTAGTGCGACGGTAAATACTTCAAAAGGGCACTTTATCTTGGTGTCCTGCGGAATAAACTCCAAGCCATCGGAAAAAATTTGTGTCCGACTGATGTTTTAACTCGCTAACCAATGCTCCTCGGAGCTGAGCAATGTTCTGAGCAATTTCGTTCAACATCCAAGGCTCGTTGCGTTTGGGTTTTGTGCCATCTGCAAACTCAGGCGGCAAATCGGGCGCATCTGTTTCTAACATCAGGATGTCGGAAGGGCATTGCCTCACAACCGCTCGCAATTTATTTGCATTCTTCCAAGTGGCGGGGCCGCCAAAAGAAACGAAAATATTCCGTTTGCGGAGTTCCAAAAAACATTCAGACGGACCTCCATAACAATGAATGAGTGCGGGTGTGATGCGTTGGGTTGAAAAAAGCATGTCGAGTGTTCTTTGCCAAGCGTTGCGCGTGTGGACAATGAGTGGAAGATTTTTTCGAGCTGCAATGTCGATACAAAATTCAAACGCAGCGCGTTGCATGCTTCCGGCAATCTCTTTTTCGCGACCACTCATGCGATGCAAGTCGAAACCTGTTTCGCCAATGGCCCAAACCCAACGAGAGTTTTCGTGCAATATTTTTTCGAAGCAAGCAAAGTCTTCATCCATTGCGCATCTGCTTAGGGAGCCGTCGGGTTTGAGCCAATGCTCTCGTTGATACCAGGGATGCAATCCGATTGAAGCAAACAAGGAGAATTTTTTTTGGACGTGATCTAATGATTGGTTCGGAAAATCTGGGGTCATAATTCTATCTTTGGGAATGAACTCGTAGTTTCTAAAATCGTAGTTTCTAAAATCGTAGTT